>NZ_CP069396.1:11979316-12287982 GCF_016887565.1 Archangium violaceum
CATCATCCAGGGCTACCCGCTCAACAAGCCGCTGCTGTTCACGGAGTTCGGCTACGACGCCTGCGACAACACCGTGGGCTGTGACCACGGCACGTGGGATGGCCAGGGCTTCGCGCAGGCCCAGCAGAACCAGGCCAACTTCTACAAGAACCGCTGGGAGAACACGATGCTGCCCAACCTGAGCGCCACCACCTCGCGCGCGCTGCTCGGGGGCGTGGTCTTCGAGTGGAACGACGAGTGGTGGAAGTCCGCTGGGGATTGGAGCGTCCACAACGATGGAGGCTTCAACAACGGGAACCTCGGGCCCGACTACTTCATGAACGAGGAATGGTTCGGGCTCTCCACGGCGCTCGAAGGCGGAGTGACCAGTGGACGCTACTACCGCTCCGCGTTCCAGGAGCTGAAGCGGATGTGGACCGCCCCGATCACGCCTCCTCCCACCGGCACGGTCCAGGTCGTCAACCCGAGCTTCGATCGGGAGGGCGGGACGCAGCAGCCCTCCGGGTGGAGCACCTGGTCTCCCAATGGCTCGGAGGACGCGGACTTCACCGAGACCCATGGCGGGCGGCAGGCGAACAACCTCCACGGCACGCACTACAAGACCGTGCCCTACCATGTCTTCACCTACCAGACCCTCTCCGGACTGGCGAACGGCACCTATACGCTGCGTGCCTGGGTCTACTCCTCGGGTGGACAGACGCGCGCGGAGATGCATGCCAAGGACTACGACGGCACGGGCAACATCATCCGTCTGCCCGTCGCGAAGACGTCCGCCTGGACCCAGGTCTCCATCCCCAACATCCAGGTCACCGCCGGACAGCTCACCCTCGGCTTCCTGTCCGAGTCGCCGGCCTACTCCGCATTCTACTTCGACGATGTCGAGGTGTTCCGCCAGTAGCGCCCAGGGGCGCCAGGCCGGGAGAGCGAGGTGACGTCACCTCGCCTATGCTCCCGTCATGCCCACCCCCAGTCGCGACCTCAACCCGGTCAGCCCCGAGAATCTCGCCAACAGAGTTCCTCTCTACAATGAGTTACGGCAGACCGACCCCGTGCATTGGTCGGACGCGATGCAGGCCTGGGTCATCACCCGCTACGACGACATGATGGCGGGCTGCCGGGATCCTCGCCTGACGGGGGACCGCTCCAAGTTCTACGAGCGCCAGGTCCAGGCGCTGGGCCCCGCGGCCATCGAGGGGTTCATGCGCTTCGCGCGCCTGCAGATGACCACGCTGGATGGGCCGGAGCACGTGCGCGTGCGCCGTCCCGCCCAGACGGCCTTCACGGCGCAGGCGCTCGAGATCTGGCGTCCCGCCATCCGCCGCATCACGGAGGAGCTCCTGGCTCCGCTGCTCCCGTCGGGACGGATGGACCTGGTGGCGGACTTCTCCCATCTGCTGCCCCCGATCGTCATCGCCGAGATCCTCGGCGTGCCTCCCGCCGACCATCAGCGCTTCCGTGAATGGTCCGTGGCCCTGGGCGAGTTCTCCTCCCCCGCGCCCGGCAAGGACATGCGGGAGGTGGCGGAACGGGCCAATGTGGCGACAGCGGAGCTCGGCAATTTCCTCCTCACGGCCTCCGAGCAGCGCCGCCGCTGTCCCGGCAAGGATGCCCTCAGCCACATGATCCTCGCCGGGGATGAGGGAAAGATCACCCCGGAGGAGATGCTGGCCAACGCCACCACCGTGCTCGTGGCCGGGCACCTGACCACCACCGATCAGATCAGCAATAGCATCTACGATCTGCTGACACACCCCGAGCAACTGCGGCTGTTGCGCGAGAATCCCCGTCTGATGACGTCGGCCGTGGAGGAGATGCTGCGCTTCAGCCCGGCGGTGACCACCGTCTTCCGAGTGGCCTCCGAGACCTTCCAGCTGCGCGGCCGGACCATTCGCGAAGGAGATCTCGTGTGCTTCTTCGCGGGCGCCGCCAATCGGGACCCGGAGCACTTCCCCGACCCGGACCGCTTCGACATCACCCGCGACTTCTCCCAGCAGAGAATCATGACCTTCAGCTTCGGGCCCCACCAATGCCTGGGCGCCAGCCTGGCCCGCATGGAGCTGGAGATCGCCATCGAGCTGCTTATCCAGCACATGCCCGGGTTGCGTCTGGACCCGGAGCAGCCCCCCCGGCGCAAGAGCGGCAATCTGCTCTTCCATGGTTTCGAGCGGATGCCCCTCCAGTGGTGACGTGACGACCCTCACCCCAGCCCTCTCCCAGAGGGAGAGGGAGCACCCCCTCGGGCTCTCATGTGTTGACTCGACATCACACAGAGAAGGGTTTCAGCGACCGGGCGAGCATTCGCCCCTCCCCCAGGTAGGGGACGGGCCCTCTTCTGGCCGCCTGTCGCACCTTGGCTGTTGAGGGTCTCATCCCCACCTTCATCGAGCCTCACCCGTCCCACGCTTCAGCTTCACTTCACGGACGGAAGGAGAGCGACGATGGAACGCAGCCCACCGACCAGCTTGCAGGCGATGGACGCTGCTCTCTCAGCCGAGTCCGACGCGTCCGTCCCTCCCCGCTCCCTCTCTTTGAGACAGTTCATTCTCCGACTCAGGGAAGCCTCCCGCCGCGGAGGTCCCGAGGCCATCGAGCAGCTGCTCCGGGATGGCAGCCTGCACCGGCGCGCCGTCGAGTCCTTCGCGCTCCTGAGGGATGGGAGGTACACGCGCACGCTCGTCTACCGGGATGAGGACCTCGAGGTCCTGGTGCTGGGCTGGGGCCGCGATGCGCGGGCCCCCATCCACGGGCACGACGGCCAGGAGTGTTTCCTGATGACCGTGGCCGGCGAGCTGGAGGTCGCCGACTACCGCCTGGTGGCGGGCGGCCAGGAGCCCGGCTACGCGCTCGTCGAGCGCATGGGCCCACGCCGCACGCTGCTGCCCGGCGCCATGGACCACCGCAGCCCCCAGCAGGAGCTGCACTCGGTGCGCACGGGCGCTCGCAGCGGCTTCGCCATCTCCCTGCACATCTACTCGCGCCCCATCGACTCCTGCCTCATCTATGACCCGCGCCGTTCCAGTTGCGAGCTGCGCCAACTCCATTACGACCGTGTGATGCGCCTCGCCGACCCGCCCACCCCGACCTCCTCCCCGCGCGCCTCGTCCAAGCCCCGCCCGGGACGCTTCGCCCGTGTCTGGCGTGCCCTCTTCCGTCGCGTGCAGGAGGTGAAGGAGACGGTCAAGGAGACCCTCGTTCCCGCCCGCGTGGCCGAGGACTCGGCGAAGATCGCCATCAAGCGCGTGGAACACCGCTACGCCAACAAGGTGGTGGCGCTCCGGGACGTCAACCTCAACATCCGCTCCGGTGAGTTCGTCTGTCTCCTGGGGCCCTCGGGCTGCGGCAAGTCCACCCTGCTGTACGCCCTGGCGGGCCACATCGCCCCCACTGGCGGACAGGTGCGCATCGATGGCAGGCCCATCATCGGCCCGGGGCCGGAACGGCTCCTCATGTTCCAGGATGCGGCCCTCTTCCCCTGGCTCACCGTGCGGCAGAACATCGAGTTCGTGCTCGCCGCCCGCGGCCTCTCCAAGAAGGAGCGGACCGAGCGCGCCAACCGCTACATCCACTACGTCCAGCTCACCGGCTTCGAAGACACGCTGCCCCATGAGCTGTCGGGCGGCATGAAGATGCGCACCGCGCTCGCCCGCGCGCTGGCGGTGGACTCGCCCGTGCTCCTCATGGACGAGCCCTTCGGCTCGCTCGACGCGCAGACGCGCCTGCACATGCACGAGCTGCTGCAGCGCGTGTGGATGGAGACGCACAAGACGATCGTCTTCGTCACCCATGACGTCACCGAGGCGCTGATGCTGGCCAACCGGGTGGTGGTGATGGCGCCCCGGCCCGGCCGCATCGTGAGGGACCTCGAGGTGCGGCTGCCCATGCCGCGAGGCCCCGATGACGTGGAGCTGGTGGGAATGGCGCGGCAGATCCGCGTGATGCTCCACGAGAGCGAATCCATGGGCGAGGCCGGGCCAGGAGCCCGGACGGAACGAGGGACGCACCATGAAGGCCGTGAAGGCGTGGCACCTGAGCCAGAAGCTGCTGTTCCTCGCCGGACTCCTGGGAGTCTGGGCGCTGCTGGCCCGGTTCGGCCCGTGGCCACACCACCTCTTCCCGGGCCCGAAGGCAGTCACTGAGAGCCTCGTCGCCATGGCGCTCGATGGCCGGCTGTGGGACGGCATCTCGCGCTCCATGGGACGGCTCGCGCAGGGCTACGCCATCTCCGTGCTCATCGGCGTGCCGCTCGGCATCCTCATGGGACGCGTGCGCACCTTGAGGCGCGCGCTGCGGCCGCTGGTGGTGGGCCTGCAGGCGCTGCCCTCCATCTGCTGGCTGCCCCTGGCCCTGCTGTGGTTCGGCCTCACCGAGACGTCCATCATCTTCGTGGTGGTGATGGGCTCGGTGCTCGCCATCGCCATCGCCGTGGAGGATGGCGTGATGAACGTGGACCCGCTGCTCTTGCGCGTGTCCTCCACGTACGGCATCCGCGGGGCGCGCTTCTATGGAGGTGTGCTGCTGCCCGCGGCGCTGCCGGGCATCGTCACCGGGCTCAAGCTGGGGTGGAGCTTCGCCTGGAGGGCCCTCATGGCCGGCGAGCTGCTGTACGTGTCCGGAGGCCTCGGCCAGCTGCTCACCATGGGCCGCGAGCTGATGGAGATTCCCCAGGTGATGGCGGTGATGGTGTGCATCATCCTCGTGGGCACCCTCATCGACCGCGTCCTCTTCCAGTCGGTGGAGACGCGCGTGCGCCGCCGCTGGGGACTGGCCGCTACCTGACAGAGTCCTCGTACCCAGGTCCATGTGCGGCGAGCCCCGACCCGCACCACCCTCGCCCTATATGCGTATCGGATTCCTCGTCGCGAGTCTCACCGTCCTCTGTCTGTCCGTCGCTGGCTGCAAGAAGGAGCCGTCGAAAGAAGAAGCGGCGAAGCAGGCCGCCGCACAGCCGCTCCGGGTGGGCTTCTTCCCCAACATCACCCATGCCCAGGCACTGGTGGGCAACGGCTCGGGCGCGTTCAAGCAGGCCGTGCCCAACATCGAGCTGAAGATGTTCAACGCCGGACCGGCGGCCATGGAGGCGCTCACCTCCGGTTCGCTCGAGGCCTCGTACGTGGGCACGGGGCCGGCCATCAACACCTTCCTCAAGGCGGGGCGCGAGCTGCGCATCATCGCGGTGGCGGTGGACGGCGGCGCGGTGCTGGTGACGAAGACGGCGCGCTCCCCCGCGGAGCTCAAGGGCAAGACGCTGGCCAGCCCGCAGCTGGGCAACACCCAGGACATCGCGCTGCGGCACTGGCTGGGCCAGCAGGGGCTGAAGGTGGGGCAGGACGTCACCGTCACCCCGCTGTCCAACCCGGACATCCTCGGCCTCTTCCTCAACGGTAAAATCGAAGGCGCCTGGGTGCCCGAGCCCTGGGGCGCGCGCATGGTCGCCGAGGGCGGTGGTCACATCCTCGTGGACGAGCGCGACCTGTGGCCCGACAAGCGCTTCCACACCACCGTGCTCGTCACCACGCGCAAGGCGCTGGAGGAGCGGCGCGAGCAGCTCAAGCAACTGCTGCGCGCCCACGTGGCCCTCACCCAGCAGTGGCAGCAACAGCCCGACGCCTTCGTCTCGCGCGTCAACGAGGCCTTCGGCAAGGTGACCGGGCATCCCATCTCCGAACCCATCCTGAAGGACTCCTTCAGCCGCCTGGATCCCGCGCTGGAGGCGATGCCCGCTCAGCTCGAGCAGGCAGCCAGACACGCACAGCAGCTCGGCTTCATCCCGAGCTCGGACCTGTCGGGCCTGGTGGACACCTCGCTCCTGCGCGAGGTGATGGCGCCGGACGCGAAGCCCTAGTCAGCGACAAGGAAGGCACTTGTCCGACGGGTAGGTGGGCATCCGAGCATCGCCCCGGGTGAGACGGCACCTCATGGGGCCCGATGACCCGGGACGCGCACGGGGGGCTCCTCGACACGTGGATGATCGCGACATGGCCTCGGGCTTGCTCCACATCCGCCCGAGGAGTCTCCGTTCATGTCGCATGGCACCTACATCCACTTCGATGACTCGCGATGGCCCCTGCTCATCGTCCAGTACGCGGGCACTCCGACGAACGAGCAGTTCGCGGAGTCACTCGCGCGAAGGTCGAGCTACCTCGACCGGGGACCGCATGTCACCGTGCTCGACCTGAGCGGAGCGCCGAACCCCGGCCCTCCCGAGCAGCGCCACATGCAGGTGGATTGGCTCAAGCGGAACGAGGCGCGGCTGAGAGACCAGTCGCTGGGCGTGGCCTTCGTCACCGACTCCGCCGTGATGAAGCTGCTTCTGAGCATCATCCAGCACCTCAAGCCCATGCCCACCCCCTATGTCACCTTCAAGCACCTCTCCGAGGCGGTGACGTGGGCCGCGGAGTGTCTCGAGCGCGCCGGGCGCACCACCGAGGCCCGGCACGCCCGCGAACACGTGGGCCCGCTCGCCGGCAGACGCTCCGCCTGAGCGCCTCCGTCGTGCTCCACGGAGCCCATGCCCGGGGAACGGATACCCTCACCCCGTCCCTCTCCCAGAGGGAGAGGGGTGGGGGCTCAGCGCAGCTTCGGCGGGACCCGGTAGATCTCCTCCACGTCCTCGTGGTTGAAGAGCCCCATCGCCTCCCGCTGCACGATCAGCGTCCACTTCCGGTACTCGGCGTCGCGCCGCTTCTCCTCGTACTCGGCCAGCCGCTTGTCCCTCGCCGGGCTCGGCGCCATCGCGCGCACCTGCTCCCCCAGTTGTTTCAGCTCCGTGAGCTGGCGATCCAACCGGTGCCCCAGCGCCTTCAGACTGTTGGCCGCCTCCGCCTTCAGGGCGACTTCAATGGCGAGCGCTCCACCTATGGGTGCCTTGCCCGACATATGTCTCCACCTCGTTCCGTGACTCCAGAACGAAGGATATGGGACCCCTCGTCCGAGAGCTTGAACGGACGCGACACGCGATGCGCCGCTCTAATGGATGACACTACGCCGTGGCGCGCACCGGCCCGGTGGCCTCCGCCCGCAGCCGCAGCGCCTTGGGGCCTCGGATGGAGAAGTGGTTGGTGATCTCCACCCGCTCGCGCTGGCCGGGTGCGAAGGAGAACCGGCGCCCCGGCTCGAGCAGCTCCTCCAGCGCCACCTTCGCCTCCAGCCGAGCCAGCGGCGCTCCCAGGCAGAAGTGGATGCCGTGGCCGAAGGAGACCATGCCCTGGGCATTGCGCGTCACGTCGAAGCGCTCCGGGTCCGTGTACTTCCGCGGGTCGCGGTTGGCGGACCCCAGCAGCGTCATGACGTTCGAGCCCGCGGGGATGCGGGTGCCGGCGATCTCCACGTCCTGGAGGACGTACCGGGAGACCGCCTGCACGGGCGAGTCGTACCGCAGCATCTCCTCCACCGCGTTCGGAATCAGCGCCGGCTCCGCGGTGAGCCGCTCCAGTTGCTCGGGGTTCGACAGCAGCGCGCGCATGCCGTTGCCCAGCAGGTTGGTGGTGGTCTCGTTGCCCGCCACCAGCAGCAGCCGGCAGAAGTCGACCACGGTCTCCGCCGTGAGCACGCCCTCCTTCTCACCGTTCTCCAGCAGCGCGCTGATGAGGTCGTCCCGCGGCTCCTTCCGGCGCGCGGCGATCACCCCCTCCAGGTAGTCCCGCATCTCCCGGATTCCCGGCTCCACGAGGGCCGGGTCTCCCCCGTTGAGCAGCACCGTGGTGGAGGCGACGGTGTCGTCGGACCAGCGCTTGAAGTCGAGCCTCCGCGCCGGCTCCACCCCGAGCATCTCCGCGATGACGATGATGGGCAGCGGCTCGGCCAGCTCCTTCATCAGGTCGAACTCGCCCGACTCCGGCAGCTGGGAGATCAGCTCCCGGGACAGCCGCCGGATGAACGGCTCCATGTCCGCGACGCGGCGGGGCGTGAAGGCCCGGCTGACCAGATTGCGCAGCCGCGTGTGGATCGGCGGATCCGCGGTGAGCATGCTCCCCCTGCGCAGCGTGCCCACGAGGACCGGAGCCACCGTCTCGGCCGCGGCGTACTGCTCCTCGCGCACCAGCGACCGCTTGGACGAGAAGAGGGCCGGGCTCTTCGTGACGAAGAGGACGTCCTCGAAGCGGCTGACGAGGTGGACCCGGAGCTGCTCGTTCCAATAGACGGGCGCCGTCTCCCGGAGCACCTCGTAATAGGGATAGGGATTGGCCCGGACCGTGGGCGAGAACGGATTGAAGTCGCTGGCTTGCACTGCGTGCTCCTTCTACGAACCTCGGGTGAGCCCCCTTCTGAGGCCAGACTCACGGCATGAGGCAAACCTCATTGGCTGAATATAGATTCAGCCAATGGGCAGGGCAACGCGAAGAACCTGCTCGTGGGTGAAAAGAGGTATGACGGGTTGTGCGACCCAGCCAGACACACACCGGCCACTTCGGACGCACACCGCCTCCGGCCAATACAAGCTACACGGACTTAACACGAATTCTTTGACTGTACTGGCCTTTACTGTAGTCTCACTTTCCAAGTACTTCCCTGGAGGTCCGCCATGAACCCGCTACAGACGCAGACCCAGAAGAAGCTCGTGCTGAACAAGGAGACCCTGCGCAACCTCCAGGGCTCCGAGGCGAAGGCCAAGAAGGACGAGCGGGTGATGAACTCCGACCTGTACACCCGCACCTGCACGCGCGCCTGCGACTGAGGCGGCACCGGTCGTTCCCGTGAGAGGCCGGGGTGGAACCCTCCCCGAGTGGCGCCCCCGACCTCCCCACGAAGGGCCTGGCCCGGATGAGTCCCCCGACGACACGCTGGCGCCCCCTGCTGGTGGGTGACACGGCCGCGCGGGCCTGGGCCGCCATCGACTCCATCGCCGGGCAACTGCGCGCGCTGCCCTCCGGGCACCCGCGGGATGCGTCCCTGGCCAACGGCCACGCGGGACAGGCCCTCTTCTTCTCCCTCCTCGACACGCGGCGCCCGGGACAGGGCCACGCGGCCCACGCGGCGGCGCTGCTCGACGCGGCCACCACCGCCGTCGCGGAGACGCCCATGGAGCCCTCGCTCTACGAGGGCTTCACCGGAGTGGCCTGGGCCCTCGAGCACCTGGGGCCACGAGGCGAGGACGTGAGCGTCGACCTCGATGCGGCGCTGCTGGAGCTGCTCGGCCAGTCGCCCTGGAGCGGCGCGTACGACCTGGTGGAGGGACTGGTGGGGCTGGGCGTATACGCGCTGGAGCGGCTGGCGCGGCCCTCGGGAGCCCCGCTGCTGGAGCGCGTGGTGGAGCGGCTGGGCGAGCTGGCGCGGCCCCTCGGGCCGGGGCTGACGTGGTGGACGTCGCCCGAGTGGATGCGGCCGGGACTGCGCGCCCACCACCCGGAGGGCTGGTTCAACCTGGGCGTGGCGCATGGCGTGCCCGGCGTGGTGGGGGTGCTGGGAGCGGCCTGCGCGCACGGCGTGGCGGTGGCGAGCGCCCGTCCCCTGCTGGAGGGCGCGGTGCGCTGGCTGCTCGCGCAGGAGGAGCCCGGCGACGCGGGCGGCTTCCCTTCCTGGATGGAGCCGGGCGGTGGACGGGGGCCGGTGGCGCGCACGGCGTGGTGCTATGGCGATCCGGGAGTGGCCGCGGTGCTGCTCTCGGTGGCGAGGGCCCTGGACGTGCCGGAGTGGGAGGCGCGCGCGCTGACCATCGCGAGGCGGGCGGCGGCGCGCGTGCCGGAGCGGACGCGGGTGGCGGACGCGGGCCTGTGCCACGGCGCCGCGGGACTGGGGCACCTGCTCCACCGGGTGGCCCACACCACGGGTGACGAGGCCCTGGCCGGAGCCGCGCGGGCGTGGTTCGAACGTGCGTTGGAGCTGCGACGGCCCGTGAACGAGGACGGCCCGGGGCTGCTGACGGGCGTGACGGGGACGGGGCTCGCCCTGCTGGCGGCGGTGGGCGGAGAGGAGCCCGGGTGGGACAAGGTGCTGCTCGCCTCGCTGCCCGGCCCTCCGGCGTAGCATGGAGGACATGGGAGAACGACCAGGCGTGCGGCCCGCGGGATTCTTCGTGCTGCGCACGCCGCTGCTGCCCCATGACGTGCTGAGGGAGTGGAGCACGGGCGCCGGGGATTCCGGAGCGCCCGGTGGGGATGACGCGACCCTGGAGGCGGCACTCGCGACGGACCGGCGGCGCACGCGCGAGCGGCTGCGCGAGGTGGTGACGCGGCCCGAGGTGCGCGAGGCCCTCTTCCTGGCCTCGCCCTCGCTGGAGGAGAGCCTCGGGACATGGTGGGAGGCGCCCGAGAGCGAGCGCGGACAGAAGGTGGAGCGGACCCTGGTGCGCTACCTGTCGCGCATGGCGGGGAGGGCCACGCCCTTCGGACTCTTCGCGGGCTGCACGATGGGCGAGCTGGGTGCCCGGACACGCCTGGTGCTGGGCCCGCTGGAGGAAGCGCGGCGGCACACCCGGCTGGACATGGACTACCTCTTCTCCCTCACCGAGACGCTGGCCTCGCGGCCGGAGTGGCGGAGGGGGCTGCGCTTCCGGCCCAACTCCAGCCTGTACCGGGTGGCGGGAAGGCTGCGGTACGCGGAGGCGCGGCGGGAGGGCCAGGCGCGCGACTACCACCTGGTGGCGGTGGAGCCGACGCTCTACCTGGAGGCCACGCTGGCTCGCGCCGCGCGGGGAGCGAGCCTGGAGGAGCTGACGGCCGCGCTGTGCGAGGCGGACGCCGAGGTGCCACGAGAGGAGGCCGAGGCCTACGTGGAAGCACTGGCGGACGCGCAGCTCCTGGTGCCGGAGCTGTCGCCAACCGTCACCGGGCCGGAGCCCATCCACGAGGTGCTGACCCAGCTGCGCCAGCTTCCCGGAGGTGAGCCCCTGGTGGAGCGGCTGGAGCAGGCGCGCGCGACGCTGGAGTCCCTGGATGGACAGGGCCTGGGCGTGCACCCGAGGCGCTACCGCGAGGTGGCGGAGCGGCTGGAGGCGCTGCCGGCCCGGCCCGCGCTGCCGCGCCTCTTCCAGGTGGACCTGGTGAGGCCGGCATCGGAGGCGGTGCTGGGCGAGGCGGTGGTGAAGGAGGTGGTGCGCGGGGTGGAGCTGCTGCGGCGGCTGGTGCCCGCCCGAGGCGGTGGAGAGGCCCTGCGACGCTTCCGCGACGCCTTCCTGGCGCGCTACGAGGGCCAGGAGGTGCCGCTGGTGGAGGCGCTGGACGAGGAGTCGGGCCTCGGTTTCGGCGGCATCTCGGATGAAGCGGAGCCGCTGTTGCGCGGGCTCGCCTTCCCCGGACGGGCACAGGAGAAACACTGGAGCGAGCGGCACGCGCACCTGCTGCGGCGCTGGGAGGAGACGCTCCGGGCGGGAAGGCGCGAGCTGGCGCTGACGGAGGAGGACGAGCGGGCGCTCGCGGTGGAGTCACCGCTGCCGCTGCCGGACGCCTTCGAGGTGCTGGCCGCGGTGGCGGCCCCCTCGGAGGAGGCACTCGCCGAGGGCCACTTCCGCCTGCACCTCGCGAGCGTGGGAGGCCCTCCGGGTGCACGGCTGCTGGGGCGCTTCTGCCACGCGGACGCGAAGTTGGAGGAAGCGATACGCAAGCACCTGCGGGAGGAGGAGGCGCTGCGCCCGGGCGTGTGCTTCGCCGAGGTGGTGCACCTGCCGGAGGGGCGGGTGGGCAACGTGCTGCTGCGCCCGGTGCTGCGCGACCACGAGATCGCGTACCTGGGGCGCTCGGGGGCACCGCGGGAGCGCCAGGTGCCGATGACGGACCTGCGGGTGTCGGTGGTGGGGAATCGGGTGGTGCTGCGCTCGGAGCGGCTGGGCTGCGAAGTGCTGCCGAGACTGACGACGGCGCACCACTATGGAGGAAGGAGCCTGGGGCTGTACCGCTTCCTGTGCTCACTGCAGGGACAAGGCGTGGCGGGGAGCCTGGGGTGGGAGTGGGGACCCCTGGAGGAGGCGGCCTTCCTGCCCCGGGTGACGGCGGGCCGGCTGGTGCTGTCGCTGGCGCGCTGGCGGGTGGAGCCGGCGGAGGTGGAACGGCTGGAGGGGCTGAGCGGGGTGGCCCGGCACCGCGAGGTACGGCGGTGGCGCGAGCGGCGGGGGATTCCGCGGCACGTGGGGCTGTCGGAGGGAGACAACGTGCTCCCGCTGGACCTGGAGGGAGAGCTCTGGGTGGACACCTTCCTGCAACTCGCGAAGGGGCACGAGACGGTGACGCTGGTGGAGCCCTTCCCCGGCGGGCACGAGCTGTGCGTGCGAGGTCCCGAGGGCCGGTACGTGCACGAGCTGGTGCTGCCCTTCACGCGGGCCCGCCCGGAGACACCGCGAGCGCGAGCCCCCCAGGACTCCCGCCCGGCGGAGCCGGCGCGGATACGGAGACGCTTCACGCCAGGCTCCGAGTGGCTGTACGCGAAGCTGTACGGAGGGAGCGCCTCGGCGGATCGGGTGCTGCGCGAGGCGGTGGGGCCGCTCGTGCGGGAGGCGATGGGCGCGGGAATGGCGGACGGGTGGTTCTTCATCCGCTACGACGACCCGGAGCCACACCTGCGGGTGCGCCTGCATGGAGACGCGAGGCGGCTGACGGGAGAGGTGCTGCCAGCGTTGGAAGCGCGGATGGAGCCGCTGCTGGAGGAGGGGCTGCTGTGGCGGGTGCAGCTCGACACGTACGAGCGGGAGGTGGAGCGCTACGGCGGGGGTGAAGGTGTACGGCTGGCCGAGCGGCTCTTCCACGCGGACAGCGAGGCGGTGCTGTCCATCCTGGAGGGGCTGAGCGGGGATGAGGGAGCCGAGACGCGCTGGCTGCTGGCGCTGAAGGGCGTGACGCTGCTGCTGGAGGACCTGGGGCTGGAGGCGGAGACGAGGCACGGGGTGCTGTCGCGGGCGCGCGAGGCCCTGGGACGCGAGATGCGGGTGGAGGCGGACTTCACGCACCAGCTCGGAGCGAGGTACCGGCAGGAGCGGGCACGCGTCGAGGCGGTGCTGCGCGGAAGCGGGACGGAGGACGGGCCCTTGTCGGCGGGGCTGGCGGCACTGGAGAAGCGCTCACGGGTGCTCGAGCCCATCACGGCGGAGCTGCGCGGATGCGCCATGGAGGGCCGGTTGGGAGTGCCGCTGGAGGAGCTGGCCTGGAGCTTCCTGCACATGCACGCGAACCGGCTGCTGCGCTCCTCGGCCCGGAGACAGGAATTGGTGCTCTACGACTTCCTGCTGCGCCACCTCGAGTCCATGAAGGCCCGGCGGAGGACCTGAAGGTCCGCTCGTCGACCTGGGGCGGGTGAAACTGCCCGTGAATATAGCGCCTGCCTCCTCGTCAGTGGCCGCGTCCATTATTCGATACAGGAGGGGTCGTAGTACGCGGCACACCCCGCGCGTGGGCACGTTTGTCATTGTCGGCCCTGGTCAGAGCGCGAATCGCGAGAAGCCACATCCGCATGAGATTCATGCGTCTCCCTCCCGTGCTCCAGGTCTTCAATTGAGGACCCGAGGAAAAGCCGCCGGACCGTGGGGGCGCTCGAAGAATGGGTAGGGCCGAAGCCTCGACCCATTGCGTCACGCACCAGGAGAGCGTCATGAGCAGTCATTGCCAACATGTCAGGGTCTCTGGCGTTCCGACGTCGGAGCGCCGTATTCATCCCACGTTCCCGCGCCATCGCGCCTTCCCGCCTCACGTGGGAGCCGGGTGCTATAGCCCGAATCCTCACCTCCTCTTGGAGCACACATGACAACCACACGAGGTCCATCCTGGTGCCGTCACGGCATGTGGATGACGGTCCTGCTGGCGGCGACTGGCTGCGGCGGACAAGCCCCTGGTAGCGAAACCGGGCTCCTGGGGAAGCTGCGGAGCGCATTGAGTGACAACGCGCCGGATCTGCGGGTGTCCGCGGTCCACGGGCCGAGCAGCGCCGTACCCGGCCTGCCCTTTTCCGTGGATGTCACCGTGTGCAACGAGGGCACCGAGACCGCCGACATCAACACCGACGTGTTCCTGTCCGAGGACGCGCTCATCCAGCCCTCCGACATGCTGCTCGCGTCCCGTCCGGTGAACCTCAAGCCCGGACAGTGCTCCACGCTCGACATGAACGTGGACATGGGCGTGAGCCAGGCGGGGAGCTACCACCTCGGTGCCATCACCGACTCCTTCGACTACGTGTCCGAGCTCAACGAGGACAACAACTCGCTCGTGGGGAACACCCTCACCGTCGACGCGAAGCCGGACCTCGTCCTCACCGCCGTCACGGGGCCCTCCCGGCGCTCTCCCTACACGCCCGACGCCCCCGTCTTCTTCACCGTCTGCAACCAGGGCCTGCCCAGTTCCAACACGAACGTGGACCTCTTCCTGTCCACGGATACGACCATCAGCCGGAACGATGATCTCTTCTTCGCCAACGTCTGGGTGGACGCACTCGCCGCGGGCGAGTGCAGGACGCAGAGCGTCCCCACCCACACTCCCCCCGAGGGCATCTTCTACCTGGGTGGCATCGTCGACCCCTTCGACTCCCTGCCGGAGATCCTCGAGGACAACAACGTCCTCGTCGGCCACCGCATGGCCATAGGCTATGGGCCGGATCTCGTCATCACCTCGGTGCAAGCGCCCGCCAGCGCGCGGCCCGGTGAGCCCCTCGGCATCAGCGCCACCGTCTGCAACCAGGGCTTCCAGCCCAGCTACTTCTCCGAGCTCGCGGTGCGCCTGTCCGACGACGCCACCGTCACCCCGGACGACCCCATGCTCGGCTTCGCCCCCGTGGGCGACCTCGACTCCGGCATGTGCGCCACCGTTTCCGTGACGGGTCCCGCCACGCCGCCCTCCGGCACCTGGTACCTGGGCACCTTCGCCGATGCCTCCCAGTTCGTCCTGGAGCTGGACGAGGCCAACAACGCCTCCGCCCCTCGCGCCATCACCTTCGGCTCCGACTCGGACCTGACCGTGTCCCTGAAGGCTCCCGCCCTCGCGCCGCCCGGAGGGTCCTTCCGCTACACCGCCACCGTCTGCAACCAGGGCACCTCTCTCGGCGAGCCGACGACCCTCGACATCCTCCTCTCCTCGGATCCCACCTTCTCCGACGACGACCTGTTGCTCGGCGGCGCTCAGGTGCCGCAGCTCGCCGCGGGGGAGTGCACGGAGCTCTCCCAGGAGATTCCCTCGTACGCCCCGCCGTCCAGCTACTTCCTCGGCGCCCGCGTGGATGGCTCCCACGGCGTGCCCGAGCTGCGCGAGGACAACAACCTCTCCAGCCCCTCCCCCTTCGTCATCGGCCAGGGAGTCGACCTCATCGTCACCTCCGTGCGCGCTCCCGCCAGCGCCCTGCCGGGCAACCCCTTCGAGGCCACCATCACCGTGTGCAACCAGGGCTCCGACCTCAGCCCCGGCGCCATGCTGGCCCTGAAGCTGGCTCCTCTCGACGTGGCCACTCCCGTGGACCTCCCCGCTGGTACCGCCTTCGTGGGCGGCCTGGCCCCGGGTGCCTGCGAGAACGTCACCGCGAGCGTTCTCCCCGACATGCCCATGCCCCTGAGCGGTGCCTGGAAGCTGCTGGCCCTCGCTGACTCCGACCACTCGGTCCCCGAGCTCATCGAGTCCAACAACTCCGCCTCCAGCAACCGCATCGGCATCAGCTACTCCGCTGACTTCGTCATCACCTCCGTCAGCGGTCCCACCCGCCTGTCCCCCTACAGCTCTCCGGACACGGTTGCCTTCGTCACCGTCTGCAACCAGGGCACCAGCAGCCAGGGTGCTCAAGCCGAGCTGTACTTCTCGCAGGATGCCTTCATCACCCTCGATGACATGATGGCCGGCAACGAGCCCGTGGGCTACCTCGACCCCGGCCAGTGCCGCACCACCAGCGTGCGCATCCACGCGCCTTCCGAGGGCACCTTCTACCTGGGCGCTCGCATCCCTCCCTTGCCCCAGGAGCTGTTCCTGGATGACAACGTCGCCATCGGCAACCTCGTGGCCATTGGCAACAAGGCCGACCTCGTCGTCACCTCGGTGCAGGCTCCCACCAGCGTCAGGCCCGGCGAGCTCGTCAGTGCCACCGCCACCGTCTGCAACCAGGGCTTCGCTCCCAGCTACTTCTCCCAGGTCGCGGTGTATCTCTCCCAGGACTCCACGGTGGACCCCACGCAGGACATGCCCATTGGCTTCGCGCCCGTGGGTCACATCGACATGGGCCAGTGCGCCTCCGCGACCGTGACGGGTACTGCCTTTCCGGCCGGTACCCACTTCCTCATCGCTTCCGCGGATGACTCCAACCAGGTTCCCGAGCTGTACGAGGACAACAACACCTCCGCTCCTCGTGCCCTGTCCCTCGGCTCCGGCTCGGACCTGACCGTGTCCCTGCAAGCGCCCGCCGTTGCTCGGCCCGGTGAGCCTCTCAACCTCACCGCCACCGTCTGCAACCAGGGCAATGCGCTCAGCGCTCCGTCGCACGTCGACTTCCTCTTCTCCACGGACGCCACGCTCTCTCAGCAGGACGTCTTCCTGGGCGGCATCCCGGTGGATCTACTCGCCCCGGGTGCCTGCGCGACCCTCTCTCAGCAGGTCCCGGTCCCGCCCGAGAACGGCTTCCTCGGCGCCATCGTCGACGGGCCCAACGTCCTGCCCGAGCTGCGCGAGGACAACAACACCTCCGCTGCTTCCGCTCTCGTCACTGGCTTCGGTCCCGACCTCACCGTTACCTCGGTGAAGGCTCCTCCCAGCACCATGCCCGGCAACCCCTTCGAGGCCACCGTCACCGTGTGCAACCAGGGCTCCGACTTCAGCCCCGGCTCCATGCTCGCCCTGAAGCTGGCTCCTCTCGACGTGGCCACTCCCGTGGAGCTCCCCGCTGGCACCTCCTTTGTGGACGGCCTGGCTCCGGGTACCTGCGAGAACGTCACCACGAGCGTCCTGCCCGACATGCCCATGCCCCTGAGCGGTGCCTGGAAGCTGTTGGCCCTCGCTGACTCCGACCACCTCGTCTCCGAGCTCATCGAGTCCAACAACTCCGCCTCCAGCAACCGCATCGGCATCAGCTACTCCGCTGACTTCGTCATCACCTCCGTCAGCGGTCCCACCCGCCTGTCCCCCTACGGCTCTCCGGACACGGTTGCCTTCGTCACCGTCTGCAACCAGGGCACGAGCAGCGCGGGAGCCGACCTCGAGCTGTACTTCTCGCAGGACGTCTCCATCACCCGCGATGACATGATGGCCGGCAACGAGCCCGCGGGCTACCTCGACCCCGGCCAGTGCCGCACCGCCAGCGTGCGCATCCACGCGCCTTCCGAGGGCACCTTTTACCTGGGCGCCCGCGTCCGTCCCGCCCCACAGGAGCTGTTCCTGGATGACAACGTCGCCACGGGCAACCTCGTGGCCATCGGTAACAAGGCCGACCTCGTCGTCACCTCGGTACAAGCCCCTACCAGCGTTCAGCCAGGCGAGCAGATCAGCGCCACCGCCACCGTCTGCAACCAGGGCTTCGCTCCCAGCTACTTCTCCCAGGTCGCGGTGTATCTCTCCCAGGACGCCACGGTGGACCCCACGCAGGACCTCCTCATAGACGTGGCCCCCGTGGGTGACATCGACATGGGCCAGTGCGCCTCCACGACCGTGACGGGTACCGCCTACGTTCCGGCCGGTACCTACTTCCTCGTCGCTTCCGCGGATGAGTCCGACCAGGTTCCCGAGCTGTATGAGGACAACAACACCTCCGCTCCTCGTGCCCTGTCCATCGGCTCCGGCTCGGACCTGACCGTGTCCCTGCAGGCCCCCGCCGTCGCGCGGCCCGGCGAGCCCCTCAGCCTCACCGCCACCGTCTGCAACCAGGGCAATGCGCTCAGCGCTCCGTCGCACGTCGACTTCCTCTTCTCCACGGACGCCACGCTCTCTCAGCAGGACGTCTTCCTGGGTGGCATCCCGGTGGATCAACTCGCCCCGGGTGCCTGCGCGACCCTCTCTCAGCAGGTCCCGGTCCCGCCCGAGAATGGCTTCCTCGGCGCCATCGTCGACGGGCCCAACGTCCTGCCCGAGCTGCGCGAGGACAACAACACCTCCGCTGCTTCCGCTCTCGTCACCGGCTTCGGTCCCGACCTCACCGTTACCTCGGTGAAGGCTCCTCCCAGCACCATGCCCGGCAACCCCTTCGAGGCCACCGTCACCGTGTGCAACCAGGGCTCCGACTTCAGCCCCGGCTCCATGCTCGCCCTGAAGCTGGCTCCTCTCGACGTGGCTACTCCCGTGGAGCTCCCCGCTGGCACCTCCTTCGTGGGCGGCCTGGCCCCGGGTGCCTGCGAGAACGTCACCGCGAGCGTTCTCCCCGACATGCCCATGCCCCTGAGCGGTGCCTGGAAGCTGCTGGCCCTCGCTGACTCCGACCACTCGGTCCCCGAGCTCATCGAGTCCAACAACTCCGCTTCCAGCAGCCGCATCGGCATCAGCTACTCGGCTGACTTCGTCATCACCTCCGTCAGCGGCCCCACTCGGCTGTCTCCCTACAGCTCTCCGGACACGGTTGCCTTCGTCACCGTCTGCAACCAGGGGGCTGCGAGCGCGGGGGCCGACCTCGAGCTGTACTTCTCGCAGGACGCCTCCATCACCCGCGATGACATGATGGCCGGCAACGAGCCCGCGGGCTACCTCGACCCCGGCCAGTGCCGCACCACCAGCGTGCGCATCCACGCGCCTTCCGAGGGCACCTTCTACCTGGGCGCCCGCGTCCGTCCCGCCCCACAGGAGCTGTTCCTGGATGACAACGTCGCCACGGGCAACCTCGTGGCCATCGGCAACAAGGCCGACCTCGTCGTCACCTCGGTGCAGGCCCCCTCCAGTGTGCGGCCCGGCGATCCTCTCAGTCTCACCGCCACCGTCTGCAACCAGGGCTTCGAACTCAGCTACTACTCCCAGGTCGCGGTGTATCTCTCCCAGGACGCCACGGTGGACCCCACGCAGGACCTCCTCATAGACGTGGCCCCCGTGGGTGACATCGACATGGGCCAGTGCGCCTCCACGACCGTGACGGGTACCGCCTACGTTCCGGCCGGTACCTACTTCCTCGTCGCTTCCGCGGATGAGTCCGACCAGGTTCCCGAGCTGTATGAGGACAACAACACCTCCGCTCCTCGTGCCCTGTCCATCGGCTCCGGCTCGGACCTGACCGTGTCCCTGCAGGCCCCCGCCGTCGCGCGGCCCGGCGAGCCCCTCAGCCTCACCGCCACCGTCTGCAACCAGGGCAATGCGCTCAGCGCTCCGTCGCACGTCGACTTCCTCTTCTCCACGGACGCCACGCTCTCTCAGCAGGACGTCTTCCTGGGTGGCATCCCGGTGGATCAACTCGCCCCGGGTGCCTGCGCGACCCTCTCTCAGCAGGTCCCGGTCCCGCCCGAGAATGGCTTCCTCGGCGCCATCGTCGACGGGCCCAACGTCCTGCCCGAGCTGCGCGAGGACAACAACACCTCCGCTGCTTCCGCTCTCGTCACCGGCTTCGGTCCCGACCTCACCGTTACCTCGGTGAAGGCTCCTCCCAGCACCATGCCCGGCAACCCCTTCGAGGCCACCGTCACCGTGTGCAACCAGGGCTCCGACTTCAGCCCCGGCTCCATGCTCGCCCTGAAGCTGGCTCCTCTCGACGTGGCTACTCCCGTGGAGCTCCCCGCTGGCACCTCCTTCGTGGGCGGCCTGGCCCCGGGTGCCTGCGAGAACGTCACCGCGAGCGTTCTCCCCGACATGCCCATGCCCCTGAGCGGTGCCTGGAAGCTGCTGGCCCTCGCTGACTCCGACCACTCGGTCCCCGAGCTCATCGAGTCCAACAACTCCGCCTCCAGCAGCCGCATCGGCATCAGCTACTCCGCTGACTTCGTCATCACCTCCGTCAGCGGCCCCACTCGGCTGTCTCCCTACGGCTCTCCGGACACGGTTGCCTTCGTCACCGTCTGCAACCAGGGCACGAGCAGCGCGGGGGCCGACGCCGAGCTGTTCCTCTCACAGGCTGACTCCACCTCCGGCGATGACATGCCCATTGGGTACGACCCCGTGGGCGACCTCGACCCCGGCCAGTGCCGAACCGCCAGCGTGCACATCGGTGGCATGCCCTCCGAAGGTACCTTCTACCTGGGCGCCCACGTCCGTCCCGCCCCGCAGGAGCTGTTCCTGGATGACAACGCCGTCATCGGCCACCGCGTGACCATCGGCTCCAGGCCCGACCTCGTCGTCACCTCGGTGCAGGCCCCCGCCAGCGTGCAGCCCGGCGCCCCGCTCGATGCCTCGGCCACCGTGTGCAACCAGGGCACCACGCCCAGCTACTACTCCAACGTCGAGGTGCTCCTGTCCCCGGATACCGACGTGAACAAGCACGAGGACTTCCGCGCGGGCGTCATCCCCGTCGGCATGCTCGAGGCGAGCCAGTGCACCACGGTCCGACTGACGGACTCGGTCCCGCTTCCCTCGGGCACCTGGTACCTGGCCGCGCTCGCCGATGCCTCCGAATATGAGCCGGAGCTGGACGAGGACAACAACCTCTCCGACCTCGGTGTCCTGGTGGTGGGTCTGGGCGCGGACCTCACCGTGTCCGTCGACACGCCCACCAGCGCCCGGCCTGGCATGAACTTCGACGTCCTCGCCACCGTGTGCAACCAGGGCACCGCGCCCTCTCAGCACTCCCACGTCGACGTCGTGCTGTCCTCGGATGAGACCCTCACCCAGTCGGACTTCCTCCTCGGTGGGGCGCCGGTGGAGCCGCTCGCCCCGGGGGCGTGCACCTCGCTCTCCGTGACGACCTCCGCCTCGCAGCCCGAGGGCATCTGGTTCCTCGGCGCCATCGTCGACGGGCCCAACGCCCAGCCCGAGCTGCGCGAGGACAACAACGCCTCCACGGCCTCTGTCTTCGGCCTCGGCCAGGGACCCGACCTCGTCGTCACCTCGGTGCAGGCGCCCACCGCGAGCCACCCGGACACCACCTTCCCGGCCACGCTCGAGGTGTGCAACCACGGCACCGCGCCCAGCCCCTCCACCCAGGTGGAGCTGAAGCTGGCCGCGCAGGGCCTGGGCTCTCCGGTGGAGCTGCCCGCGGGCACCGCCCCCGTGGGGCCCCTGGCACCGGGTGCCTGTGAGAACGTCGCCGCGAACGTCGCCGCCGCCGTGCCCATGGGGACCTGGAAGCTCCTCGCGCTCGTGGACGCCCAACACTTCGTCCCCGAGCTCGTCGAGTCCAACAACTCGGCGTCCAGCCAGCGCATCGGCATCGGCTACGCGCCCGACTTCGTCATCACCTCCGTCGAAGCCCCGGCGCTCATCTCGCCGTGGGAGGGCGCCACCGTCCACATCACCGTCTGCAACCAGGGCTCCGACTCCGGCGCGGGCGCTCCCGACATCGGGGTGATGCTCTCGCAGGACGCCTCCATCACGCGCAACGACATGCACCTCATGAGCGTTCCCGTGAACGACCTGCCGCCCGGCGAGTGCCGGACGGTGGACGCGGCCATCGACTCGACGCCCGAGGGCACCTTCCACCTGGGAGCCATCCTCACCGTCTGGATGCCCGAGCTCTTCCGGGACAACAACACCGCCGTCGGCCCTCGCGTGGTCATCGGCGCCAGGCCGGAGCTCGTCGTCACCTCGGTGCAGGCTCCCACCAGCGTCCAGGGAGGCGGGGTCTTCACGAGCGCCGTCAACGTCTGCAACCAGGGCTTCGACTTCAGCAACCCCACGAACGTGGAGGTGCGGCTGGCGGGCCAGGAGCCCGAGAGCCTGCTCGTGGGCAACGCGATCGTGCCCGAGCTCGAGCCGGGTCACTGCCAGACGGTCTCCGTGGAGTCCCAAGCCAACGTCCCTCCGGCGGCGTACACGCTGGAGGCCGTGGTGGATCCCCACAACCAGGTGTGGGAGCTGCTGGAGGACAACAACCGTGGGACGGGTCACACCGTCACGGTGACGAACTAGTCCGGTATCACGCTCCCCGGCGCCCACACCGCCGGGGAGCGGTTGGATCTTCCCCTCGTCCGAGGGCCGGACGGTATCGTCCGGCCCTCCGAGGTGAAGAACCATGCAGACGAAGGCCGCTCCCCCCATCACACACCTTCAGGGCCGGCGTACCCTCCCGCTCATCGAGGCGTACTTCGAGCTCAACCACCTCAAGCAGCTCTACCGGCAAGGGTGGCTGCGCGTCGGCCTGTCGCGGGAGAAGTGCGAGAGCGTCGCCGAGCACTCCTTCGGCATGGCGCTGCTGTGCCTGTTCCTCGCGGACAGCTACTTCCCCGAGGCGGATGCGTCGAAGGTGGTGCGCATCGCGCTGCTGCACGATCTGGGCGAGGCCTACGTTGGAGACATCACGCCTCACGACCCGGTGAGCCGCGAGGACAAGTACCAGCGCGAGCGGCAGGCCGTGGAGCGCATCCTCGCCAAGCTGCCGCGAGGCGCCGAGTACCTCGCGCTCTGGGAGGAGTACGAGAACGGCACCTCCTTCGAGGCCCGGCTCGTGCGCCAGGTGGACCGGCTGGAGATGGGGCTGCAGGCCACCATCTACGAGCACCAGGGCGCGGGGGACCTCTCGCAGTTCTTCGCCTCGGTGCACAAGGCGCTGGAGACACCCGAGCTGAAGACGGTGCTCGCGGAGTTGGAGAAGCTGCGGCCAGGTACGCCGGGACAGGGCTGAGGCAGCGGCCCAGGCCGGGCTCCAGGAGCGAGCACACTCAACACGGCGGGCTCATCAATGGTAGCGCTGCTGGCAATTCCGCACCTCCGCTGGGGCGAGGACCCACTCACCTTGCCTTGGGTAGTAGACACGCAAGACCGAGCCCGGAACGGACTCGAGAATGCTCTCGCGGCAATCGTAGATCCCATCCCCTTCCCAATCCCAATCCTGGCGGATGTACATGTCATTACCGTAATCGCTCGTACCCGTCAGGTATCGACGAATCCTGAGAGGATTGTCCCTGCCCTTGCTCAGCACGATGATCCGCGTCAGGTGCCATTCGCCGTCATGTGCTTGGATGAGCGCGTAGAACCGTGACACGAGCAGGGGGGTCACGACGAGGATGAGCAGGAAGAGGACTCCCAGGAGCGCGAGAGTCACCCGGGTATACAGGCGCTTGACGGCGGGCGTTGAGAGCGCGCGAGGCATAGGGCCCGGAGTCTGGCAGAAGCCGTGACCCACGCGCCAGCCGGACCAGGGTGTCAGACGACTCCGCGGAGGCGAGTCGCTTGAGCCCACGCGAGTATCTCGCCCAGGGCATCGAGCGCCCGAACCACATCCGCGTTGCCGGGTAAAAAGATCCAAGACGGGGCACGCCCCGCCAGCTCAGGCTCGGGCGCATGCTCATGATGAATCCCGTCGCCACCACCGGGCTCCTCGTCGCCTCGATTCGCTCCGAGGAGTCCCTGCGCCCTGATCGCCTCTTCGAGGACCCCTTCGCCGCGGCCCTCTCCGGGGACGAAGGACGTGCCGCACTCGCTGCTTATCGCGCCGCCGTGGGGCCCTCCATTCCCATCATCGAGGTGCGGACACGCTTCTTCGACGAGGCGATCACCCGCGCTTCGACCGCGGGCGTGCGCCAGTTCGTCATCCTCGCCGCGGGGATGGATGCGCGCGCCTACCGCCTCTCATGGGCGGAGAAGACGCGGGTCTTCGAGGTCGACCAGAGCCAGGTCATGACCCACAAGGAGCGCACGCTCGAAGGCGTGCCTGCGCGTTGCGCGCGGGTCTCGATCGCTTCGAACCTGGCCGACGACTGGCCGCGGGCTCTCGCGGCGAGCGGGCATGACGCTCGCGCCCCGACCTGTTGGCTCGTCGAAGGTCTTCTCCAGTACCTGGAGGCTGGGATGGTCGAGGAGCTCTTCGCGCGCATGGACGCCCTGTCGTCTCCCCGCTCGAGGCTCCTCTACGACGTCGTCGGCCGAACGCTCCTCGCCTCTCCGATGGCCGCCCCGGTGCTTCGGTTCATGAACGAGCTTGGCGCGCCGTGGCGCTACGGCACCGATCAACCGGCGACGCTCGTCGAGGGTCGCGGGTGGCAGGCCGCCCTCACCGACCCCGCGCGGATCGGAGCCGAGTGGGGACGCTGGCCGTTTCCGCCTGGTCCGTCAGGCGCGCCGGGCTTTCCGCTCGGAGCGCTGGTGGAAGCCACCAAGGAAGGCTGACAGTGGCACACGCCGGCCCAGGCGGATGAGCCGCGCGGCGGTGCGGTTGAGTGGCGCGGAGGGCCTCCCTCGGGAATGGGGTGGAGCTCATCCCGAACGCGGGGAATACCCTTCGTCTCGCGGTGCGGATTTGGACTCGCTCGCACGCGCGGCAATCGCGGCGAATGCCAGAGCGATCAGGAGCACGAGCGGGTGACGCTCCATCCACGCCACCGCGGGGCCGGTCGGGTTCGGAAGTCCCGCCGTTCGCTCGAGGAGCCAGCCGGACATGAGATGGTCCGTGCCCGTCGTGATGTGCTCGCTCCCCAGCTCACCCTCCGCTGCCCTGCCGCGCACTCCCCCCGGCCCCGGCAATGGCGTAGAGGATGCACAGCCCACCCTCAGACCCTTCGCACACCCCGAAGCGGCGACCTCCATGTCCCGGTCTCCGCCCATGAGCACTCATGAAAATAAATCACAACCGCGAGGAGCCCACTCCTTCTCCATGCCCCCGTGTGGGCTCACCAGGAGAAGGACATGGACAGGAAACGAATCATCAAGGGGCAGGGTCTGACCGTGCCGGAAATGGCGCCCGCGCCCGTCTCGCTACGGACCGGCCGGGCGTCACGAAGGTCTTTCCCAGTCAACACGCTCTGGAGGAACCGGGGGAAAGCCTTCCTCTTGCTGCTGACGGGGTGTCTCGGCGTGCTCGCGGCGGCTCCGGCCAGGGCCTTCGATGACGCGGCGGCGGACCGGGTCCTCCAGGCCGCTCAGCAGAAGCTGCGCGCCACGGCCTCGGACCCGCAGATACCAACGACCCAGTACCCCAAGGCCACGACCAACGGCCCGTGGAGACTCGTCCCCAACACCGCCAACATCGACTGGGTCCAGGGCTTCTTCCCGGGCCAGCTCTGGCTCATGTACGAGCAGGGCAGAGACCCTTTCTGGCGCACCAAGGCGGACGCCTGGACGCGCAACCTGGAGCTCCAGAAGAGCAACCCCGATATCCGTCAAATCACCCATGACCTGGGCTTCAAGTTCATGTCCAGCTTCGGCCAGGCGTACCGGCTCACGGGGGATGACGCCTACCGGCAGGTGCTGCTGACGGCCGCGGGCTCGCTGGCCCGACGCTTCAACTCCACGGTGGGCGTCATCGATTGCTGCGACTGGAACGACGGGACCTGGCACGTTCCCATGGTCACGGACACGATGATGAACCTGGAGCTGCTCTTCTGGGGGGCCCGGAATGGAGGCAATCCCGCCTGGAACGACATGGCGCTCCGTCATGCCTTGAAGACCGCGTCGGACATGGTCCGCGCCGACGGCGGCACCTTCCACGTGGTGGATTACAGCACCTCGGGCTCCATCCTCTCCCGGGGCACGTTCCAGGGGTTCTCCGCCAGCTCCACCTGGGCCCGTGGGCAGGCCTGGGCCATCTACGGCTTCACCATGGCCTACCGGTACACGCGGGACCCGCGCATGCTCCAGGCCGCGCAGAAGGTCACCGACTACTACCTGGCCCGGCTGCCCGCGGACTTCGTCCCCAACTGGGACTTCAACGCACCCGCGAACCAGCAGCAGAAGGACTCCTCGGCCGCCGCCATCGTCGCCTCGGCGCTCCAGGAGTTGAGCAGGTATGTCAGCGACCCGGCCGTGGCCCAGCGCTACCAGAGCGCGGCCCTGGCGACGCTCGACAGCCTCGCCTCCCCGGCCTACCTGGCCCCGGCCACCGGCGGCGGCCCCGGCATCCTCCTGCACGGCGTGGCCTTCTACAAGACGGCCATCAAACCCACGGGAGAGGACATCGACAAGAGCCTCATCTACTCGGACTACTACTTCGTCGAGGCGGTGAGCCGCTTCAAGTTGTGGAATCAGGGTGGGTGGCTCTCGACGCTCGGCTTCCCCGAGAGCGTGCGCGGCCTGGGCACCGGCAACACCGGGGTGCGGATCGTCGAGTTCGACGTGACGCCGCTCAGCAAGCTCATCGATGGCGTCATCGGCTACGCGGACACCTCGACCAACGTCACCGCCTACTCGAGCCTGGCCATGAGCCTCCGCATGAACCCGAGCGGCTTCTTCGACGTGCGCCGGGGCGGAGCGTACGCCGCGCTCGCGAGCGTGCCCTACCAGGCCAACACCACGTACCACGTGAGAATGCGCACGGACCTGAACGCCAAGACGTACAGCGTCTGGGTGCGACCTCCGGGTGGCGGCGAGGTGCTCGTAGCCGACAGCTTCGCCTTCCGCTCCGACGCGCCCCCCACCGATGACCTCGGCAAGGTGTCTCTCAAGAGCGGCCACTTCGACAACGAGTTCCGGGTCCGCAACCACACCGTGCGGGCCGAGTGAGTGGGGTTGCACCTGCTCCCGCCGGGGCCGGCTCCAGGCACTCCAAGCCTGGAGCCCGCCGCGGACCTGGGGCTCAGGACGCGTCCTGGGCCCGGTGCGCCAGCGACTCCTTCAGGACGTCGTCGGCGATGCCGCCCTTGCTCAGCAGGCTCCCGGTCAGCAGCGAGCACTGTAGCCAGAGACATGCGAGCGCAAGCTGGGCTGGCTCAGGAGTCGTAGCCGTGGTGCCCGTCGAGCACGATGACCTTGCGGCTGGCCGGGTAGTAGAGGACGCCCCATTCCTTGAAATCGTGGCAGTTGTGGCAGGCCACCTCTCCCCCGGAGAACCAGGCCTGGACGTCGCCGCCGCCGGCGTAGGCATCGATTTGCGAGAGCAGCGCGGCGCCTTTGCCGCCGGAGAAGAAGTAGCTCTGCGCCAGGCCCGCGCGGTTCGTGACGGTGCCGTCAGTGAAGGACGGCAGGGACTGATCCGCCCCGAGGTGCTCCACGATGGCCTGCAGCGTCACCGGCTGGGCCGGGCACTCGGGCGTGGTGTAGGCGGCGATGGAGGAGATTTCATACCAGGACAAGGGGGTGGACCCCACGTTCCACGCCGCGCGCGCGGGCTCCAGGGACGAGGCGTCGGCGGCGGTGAGCGAGAACGGCAGGGGCGACACCTCGCAGGCGCTCGCGTACGTGCAGCGCAGGACCTGGCGGTAGGTGCCGCACTGGCCGAAGTCCGTCGTGCCCGCGGGCTGTGAGTGGTAGCAGTTGTAGACGGCGGGGTCGCAGCCCGGGCTGGGCCAGACGTCGTAGGCGTCGCCATCGGTGACCGCGAGCTCCGTCACGCGCGCGACGAGGCGCGCCGTCTTCTGCATGGCCACGCCGTCATCGGCGCCCGCGCTGAAGGTGAGCGGGACGGTGTGCGGGTCGATGGCCTGGTGCAGCGTCGGGTACGACCAGTCGAGGCGGTAGCTGGGCCGGCCGTAGACCTGAGGGATGCCGTCGGGCGCCGTGACGGAGAGCCAGTCCACGTACCCGGACACCGAGGCGCGGCCGCGATAGAGGAGGTTGGTGTTGCCCTGGACGACGTAGATGGGGTTCACCGCCTCGTCGATCCAGATGCCGCTGTCACCGCGGAAGTCAAAGAACCGCGGGGCAATCACGATGCGCGCGGTGTACGAGCTCGGCGTGCCCGTGAAGGTGTCGACGCGGACGAAGAGCGGCAGGCCGGAGAGCACGGTGTTGAGCTCGTGGCCCTCGTGGAGGACGATCTCGAACCGGCGCTCGCTGATGATGCTCGCGTCCCCGAAGGCGTCGTCGGGGACGAAGCTCAGGACGTTCGAGAGGTAGCGGTTCGCGGTGGCGCGGATGATGAGGGCGCGGACGCCATCACGCTCCTCGAAGGTGCCGAGCGTCTCGAAGCTGAGCTCGTTGTCGCCCACCGAAGCGTAGAGGCGGGCGGCCGTCGCCGCGGCGGTGCTGACACCGGTCTCCTCCGCGGTCTCGGGAGTGGCATTGGTACAGGCCGCGAGCGCGGCGAGGCTGGCGAGGGCGAGGGTGCGTAGTTGCATGGGGGTCTCCAGGTGAGCCCCCCGAGTACCACACGCCGGTGACACGCCGCAGGCGGGGACTGTGTCAGTCCCGTGACATGCGTATAGGACGGATAGGGGCCGTGTTGGCACGCCGGTAGGCGCGAGGTGGCGTGACCAGCTGGGGCCACTCAGGGGTCGTGCAGCAGGCGGATATCCACCGCATTCGCCATGGCCTCGGCGCCCTTGTCACTCGGGTGCAGGCGGTCGCCGCTATCATAGGCTGGCAGCAGGGCCAGGGGGTCGACTGGATCGCGCAAGGCCTGCTCAAAATCAATCACCCCGTCGACTGTCTTGTTGGCGCGTACCCAGGAATTGTAGGCCTGACGCTTGGCTTCGCCAGCCTCCGAATAGTAGGGCACACCGCCTGCATTCGCCCCTTTCCAGGGCAGCAGCGTGCCCAGCAGCACCTTGATCCCCCTGGCCTTGGCCTTGTCGATCAGCGACTGCGTGCCCGCGGTCATCTGCTCGACCGACACCTCCTGCTCCGGCACGAATGCCGACAGGCCGATGTCATTGATGCCCAGCAGGAAGATCACATGGGTGACCCCGGTCTGGCTCAGCACGTCCCGCTCGAAGCGGTTGACGCCACTGGGGCCTATCACGTCCGTGAGTATCCGGCCGCCTGAAATGCCCGCATTCAATACGCTGACGGTGCCCGCACTCCCATCCGCTCGCAGGCGGCGCGACAGGTAGTCGGGCCACCGGCGGGAGGTGTCCGGGGTGGTGCCCACCCCATCCGTGATGGAATCGCCGAAGGCCACCACCACGTTGGCCTTGGCGCTGCTCCGCACATCAACACCCGAGATGAAATAGTACGAGCCGCGTGTTTCAGCACCCGAGAGGGTTTCGGTGGACAGGGCATTGCCGGTGACCACGTAGTGGGTCCGCAGGGCAATCGCGTGCACAGTGGACACGGCGGTTTCAGTCGCGAGGAACAGGCTCACCGCCAGGTCTTCCTCGGCCCCCACTTCGAGCTCCACGGCATCGCTCCACAGCTCGCCGCCAGCCGGAATCGTAGCGGAAGCGTTCCCATTGAAACGCAGCTCCTTGTCAGAAGCCGGTTTGACACTGGAGCCGCCCGCGCTGAGCGCAATGCGTGCCCCAGCGATCTCGAGCGGGCTCGTACCGAACAGGTTGGAGAAGCGCACGCGTACCTGATCGCCACCAACCGAGGTTCGCAGAACCTGCCGGATCGTCTGGTTGTTGAAGAAGCTGGGAGGTGGAGCGACGGGGAACGGCTCGTTGTAGTCCTGCGGTGAAGCGCTCCAGCTTCCGTACCAGTGGGTGACCTTGTCATCATTGTCGCATGCGGTGAGCACGCTTGCCGCCAAGGTTGCCGCGAGAGCGCCTCTCAGGAGATTGCGGCGCGTGATGGCGAACCAGGTTGGACGTGGATCCACCAAGGCATGTTTCATGGTCGTCTCCCAGGGGTTGTCGTGAGGGCAGGATGTTTAGCGCGCCACTCGAGAAAACGCCTCAACGGCCGTCGGCGTCATGCCGGGGCTCTCGACGCGGCGGGGGCGGATGTCCAGGTCAGCCGCACCCGCGTGCCACGGGGCTCCAGGGTGGCGATGGAGATTCCCCACGAGAACCGCCGGGCCAGCCGCTCCACCAGCGACAGCCCGATGCCGAAGCCCTCCCTGCCGGGCTCGACACGGCCGAAGCCGACGCCGGTGTCCGAGAGGGTCCACGCCGTGGGCTCGATGTCGATGACGATGCGCCCCTCGCTCGTGTAGGCCAGGGCGTTCTTGAGGAGGTTTCCCAGCATCACCAGGGCCACCGGAGCGGGAATGGGGGCAAGGACCTTCCCGGAGGACTGGATGGTGACTTCCACGGCGGCGTCCTGCCGCAGGTGCGCGTACCGCGCGACCAGTTGATGCGAGATGTGGAGCAGGTCGCAGCGCTCCTCCGCGCCGCCCTCCCGTGCCAACCAGAGGATGCCCTCCGTCAGCAGGCCCATCTGGTCCACCGCCTGGCGCAGCCGGCCGAAGGTCTCTGCGTCTCGCGGCGGGTCGAGCTCCAGGATTTCCACCGCCCCCAGAGCCACGGCCAGAGGCGTGCGCAGCTCGTGGCTGGCGTCGCGGTTGAACCGCCGCTCACGCTCCAGGAGTTCCTGGATGCGCGCGTCCCGGGCGCGCAGCGCGTCGAGCAGCGCGCGCACCTCCGCCACGCCTCCATCGTCGTCGGGAAGCGCCGCGCCTTCAAGCCGCAGCCGCGCCACCAGCTGCTCCAGCGGCCGGCCCAGGCGGCGGGCCACGAGGAGGCCGAGCAGCGCGGCGGCCAGCAGCGCCAGCAGCGCGCTGGTGAGCATCAGGCCGGAGGTCCGCCGCAGCTGGGCGGTGGTGCTCGTCAGCGCGGTCACGTCGAGCACGACGTACCGGGAGCCCCCGTCCGCCGCGCCGGGGCGGACCGCGACGTGGAAGTGTCCATGGCCGTCGGTGGCCACCTCGTATTCGCCGCGGGGAAGCGTCTCCGCCAGCCGCGCCCCCAACCAGGGCGGCAACGAGGCATGGCCCACATGCGCGGTGAGGCCGGGGAGGGGCCCCGGCGCGGGCCGGTCCGCCTCGGCGGCGACGAGCCGGTTGAAGAGGGTGTCCTCGAGGTCGTAGCTGAAGAGCGTGAAGAACGCCCCCATCAGTGCCAGCGCGAACGCCGCGGACACCGTCATGGCGCGCAGCAGGATGTCACGGACCGGTCTGGCACCTGCTCGCATCCAGGCTGTACCCCTCGTTGCGTCGCGTGGTGATGGCATGGTCGAGTCCCAGTGTGGCGAGCGCCTTGCGCAGGGCGTAGATGTGGGTCCGCAGCGCGCTCGACTCCGGTGCGTCCTCCCCCCAGAGCCGCAGCGCCAGTGTCTCCGCCGAGAGCGCGGCGGGCGCGGCCTCCATCAGGAGCCGGAGGAGGAGGACCTCGGTGCGGTGAAGCCGGACGGTGCGCTCGCCGCAGCGCACCTGGCCGCTCTCCGGCGCCAGCGTGAGGCCGCCCACCTGGAGCCGCCGTCCGCTCGGAGGCACGGGCCGGCGCGCGAGGGCTTCCAGCCGCCAGCGCAGCTCCCGCAGTGAGAAGGGCTTGACGAGGTAGTCATCCGCGCCCGCCTGGAAGCCCTCCTGCTTGTCCTCCAGCGTGTCCCGGGCGGTCAGCATGAGGATGGGGACGAGCCGTGGCGCGAGCTGCCGGATGCGCTCGCACACCTCGATGCCGCTCATGCCAGGCAGCATCAGGTCCAGCACGATGACGTCGTAGGTGTGGGCCAGCGCGAGCGCGAGCCCCTGCGGGCCGGTGGACGCGAAGTCGAGGACGAAGTCCGGCTCCAGGAACCTCGCGATGTTGGCCTGGAGGTCACGATGGTCCTCGACGACGAGCACGCGCATGGCGGGAAGGATAACCGCGGCCGCGTCAGCTGAACGTCAACCGGGAATTGACGCGTGGCTGACCCGCGCGCCGGCAGTGTCGGTGCCCCTTCTTCCGCAAGGAGTATCACGATGATGCGCTCGCTGTTGCTGGGACTCTGGCTGCTGTCCACCTCCGCGGCCCACGCCGCCCGCCCCGCCATGCCCATGGAGGTCCAGGCAGGGGATGGGGAACGGATTCCCGTGCAGGTGCTGGAGCCGGAAGGGGACGCGGCGAATCCGCCCGTGGCCGTCCTGCTGCACGGCCTCACCCGGAGCAAGGAGGACTGGCTGGCGGATGCGCCTCCCACCCATGGCGGGGCCTTGACGGAGCACCTGCTGAAGTCCGGCTACCGGGTCTACATCCTGGACGCGAGGCGGCATGGGGAACGGGCGACACCCGAGGCGCGTCCCGGCCAGCTCGCGAAGCGCGCGCATGCGGGCGATACCGCGCCGTACCAGGCGATGATCGTGGACACCGTGCGGGATGCGCAGGCGCTCCTCGCGAAGGTGCTCGCCGGGAGCAAGCCGCCGCGGGTGCTCGTCGCCGGCTACAGCATGGGCGCCCAGGTGGGGCTGCTGCTGGCCTCACGCGAGCCGCGCGTCACGCACCTGGTGACCATGGTGCCACCGCACGTGGACCCCGTGCTGGGAGACGCCGCGCCCGTGAATCGGATGGGCGGCATCCACCAATCCTGGCTGCTGTTGACGGCGGCGCGCGACACGTTCTCCACGGCGGAGAACAACCAGGCGCTGTTCGACGCCGCACCCAGCAAGCACAAGGCCCGCAAGGCCTTCGACAGCGGGCACGCGCTGCCACGCGAGTACGTCGACGAGGTCCGCCGCTGGCTGGCCGAGGCGCGGTAGCGCTCCTGCTCGGCTGGCCGCACGAGAACAGTGCCCCCATCCCTCTCATGCGCTATGCCCATGGCCATGGCACGCTGGAACACCCTCGCCCTGCTCTGCGCCCTCGCGGGCTGCGCTCCGACCGTCCGTATGCCGCCGTCCGCGCCGCCGACCCCGTCATCATCCCCGACACCGGACATCGAGGCGGCCGATGCCCGCGTGCGGGCCGCCGTCGCCTCGGGCGAGCTCGAGGGGCTGGCGCTGGCCTTCATCGAGGACGGCCAGGTGAAGACGGTCCGCAGCTACGGCCAGCGCAACGCCGCCGGCCAGCCGCTGCAGACCGAGACCGTGATGTACGGCGCCTCGCTGACCAAGGCGGTCTTCGCCTACACCGTGATGCAGCTCGTGGACGAGGGCCGCATCGACCTGGACACCTCCATCGCGCGATACCTGGACCGCCCGCTGCCGGACCATCCACGCGACCCGCGCTCCGGCCCCTGGCCCGACCTGCGGGATGATCCGCGCTGGAAGGACCTGACGCCGCGCATCCTGCTGACCCACCGGTCCGGCTTCGCCAACTTCGCCTTCCTGGAGCCGGACGGCAAGCTGCGCTTCCACTTCGATCCGGGCAGCCGCTACGCCTATTCCGGCGAGGGCCTCATCCTGCTGCAGTTCGTGCTGGAGAAGGGCCTCGGCCTGGACCTTGGCAGCGAGATGCAGCGACGCGTGTTCGACCGCTTCGACATGCGCAACACCAGCATGATGTGGCGGCCGGATTTCGCGGCCAATCTCGCCGACGGCATCACCGAGGACCGCCAGTGGCTGCCGCACGACGAGCGCAGCAAGGTGCGCGCCGCCGGCTCGATGGACACCACCATCGAGGACTTCGCCCGCTTCGCCGCCGGCTTCATGCGCGGGGAGGGCCTGTCGGCGCGCAGCCGCGCGGAGATGGTTCGCGCCCAATGGCCCATCACCACCGCGACCCAGTTCCCCACCCTCCAGCCGGAACTGGCGCCGGCACAACGGCGCCCGGACCTCGCCGCCGGCCTGGGCGTGATCGTCTTCGACGGCCCGCAGGGCCGCGGCTTCTTCAAGGGCGGCCATGACGACGCCACCGGCAACACCTGGGTCTGCGTCGAGCGCCGCCGCGCCTGCGTCGTGCTGCTGGCCAACGATGTGAAGGCCGAGGCACTGTTTCCAGGGCTGGTGAGGCAGTTGCTCGGCGAGACCGGCGTGCCGTGGTCCTGGGAGTATGGTGAGATGTCGATGCGCTGAGCCGATACGACGTCACAGCCTGCCACCGCTCGCGGTGTTATCTCCAGTCACCCGGATGACCACCGGAGACGGAGCAGGGTATGCAAAAGCTGGAACAGCAAGAGACATCACCGCAGGGCGCGATGCTGCAGATGATCACAGCCTTCTGGTTGCCCCAGGCCATCCACACGGCGGCGAAATGGCGCGTCCCTGATTTCTTGAAGGACGGGCCCAAGACGGCGGCCGAGCTGGCCCGTGACACGCAGACGCATGAGGACGCCCTTCGCCGGTTGCTGCGGACGCTCTCGAGTGTTGGCGTCTTCGCTGAAACGGAGGACGGACGCTTCGAGCTGACGCCGCTGTCCCAGACGCTGCGCTCGGATGTGCCAGACTCGCTACGGGGCTACCTGATGCTGGTGGACTCCGAGTGGTTCTGGCGGGGTTGGGCGCAGCTCCCTCATGCCGTCAAGACGGGTCAGCCCGGGTTCGAGCAAGCCCACGGACAGCCCTTCTTCGAGTACCTGTCCAGGCACGCGGAACACGGGGCGGTCTTCAACACGGCGATGACGTCGTTCTCCGCGATGAGCGGCACCGAGGTCGTACCGGAGCGGTATGACTTCTCGAAGGTGAAGACAGTCGTCGACGTCGCGGGTGGTCAGGGCTCATTCCTCGTTCACGTGTTGAACGCACACCCGCATCTGCGCGGCGTGCTGTTCGAGCTGCCGCCCGTCATCGAGGAGGCCAGGGCGACGCTCGAGAAGAGTGGCGTGGCCGACCGCTGCACGTGGCTCGGCGGCAGCTTCTTCGAGTCGGTGCCCACAGGTCATGACCTGTACATGATGAAGATGATCATCCACGACTGGGCGGACGATCAGGCCGTGCGCATCCTGAAGAGCTGTCGCCAGGCGATGCGGGACGACTCCAAGCTGCTGCTGATCGAACAGCTCCTTCCGGAGCGGAGGTTGTCGGGTCTGCAGATGTTCATCGACCTGACGATGATGACGATGTTCGGCAGCAAGGAGCGCACCGCGAAGGAGTTCCAGGCCTTGTTCGCACAGGCCGGGCTCGAGCTGACGCGAACCATCGAGCTGGTCAATGGCTTCGCGATCATCGAGGCGCGGCCGAGCGTCTGACCCTCTTCCAGGTCTTCGCCGCGGCGAGCGCCTCGTCGAAATCCAGGCTGGCGGCCGCGGAGGTGCGCTGGTCAAGGAACCCGGGGAAATCGTAATCTCCGGGTGTGAGCTCCCCCAGCGCCTCCGCCCCCCGCTTCCAGACCCTCTCGCGCCAGGACTTCGAGAGGGACTTCCTCGCGCGAACCCCCGTCGTCCTCACCGAGGCCCTGACGCACTGGGCCGCCTTCCGCTCCTGGACCTGGGACTCGCTGCGGGAGCGCTGTGGCCAGCGCGAGGTCGAGGTCGAGGTCTACCCGGACGGTAACCGCGCCGCGATGTGGGCCTTCACTCCGATGACGCTCGGACAGTACCTGGAGCGGATGAACGGCGAGGAGCACCGCAAGTACTACCTCGCCGAGTCCCCCGTGCGGACGGTCTTCCCCGAGCTGCTCGGGGACCTGGGCGAGCTCGGGCTGGTGGCGCCCGAGCGCATCATCAAGCAGGTGGCCTTCGTGGGGCGGGACTCCTTCTCCACGCTGCACTACCACCCCCGCAACGAGGCGGTGGCCGTGCAGGTGCTGGGCACCAAGAGGTTGCTCCTCTACCCACCGTCTCAGACGGAGCGCATCTACCCGCATCCCTGGTACTCGCCCCGGTTCAACTTCAGCACCCTCCCATTGGATGGGGCGTCCCGGGAGGAGCTGTACCCGAGGTACCCGAAGTTCAAGGAGGCCACCCCCCTCGAAGTCGTCCTGCGTCCGGGGGAGCTGCTCTACATCCCGGTCGGCTGGTGGCACTCGGCGGAAGGGGAAGGGCGAAACCTGACGATCACCTCGTTCTGGAGCTCGGAGCCGCGGCACTGGCTCGCCGCACCCACCGGGTGGCGGGATGCCTGCAACTACCCCATCTTCCAGACGCTGCGCTGGATGGACCGGAGCGCCCGGCGGCTGGGTCTCCAGGAGTCCGCCTGGCGCCTCGCCGAGAAGCTGGGGTTGATCGACGACGCCTCGAAGATGTCGACCTACGCGTCCTGGTGAGCTCGCTTCCAGGGCCTCCCGGGTCCCAGCCTGGCTCGTGATTCAGGCTCACGGAGAGTCCTGAGACAGTGATACAACGCGAGAAGCCGTCCATGCCCCAGACAGGAGGCCCGATGAGGCTGCTGTGCATCGACATGAGAACGGCCCTGGCTGCTGTTGTCCTCATGGGGGGGCCGGTGTGGGCGGCGGAGCCCATCGACGTCAGCGATAAGACCCAGGAGACGGCTCCGCGCAACTACGGAAACGTGCGCATCGGTGCCTCCACCTCGAGCCGGCGCCCCTCCCTGTGCTTGGAGCTCTCTCCCCTGGAGATGCTCTCCTTCGAGGGGTGCGGGACGGGCTCGGGCTTCCTGCATCACGACCCGGAGCCGGAGATTGCCCACTTCCGCTCGTGGCTGAAGCTCACGTCCTGGAAGACGGCCATCGGTTGGCTGCAGCCGCGTCTAGGCCTCGGCTTCGCGGAGCTGCAGGTGGGTGAAGACGGCAGCGGCTTCCAATTCTCCGGGGTGGGCGCCACGGGCGTGGAGACGGCCGGACCCGAGGTGGGAGCCTCGCTGCGCTTGCTCTTCCCCACCGCGAGCGGTGTCGAATTCGTGAGCGAAATCGGGGTGAGCGGGGCGTATTTCCACTACGCACCGCGGCTCACCGTGCCGCAGTTCCGCTTCCAGCCAAGCGCGAGCCTCTCGCTGGGTGTTGGTTTCTGAAGGGGAGAACGGTGGTGCACGAGGACACGACTCGCGCTTCCCACGGAACTCCCCGGAGCGCGGTCAAGGGGTGGGTGATGTTCTGCGGCCTGTTGCTGGCCGCCATCCTGGTGCCCTTCGCCTTGCTGGGTGACGGACTGGAAGCGGCCACCCGCGGGCTGCTGGGAAGTCCCTGGCCCGCGTGGCAGTGGTCGCTCCTGCTGGGAGGACTGCTCGCGAGCGATATCCTGCTCCCGGTGCCCTCCAGCCTCGTCAGCACCGCCGCGGGTGCCGGGCTGGGCTTCTGGTGGGGCCTGCTCACCTCATGGGCCGGGACGATGGTGGGCTGCGGACTGGGCTATCTGCTCGGGGCACGGGCCGGCACGGCGATGCTGCGGCGGTTGGCGGGCGAGACCGAGCTGGCGCGCGTGGCGCGGGCCTCCGAGCGCTATGGCCACTGGTACCTGCTGCTCTTTCGTGGGGTCCCCGTGCTGGCGGAGGCGTCGGTGGTCTTCGCGGGAGTGAGCCGGATGCCGTTGCGCCGCTTCCTCGCACTCGCGGCCCTCTCCAACCTGGGCGTCTGCGCCAGCTATGCGGCGGTGGGGGCCGCGGCGATGAAAGCAGCAGCGTTCCTGTTGCTCTTCGCGGGGATGGTGCTGCTTCCCGCCCTCGCGCTATGGCTCGCGCGCGGGCTGAAGGTTTGACTCGATGAGCACGGCTCCTGGCTCATGGCGTCCCCCTCCGCGAGGGACCAGCCGTGCAGCTCACGCCCCGGTCTTCGAGGGCGCTCGCAGGAGCGCATCCAGGAGACCGGGGAATCGCCGGTCCAGCTCCGCCCGGCGCAGGGCGTTCATGTGTACGACGCCTTCGGTGCGCGTCCACACCAGGCCGGCTTCGCGGAGCACCTTGAAGTGATGCGACATGGTGGACTTCGGCCGACCGCCATCCAAGGCGCCACAGCTGGCCTCCCCCTCTGCCGCGAGCTGGCGCACGATCCCGAGCCGCACGGGGTCGCTCAGGGCGTGAAGGAGCTGCTCAACCGTGACCTCCTCGATGGCCGGGTGCTTGTAGGCTTTCACCGTGCGCTTTTCGCACGATTCGCGACCGGACGCATAGTTCGATGGATTTCGAACCAATGCGGTGTTAGGGAAGACTCCTCATCTAGGGATGGAGTCGCCAATGCCAGCGTTGTTCGAGCCGTTCACCCTCAAAGGCGTCACCCTGCGTAATCGCATCGCGGTCTCGCCCATGTGCCAGTACTCCGCGGAGGACGGGCTCGTCACCCAGTGGCACGGGCCGCACTACACCTCGCTCGCCCGCGGCGGCGCGGGGCTCGTGGTGGTGGAGGCCACCAGCGTCTCGCCCGAGGGGCGCATCACCCCGGCCGATCTCGGCATCTGGACCGACGCGCACGCCGAGGCGCTGCGCCCCATCGTCCGGTCGATCAAGGCCGCCGGCGCCGTCCCCGGCATCCAGATCGCCCACGCCGGCCGCAAGGCCAGCGCCAACCGCCCCTGGGAAGGCGATGACCACATGGCGCCTGGCGACCCGCGGGGCTGGGAAACCATCGCCCCCTCGCCCATCGCCTTCGGCGGCAACCTGCCCCAGGCTCCCCGTGAGATGACGCGCGAGGACATCGCGCGGGTGCGCGCCGACTTCGTCCGGGCCGCCGAGCGGGCCCGGGACGCCGGGTTCGAGTGGCTGATGCTCCACTTCGCCCACGGCTACCTGGCCCAGAGCTTCTTCTCCATTCATTCCAACCAGCGCACGGACGAGTACGGCGGCAGCGCCGAAAACCGTGGCCGATTCCTGGTGGAGACACTGGCCGCCGTGCGCGAGGTCTGGCCAGAGGACCGTCCGCTCTCGGCCCGCTTCGGAGTGCTCGAGTTCGACGGCCGGGACGAAGAGACGCTGGCGGAGTCCATCGACCTGGTCTCGAGGTTCAAGGCCGCCGGCCTGGACTTCATCGACGTGAGCATGGGCTTCTCCACGCCCGCGGCGAAGATCCCCTGGGCCCCGAGCTTCATGGCCGACATCGCCCGGCGCGTGCGCGCCGAGACCGGCCTGCCCAACGCCACCAGCTGGTACATCAGCGACCCGGAGGCCGCGAACGCATTGGTGGCGGAGGGAAAGATCGACCTCGTGATGCTCGGCCGACCCCTGCTCGCCGATCCGCACTGGCCCTATGCCGCGGCGAAGAAGCTTGGGGTGGATAAGCCCTCCTGGGCGCTGCCAGCGCCCTACGCCCACTGGCTGGAGCGCTATCGCGCCGGCTAGTGCGCTTGCATGGCCTCTCCACCGGCCTGGCGCACAGCCCGGGTGGGTTCCGTTCGCGTCCCTCCTCCGCCCCTCTTCACCAGCTCTCCACCCTCCACAGGGCCCCCATCCGTCTTGTGCTCGACCGGCTTGCCCTCGTAGATGGCCTTGAGCCTCGCCGGAACGAGCCGGGCCGACACGACATGAATCAACCCGTCCGCCAGCTTGACGGCTCCGAAACCGAAAGCCATACCGGCCAGCACATCCACGACCCAGTGAATCTGTAGATACAACGTGGAGAAGATGATGGAGACGCAGTAGGCGACCATCGTCGTCTTGAAGACCCCATCCTTCTCCCGTCGGGCCAGCAGCAGCATCGCGAACGCGATGGACGTATGCATGCTCGGGAAGCAGTTCATCACGTTGACGAGCAGCGCGTTTTCATCCGTGAACTGGCGCTGAAGCAGATCCGGCTGATTGTTCACATACCAGACCTCGCGCAGGAGAATCAGATTGTAGAAAGGCAATATCAGAGGGAACTGCAGCAGGTGACCGGACAGCGCGTAGGACAGCATCTTCTTGACGCTCTTCGTCCAGAAGCTCCGCACGATGCAGATCCACAGGGACACCACGAAGCTGTAGCTGTAGACCCACACCATGAACTCATCCAGAGCCTTGCTGCTGAGCGTCCTGGCCCAGGCGCCGGTATTCAGCGGAATCGCCTGCATGAGCTCATCCCAATGCAAGGGATGTTTGTTGTTCTGGAACATCCAGTTCGCCAACTCCCACCACAAGGCGTTTCCGGCTCCGTAGAAGTAGTAGAACACGCCCAGGAGCGGAATCCCGAAGGCGAAGAACCGCGTCCAGTCGATGTCGCTCTGGTCCTTGCGCACTCCCACCAGACAGACGGCCAGCAGGATCCAACACCCCTTGCTCCAGCCCCCAATCGCGCCGATTCGCCATATGAGAAATACGGAAAAGACCATGCCGTACATGGTCCAATCCTGCGATCCGACCCATTTTTCCAATTTCATCCTGAGCAAGGCAGCCCCCCACACCTCCATCCCTAAATGCCCCAACACTTCCACCGAGGCCACCCCCCCATCCCCCATACGGCAAATACTTAAAACGAATTCCATCAAGATGATGCCAATTTTGAATCAGCCAACAGACCTACCTCCCCGCCGGCCATTCCCATCCGAGGCATGAGGGCCTCGAGCCAGTCCGCTCAGCCCATCCTGTGTTCGTGCCTCACGTCTCGAAGGCTCGGGTCAACCGGGCCATCGCCCCTGGGAGCGCTCGGAGCTTGAGCCGCCGGCCGCTCTCGTCGAAGGACTCGGAGAGGACCCGGGCATTCTCGTATACCTCGCCGATGCGCGCCTGGCGGGCGTAGGGAATCACCAGGTCCGCCTCGACCATGGAGCGCTCGAAGAACTCGATCACGGTCTGGCGGAGCGCCGCGACGTCATCCGGCGAGTGTGCCGAGAGGACAATCGCCTCGGGATGCCGCTGGAGCAGGGCCTCCCGAGCCTCGGGGGAGAGCCGGTCCGCCTTGTTGAACAACAGCCTGCTCGGGACGCCCTGCGCTCCGATCTCTCGGAGCACTCCGCGGGTGACCTCGAGCTGGGCCTCCCAGGTCGGGTCGGAGGCATCCACCACGTAGAGCAACAGAGAGGCTTCCAGTGCCTCATCCAGTGTCGAACGGAAGGAGGCCACGAGGTCATGTGGCAGCTTCTGGATGAAGCCCACGGTGTCCGAGACCAGCACCCTTGGACGGGTCTCCGGTTGCAGTGCCCGCACCGTGGTGTCGAGGGTGGCGAAGAGCTGATCGGCGACCAGCACCTCGCTGCCCGTCAGGGCGCGCATGAGCGAGGACTTGCCCGCGTTGGTGTACCCGACCAGCGCCACCCGCAGCTGCTCCCTCCGGGCGTAGCGCCGGTGCTCCTGGTCCTGCTGGATGGCCGCGAGCCCCTCGCGCAGTTCGGCGAGCCGGTCGCGAATCTTGCGACGATCGAGCTCCACCGCCGAATCACCGGAACCCCGACCTTGTTGGCGCTCACGGCTCCCCGTCGACTCGCGCAGGCGCGGGGCGAGGTAGTTGAGCCGTGCGAGCTCGACCTGCATCTTCGCTTCACGGCTCCGCGCGTGGCGGTGGAAGATGTCCACGATGACACCGGTGCGGTCGAGCACCTGTGCGCCGGTGGCCCGCTCGAGGTTGCGCAGCTGGCTGGGCGAGAGCTCATGGTCGACCACCACCACCGTGGGCAGTGCCGCGGCTTGCGCTTCGTCGGCCTCGGCTGCCGGTTCCTCCACGGAGCCCTCCTCTCCCGTCTCCTCCTCTCCCGCCTCCCCTTCCCCCGTCTCCTCTTCTCCCGCCTCCCAGCGCTCGCGAGCCTTCGACTTTCGCTCCTGCGCCCCCGAAGGCACGGTGCCACGCCCCCCGGTGAGACTGGCCAGCTCCTTGAGCTTTCCGGTACCGAGGACCGTCCCCGACGCAACGCTTTCGCGACGCTGGGTCACGGTCCCGGCGACCTCGTAGCCGAGGGTGTGCACCAACCGCCCGAGCTCGGCGAGGTCGGCGGCGTGTTCGGTATCCGAGACGCCGGGCAGCTGGACACCCACCAGCACGGCGAGAGGGCGCATGGAAGAGGATTTCGACATGACCCCTTCGTAACATACCCCCCCAGGACCTGCCGTCCTGACCCTCTATTTGACGGCGGCTTTCTTCCTGACGATGAGCGAGGCCGCCTTGTCGTTCCAGCCCGCGCCTACCAGACAACTGTTGGTGCCGGTCGTGTAGGAGGCCTGGTCGAAATAACCGCCGTCGTACAGAACGGCTTCGTACCCGTCCGCCACTTGCAGCGATGAAATGACATCAGGGCTCAGACCCAGGGAACGCATGGCTTCTTCGTTGTAGCTACCCACTGGGAGATTGATCCCCGGGCTGGTGAAGTTGCAATCGAGGTCGCTCAGCTTGTAGCGACCCATCCAGAAGCCCGCGCCCCAGACCCCGGAGTAATTACAATCCTTGAAGACAGCAACAGGATCCCTTGGCTTGGCGGTGCCCCCGCGGGTACCCAGGACAAGACCGTGTTGCCCGGTTGCGCATCAGCGCTGACAACGGCGGCTTGGACCGCGGTGGCCTCGGCTCCATGGACCTTGGAGCGCATGGCGCTGTTGCTCGCCGTGTCCACATTAGATGGAGCCGGGTGAGGACTTGATGGCCATCAACCCGAAGGTGGGCAGCGTGTGTGACTCCGGCCTGCTGCTGCTGGGCCGCGGGAACTACACCCCCGCGAGCTGTATGGTGGATGGGATGACAACGGTACGGACAGGACGCTGGCCTCGCGGGTTCGCTCTTGGCGTCATGCTGCTCGTGCTGGGCGGGGTTCCTTCCGCTCGGGCGCAGACGTGGAGCGAGTGGAGGATGGACTCGGCGGGCCCCGAGGGACCCGTCCTGTTTCCCGTCAATGTCTCCTTGTGGCCGGCTCTCTCCACCAACCAGCGATTCGTGGGCCCCTACGTCCACAACCTCCTGTCGCTCGGACTGGTCATCGACCATCCCTACCTGCTCTCGGGCGTGCAGGCCGCCCTGGGCGGAGCCCTGGTGGAAACCTCCATGAGGGGGGGGCAGGTCGCGCTCGGACTCGCGGCGGCGGGCAGTGACGTCACGGGTCTCCAGGTGGGCGGTTTTGGCGCAATGGCGCAGCACTCGCTCTTCGGGCTGCAGGTGTCTCCGGGGCTCGCGATCCTCGGGGAGTCGGACACGAGTCTCTTCTCCCGGGTGAAGGACTTCCGGTATCGGAGGAGGTCACCCGGAAGCGTGGGCCTCCAGCTGGGCGGACTTGGAGCGCTCATGACGAATGACGGCACGCTCGAGGGAATCCAGCTCGCGGGGGGCGCCGCCTACATCCGGAATCTCCAGGGAATGCAGGCCGCGGGTCTCCTCGCCTGGTCGGAGACGGAGCACACCGGCCTGCAAGTGGCTTCCTTCACGAAGGCCCGGAAGATGCGAGGCCTCCAGTTGGGGCTCGTCAACGTCGTGGACGAGTTGGCCGGAGTGCAACTGGGCCTCGTCAATGTGTCGAGAACACCGCGGGGTCTCCGCCTGGGACTGGTGAACTGGGTGGCGGGCTTCCCCTCCTCCTGGGAGATAGGGGCGAACGACACCGTGCCGCTCCAGGTCGCCTGGCGCACGGGGACTCCCGGGCTGTACTCCCTGGTGGGTGTGGGCTTGATGGGGCTGGAGGGGCCACGTCCCTCGGCCCTGGCGGGGTTGGGCACGAGCGTGGCCGTGGGAGCGCGCGTCTCCTTCTCGCCCGAGCTCGTCTACACCCACGCCTGGCGGCTGGCTCCGGCCAGCACGGTGGCGCGGGTGCTTCAGGTGCGGCTCCCCGTGCGCTGGGAGGTGCGGGAGGGGCTGTGGTTGCACGTGGGCCCCACCTTGAACGCGGGCAGGTTCGACAGCTCGGCCCCCGGCTACCTGCCGCTCCTGAAACGCCTGGACGTGGGAGGGCGCCCCGTGCATCTCTGGCCCGGGCTCTTCGCGGGTGTGGGCTTCCGGCTGCCCTGGCCACGCGTGGAGCAGCCGAGCTTCCAGGCGCGGTCTTCCTGTCCTCCCTGGCCGTGCTTAGCGTGAGCGCATGCTCGGCAATCGCACGTCGGCGGAGTGGGTGGCTGAGTACTCGAAGAGCCACACCCATACGGTCAACCGCTTCTGCCACACCCTCGGCATCCCGATGATTGCCGCCTCGGTGCCGTTCGCGGTCGCCTCGCCCTTCGTCCCGGGACTGTGGAAGCTCCCCGTCGGTCTCTTCGTGGTGGGCTGGACCTTCCAGTTCGTGGGCCACGCCTTCGAGCGCAAGCCTCCCGAGTTCCTGAAGGACTGGCGCTTCCTCTTCGTGGGGCTGCGGTGGTGGGTGGCCAAGGTGGCCGGCCCAGGCCCCTGACTCTCCAGGGTGAGTCTACCCGCCGGTCACCTGGATGTTGTAGGCGACGTCCTTCGACTCGGCCTCGCGGATCCACGCGATCAACCCCTCCGCCAGCGCTCCGGGGTGGAGGATGAGCTTGCCCAGGTCGGCCACGACCTGGTCATGCGTTTCGATGAGGGGCCCCCATTTCTCCTGGGGCAGCGGCGCGAGGATCTCGGCCAGCAACCAGGCTCCCTCGCGCGCGGCATCCATCGCGAAGTTGAACACCGCGTTCTCCCCATCGGGGCTGATGGCCTCGAGGCGCTTCAAGCGGGGAGAGACCTCGCCGAGCTCCACTTCAATCACGGCGACGAGCCGCGACAGGAGGGCGTTGATCCGGTGGAAGTCCTCCTTCAACGCGGCCAGCTGCGGACCAGGCGCCACGGTCGCCGCGGCGATGCCGAGGTCCAGATTGATGTGGGCGTTCATCCCCAGCAGCAGGTGCTGAAGGACCAACGGGGAGTCCTGATCCAGGGCGTCGAAGGCCATCTTCCACGACTTCGTCGGAGTGCCACCGGAGGACCAGGTATTCCAGGCGGCCAGGAAGCGGCTGGCGAAGACCACGTCCAGCCGCGCCATGCGGGCGTTGTCCTGGAAGACATTGCCCGCGATGAGCGCTCGCCTCACGTTGACGGTGACCCGCTCGTAGAGCGCGGTGAAGTAACCGATGCGCGAAGGATTCCGCAGCGACTGGTCGATGATGTCATTGGCCTGCTGGATGACCTCGTCGATGGTCGTGGGCGGAGCGGGAGACGGAGATGGGGCGGGAGCAAGGGACGGAGAGGAGGACGGAGCCATGGGTCCCGATAGCACGGAATCGAAGAAGAGCACTTCAGCCGGCGGAGCCTGGAGGACGCCCGGCGAGTGGCTATTCGAGCTCCGCGGCCAAAGCGACGAGCCGAGCGGGCGCTCGTCTGTCTCGGCAGCCGCTCCATCCATCCGGAGCCGAGTGGGTTCGACTCAAGGCGGCGGGCAACCTCTATTGGAGGCGGCGGGAATCGAACCCGCCGCCGGATGCCACCGGCGAGAGCGCTCCAGCCGCGGAGTCGTCTGGTCCGCGACCCGGCCCCATCCACTCGCGGCGTGCGCTCCTGCCAGTGGATCCTGCATGTCCTCTGATGAGGGACGCATGAAGGACACCCTCCTCTCCGGACCCATCACGCCGTGAGCCCTATGCCTCTCGGCGTAGTGGGGGGAAGACGATGGGCTCCAACTGGTACGTCGTGTACCGGTCGAGCATGGGGGGAGGCTCCCCGGGCTGGAGTGGGGGCAGCTCGAGGGCGTGTTGTCCGGGGTTCTCCGGGTCGTACCACACGCGCACGTCCTCGGCCCCCGCGAGCGCCTGGAGGGCCTGGTCCTGCCGTCGCACCCCCGACAGGTGGGCCCGGCGCTCCGCTCGCGATCTACCGGGCTCATGGCCACTCGGGTCATCCGCGAGAACGAATGCATGAGCTTCACCGCGAACACGAACCGGGTCGAGTCCACCTCGAACCCATAGGAGATGTACGAGGCGTCTCCTGTCCCCACGATATGACCGAACCGGGCCAGGGCGGGGAGCCAGCCCGACGCCTCCTGTCGGGCCGCGGTGGTGAGGTACCGGCGGCGCCGCAGGAAGGGGAGCCGCTCATCCCAGCGGTCGATGTGGGCGAGGACCTCCTCCGCGCTCGCGGTGAACGGGCGCACGACGGCGGGGCGTGTCCCGAGCCGGTGCAGTGGCCGCTTCATCATCTCTCCGAGGAGCGGATCGAGGATCTCGTGCTGGTGGGGCTGGGCGACGCTGTAGCGCACCCGGAAAGGGCGGGGCATGGCGAGCCCGTCGTACCACTCGGAGGGGTGTCCTTTGCCCAGGACCCGGCCCCGCTCGTCCCAGGGCGTGTCGTAGAAGAAGCAGTGCTCGAGCGCTCCCACGGTGTAGCCGTAGAGGAACAGCGTCTCGTCGTAGTACTCCAGCCAGCCATGGAGGATCGCGTCGGCCTCCCGCGTGGGCCCGGTGAGTGGCCTGGCGTGCTGGTCGGGCAGCTTGCTGTACCAGGTGTTGATGTCCGCCAGAATCGTCCGCGTCTCGGGCAGGGAAGGAGGGTTCATGGGCAAGGTCCGTTCACGCAGTCTAGCGTCGGGCGGTTTCCTGGCACGTCCTCGCGCCTCGCCCCGTGTTGAGTTGCCGCAGCAGGCAGTCCGCCGAGCGATATCCAACCCCGCCCTGGACGGCGTGGCATGCCCCCAGTACGCGCGCGCGGCTTCTGCCACGGTCTCCAGCACCTCTGCGGCTGCCGCAATGGCCTCTGGCGTCAAAGGCAGCCTTCCATGCACTTCAAGCTGGCGGAGGACGTCCAGCAACTGCTCGACGCATGTACACTCCGAGGTTGTCGCCACCATTCGCAACCGTCACGCCCGCGACGGCCAGCACCTGGGAGTGAGTCCGACGCTCCATTTGCTGCTCCACAGTCTTTGCCTGCCCTTCCTCCGTTGGGCCAGCCCCTCGGGCCCGCATCTGCGCGCTGAGCTTGCTCACGCCAAGAATGAGCGGCACGACGCCCAAGAGCGCGATGTACCCCTCTGGGCAGGTGCATGCTGCCAGCCCGCGCGATCTCACACCAGACTGCCCTGCATGCGGGTCCGCTCCTGGATGGGGAGAGGCAAGCCCAGTGAGAGGTCTGGACAGGAGGGCGGCAGGGGCGTGGGCTTCTGGGGCACCCCTGAAGCCAACCTCGCACACTGAGCGGGTCGTCCCAGAACCGCGCGCCGGGCTTCTCGGCCCGCACGGAATAGTGGAAGGGTCGGCCGGGCTCCGGCCGATGCTTCAGGAGGAGACCGGGATGCCGCCGCTTCATCTCCTCGAAGAGCGGCTCCGCCACCGTCCCGTCCGGAACCGAGAAAAAGAAGATGTAGGTCGAGTCATCCATCGCGCGAGCATGGGACCCCCGCTGAAACTCCGGAGCGTGGAGGGGCGGCCACGAGATTCATGAACCCAGAGTATGAATGGGTTCACAGCTGTTCCAAGTAGGACTAGAAGGGAGCCGCCACCCGCCATCCCACCAGGGAGCTGTCCATGAGCCTGTTCACCCCTCCCACCCTGCCGCAGAACGATACCCCGGAAAACCGCGCGAGCCGGGCGCGGACGCTGGCCCAGAAGCAGACCCAGTACGTGTACGACTACCCGGCCATCGTCGCCGGGCTGCCCATGGCGGCGGCGCCCATCCCCGTGGACATCTCGCTCGACTGGGCCCTCCAGCTCGCCGAGACCGTCATCCTGCTGGGAGAGAACTTCGTGGATGCGCTGTTGCCCAACCTCTTCAGCTTCGACGTGCAGATCCCCGTCAAGCTCGGCCAGGCGAACTCGGGCGCGACCACGACCGCCGTCTACACCCAGACCGCGCCCCCGGAGGCGAGCGTGTTCGACGCCTCGCTGAAGAACCAGGAAGTCGACAAGCGCGACGTCCTGGCCTTCCAGTCCCTGCTGAGCGATGCGCGCAAGGACCTGGCGGGGCTCGCCCAGAACGCGCATGCGCGCAAGGTCACGCGTCCGCCGCCGGGCTCGCCGGGCGGCCACGGGGTGCTCGACACGCTCGCGAACCAGGGGCAGTCGCTGCTCGACAAGGCCATCGGGCAGGACGCCAAGAGCATCGAGTCCTGGCTGTCCCAGCTGGTCAGGACCGTGCTCGACTTCGTGCTGACGAAGGCGGGCCTCTACGGGCGCGCCACGGATCTTCAGGACTACGACGCGCAGTTCCGCAAGGTGGTGCTGCCGTGGACCGCGGGCGTGTACCTCACGGACGAGGCGTTCGCCGCGCTGCGTGTCGCCGGCCCCAACGCGGGCATCCTTCAGCGGGCGACCCTCGAGGAGGTCTCGCGCCTGCTGCCCTCGGATGAGCAGTTCCAGCGCATCACGGGCGAGACGGGGTTGACGCGCCAGCAGGCCGTGGAAGCCGGGCACTTCTACCTCGTGGACTACAAGGCGCTCGCGCAGCTGGTGCCGGGCACGACGCCCCAGCAGAAGTACGTGTTCGCCCCCAAGGCCCTCTTCTACGTGCCGCGCCTGGGCGAGGGCCGGGGTTCGCTGAGCCCCGTGTCCATCCAGATCGGGCAGGACGCGAGCAGCTCCATCTTCTACCCGGACGGGGGGCTCGCGTGGATGCTCGCCAAGACGTGCGTCAACATCGCGGATGGCAACTACCACGAGCTCATCAGCCACCTGGGGCTCACGCACCTGCTCACCGAGCCGTTCGTGCTCGCCACCGAGCGGCAGCTCGACCCGCAGCATCCGCTCTACGTGCTGCTCACCCCGCACTTCGCGGGCACGCTGTTCATCAACTACAGCGCGCAGACCTCGCTCATCACCCAGGGGGGACCGGTGGACATGCTCCTGTCGGGCACCATCGATTCGTCCAACCAGGTGGCGGCCACCGCCGTGAAGGCGGTGCGCTACAACGAGTCGTTCTTCCCCGAGAAGCTCGCCCGCCAGGGCATCGACTCGCCGGAGCAACTGCCCGACTACCCCTACCGCGATGACGCGCTGACCCTCTGGAAGGCCATCCACGGTTGGGTGTCCGATTACACCGCGCTCTACTACTCCGGGGACGCGGACGTGGTGGGCGACTACGAGCTGCAGGCCTGGGTACAGGAGCTGGTGAGCGCCGGGCACCTGCAGCACATCGGCGAGGCGGCTCCCGGCAAGACGCCGTGCATCTCCACGCTCGACTACCTGTGCAAGCTGCTCACCCAGGTCATCTTCACCGCGAGCGTGGAGCACGCGGCGGTGAACTTCCCGCAGCGCACCGCGATGAGCTATACGCCGGCCATCCCGCTCGCCGGCTTCGCGGCCTTCCCGGGCCCGGTCACCTCGGGGGCCGAGGCGACGCAGTTGTTGGATCTGCTGCCCCCGCTCAACCAGTCCATCCTCCAGCAGGCGGTGTTGGCGGGCCTGGGCAACGTCTACTACACGGTGCTGGGCCAGTACGGGGGCCAGCTGTCCGACCCCCGGGCGCTCCTGGTGCTGGGCAAGTTCCAGCGCACGCTGCAGTCCATCGAGAAGCACATCCAGGCGGCCAACTCCGTGGGGGGGCGCACGCTCTACACGACGCTCCTGCCCTCGGCCATCCCCCAGAGCATCAACATCTGAGCCCACGGGGAGCCCTACGGGCCAGGCTCGTTGCCGGGCAGGCGAGCTAATGGAGTGGGGCGAGAAGAGCGCCGTGATTAGCCATCGGGTGGAACCACTGGAGGGGACACCCGATGACCGATGCCGTGAAGAAGACCGTGTTGCTGGTGGGAGCCTCGGGAGCACTCGGGGGGATGATTGCCCGGGCCCTGCTGGAGAAGCCCGGGGTCATCCCGCGCTGTCTGGTGCGGCCCGGGAGCCGCGCGAAGCTCGCGGACCTGGAGGCCGCGGGGGTTCGGCTCGTCGAAGGGGACCTGGGCGCCGATTCCGAGGCGGCCCTGGCGGCGGCCTGCTCGGGTGTGTGGAGTGTGGTCTCCGCCGTCCAGGGCGGCCCGGACGTCATCATCGATGGCCAACTCCGCCTGCTGCGCGCCGCCATCGCCGCCCGCGCCCGTCGCTTCATTCCCTCGGACTACGCCCTCGACTACTTCAACCTCGCCGAGGGCGAGAACATCAGCACCGACTGGCGGCGGCAATTCGCCCGGGCCGCGGACGAGCAAACCGCCGGCACGGGCCTCGAGGTGGTCCATGTGCTCAACGGCTGCTTCCTCGATCGGAGGGTGCTGTTCGGATTCCTCGGGATGATCGACCTCGACAAGGGGACGGCGCGCTACTGGGGTGACGGCGACAGGCCCATGGACTTCACCACGTACGCGGACACGGCCCGCTACACCGCCGAGGCAGCCGTGGACCCCGAACCGCTGCCCTCCCGCTTCAACGTCGCGGGCGAGACACTCGACTTCCACCAACTGGTGCGCGCCTACCAGGAGGCCTCTGGCAGGACACTGAAGCTCGAGCGGCTCGGCTCGCTGGAGGAGCTGGACAAGGAGCTCGCCCGGCGCTGGCAGGCCGAGCCGGGCAACATGTCCTCCTGGCTGCCCCTCATGTTTTCGCGCGCCATGCTCAACGGAAAGGGACGACTCGGGAAGCTCGTCAACGCGCGCTATCCGCACATCCACCCGGCCACCGTGCGTGAGTACGTCCGGCGGGAGAAGCTGTAGCAGGCCATGAGCGCTTCGGGTCCCCGACGCGCTTCTTCGCCTACCGGCCCCACTTCCCTTCCTCCAGACACTCCCGGAGTACCCAACTCATGTGCTCGTCGAAGTCGAAGGTGCAGCCAGAGACGTCAGGGGCCTCGGCCAGCAGCCACGGCGCAAGGTCGTAGTCGTCGTGGTAGGCCTGCATGATGAGCGGCCCGGTGGCCCGGCGCAGCCCCGTGTCGAAGCTGTAGAAGTCGCTCACGTTCGAGTTGGAGATGTACTGAAATGGAACCAGCCGCCTCCTCACCTCGGCCTCGCGGCGGGCGGCTTCCATCTCCTCCTCCTCATCACCGAATGAGTCCTCCTCCACGAATTCCTTGTACCATTCGTGCCGCTCCAGCACCTCGGAAGGGCTCAGCATCCGGGCCCTCTCATGGCCATACCCATCCGTCGCACGGAACAAACCGTGCTGGGTGATGAACTGGAGGTACGTCTCGGGAAGCACCTTGCCCAGCGTACGCTCCAGCTGGCTCAGCTCCTTCCCACCAACCGGCGTCACATGCACCGCTTTGAGGGGAAGCTCCTTCTCGCGCTCCAAGCGTTCCTTCAGGGCTGCAATGAGGTCAAAGGCACGAGGCACGCTTCAGGCTCCTCTGTTTCCGATAGTTGAAAGTACTCCCACTGCTACGCCAGGCCAACTTCGGCTCCGCCGTCAAGAGGGGAGTTGACGCCTGGGGTTACCTCCTGGCAGACCACCTCCCAAGAAACATCGGGAAGGCGAGGAGCACGCATGCACGAGGAGAAGAAGTCCGAGACGAGCGGGGAGGCGGTGAAGCAGGTGGGGCCGTATCAACTCCACGAGCAGGTGCCTCAGGACAACTACAGCCGGGGGGAGCTCTACCGGGACACGCACGAGACGAGCGGGGAGACGACCCTGGTGTTCAAGCCCGCTGCCACGGACGAGAAGGGCTCGGGGCCGCTGACCGACTGGCAGGTACGCCTCACTTCCTCGGCCTCGGATGGCTACGTATCCATGAAGGCAGAGAATCCCCCGAGGTCCGTGGCCACCGACGAGCACTCGGTGGAGTCCCTGGTGTGCACCTTCGAGGAGGTGCGCGAGGCAGTGGGGCGCATGGACCACGCCCTCCACGCGGCCAACAAGCCTCGCCCGTGGTGGCGCCTGGGATTGGCGCTGTCGGGTGGTGCCGCCGTGCTCGTGGTGGCGCTGTTGTCGGCGACGTTGGCACCTGTTGACGAGATGCGGGTGCAACAGCAGGTCACGGTGAAGGCCTGGACCACGGACGTTCATGTGGACCCTGTACCTGTCCGCTCGGGAGAGGCACCGCGTCCGGTGCCAAACCAGAAGCATGCGCCGTGCGCCGCGGGTCTGGAGCGCGAAGTCTCGGGCGTGTGCTGGATAGCCACCGAGCACGCGCCGCCGAACTGCCCACCCCAGACCGTCTCCTACGACGGGAAGTGTCTGCTGCCGGTGGCGAAGCCCCGCCCGGTTCCGACGAGCGTGGATGGAGGAGGAGAGGCTCGCTGAGGGCTCGCGTGCCGCGCCGAACCAGGGTGTCACTACGCCGGCCAGTTGAATGTTCCGGTCAAAATTGCTCTATCAGGGCTGGAGGAGGAAGCATGCCACGGCCCTATTCGATGGACCTACGTGAGCGAGCCGTTGCAGCATACAAGCGTGGTGGCAGAACACTGGAGGAGGTGGCCGCCGAGTTCAGTGTCAGCGAAAAGACACACTCTCTCATTGGCTGAAACTCGAGGCGGAGACGGGAAGCCTCAAGCCTCGACCGAGGGGCGGGGGCCACTTCTCGCCCATCCAAGGAGAAGTCCTGGAGACGCTCCAGCACCAGGTACGCATGCGGCCCGATGCTACGGTGCAGGAGCACTTCGAGGCGCTGGTAGCTCGCAAGCATGACGCGCACTCACGCACGAGCCCCTCCGGGGGTGCGAGTGGTGGAACATGTCCCCAGAAACCGGGGTGTCGTCACCACCGTGCTGGGCGCCATGGCCCTGGACGGCATCCGGGCGCTGATGACCATCGAAGGAGCCACCACAGCCGATGTCTTCGAGGCGTTTGTCGAGTCCATGCTCGTGCCCAGGCTCAACCCGGGCGATATCGTCGTGATGGACAATGTGGGCGCGCACAAGCCCGCACGCATCCTGGAACGTATTCGCGCCGCCGGCGCCCACGTTCTCTTCCTTCCCCCGTATTCGCCGGACCTCAACCCCATTGAACTGTTTTGGAACAAGTTCAAAGAACTGCTCAGGAGCATGGCCGCGCGTACCCCGCAGGAACTTGATCATGCCATCGCTGAGGCCATGACTCTCACCACCCTCGAGAACATCGCTGGCTGGTTCAAGCATTGTGGATATAAAATATAGGAACATTCAACTGGCCGACGTAGTCAGTCCTTCTCCCGTGAAGGGATTTTCCGTCCACGAACAGGTCCGCCCACCAGAGATGAAGGCGCACAGCCGAACTCCTCCTGGAAGGCCTGCGTGAAATGACTGTGGGATGAAAAACCCATGGAAAGGGCAAGCTCGGTCAAACGTCCGGCAGAGCCCTGGAGCTCGAAGAGGGCAGCGCGAAGCCTCACTCGGGTGAGGTGTCGGTGTAAGGTCTCACCCGTCACGGCCCGGAAGACACGGCTCGCATGAAAGGGAGATGTGCTGCACGCTGAGGCCATGACCTCCAAGGACAAACGTTCCTTGAAGCGAGTGGCCACCACGTGTTGCAGCTCCTCGCTCAAGCGGCGCCATGCGCGGGAGACGCTCCGCGCCCGCTCCGGCTGAGCCCGCGCATTCGACAGCACACAATGTACCAGTGACAACGCCGTCTCTTCCCGGGCCAGTGGATCCACGGCGTGCAAGAGCTGGGCATGAAGGCGCGCGGCTTGCGGTGAAATGGAACAACTTCGAGTGGGCAGACGAGGAATCAGCTCCTCGGCCAGTGCGCCCCGGAGCAGGAGCAGCGTGCCCCGCTGAGGGCGTTCCGTGGGAGAGGCCATCCAATACTCATCCGATGGCGCATGGAGCGCGGCCGTCGTCGGATCCACCACGTTGCGTTGATGCCCCAGGTCACGCACGTGCGTTCCCGTCTGGAGGAGATCCACCTCGTAATAGAGGGCTCGCTCCCGCCAGCAGGGAGGACGTGGCGAGCCGCCGGCGCAATGCCATTCACCCACGAAGAGCTCACGCCCATGGAGCAGCGTGCGCATTGGAAAAGCGAGTTCCCAGTTCATTCGAGCAAGATTCTGACAGCGGCCGTGTCGGCCAGGTTCCATATTGGCGGCCATGCGAACCGTTCTTGTCAACGTACTTCTGCTCGTGGCCGCATGCGCCCATGCCCCAGAGACAACCACTCCTTCCGTCCATGTCGAGACGGTGCCCGCCAATCCGGAAGATGTCAGCACCATTGACGGGGTGATGCGCGCCTTCTACGAGGTCGTGAATGTAGCCCCGGACGCACCGCGGCAGTGGGCCAGGGACAGGACGCTCTACGCTCCGTGGATCCACTTCGTCGCCATTGGGAGCAAGCTGACGGTGTTCGATCATCCGTCCTTCGTGGCACAAGCGGAGCCGCTGATGCGCGAGGGGTTCCGTGAGCCGGAGCTCCGCCGCGTCGTGTACCGCTATGGCAACATTGCCCATGTGGCTTCCAGCTATGAGCTGCTCAGGCGCTCGGATGGCAGCCGGTACGCCCGAGGCGTCAATTACATCCAGCTCTATTTCGACGGTCAGCGCTGGTGGATCGCAAGCGTGGTCTGGCAGGACGAGGATGCGGAGCACCCCATCCCACCGGAGCTCCTGCCACCCTCGTCGTAAGCCCGAGGGTCGAATGACCTGGCGGAGCCCTCGAGACATCCAGGGCTCCGGTCATGCATGGGGAGGGCGAGAATCTGGGCGCGCGCGGAGCTGTCCCCTCTGTATGGTTGTCCGTCCCGCATCCTATCCTTCGCGGCAAGGGGCGCGAGACGCTCCAGTCCTCCGTGACCGTGTCTCCGCGGCGGCGGCCCCGGGCGAGGAGGAGGCACCAGCTTCAGATGCGGCAGCTCGGGCCATGTGCCGGAAGCGTCAGCGCGCCCGGAGGCTGGATTGGGCGGGGTTGCTGCGCAAGACGTTCGCAGTGGACGTCTTCTCCTGGCGCAGCATGCTGAAGAGGAGCGGCTGGGCGAACGGGAAGCGCAACTGGAGGCCTTTGCCGCGGCTGTGCGTGAGGGGCTCGACGCGCTCGACTTCGAGGGCAGGCAGCGGCTGGTGCGCCTGCTCATCAAGCGCGTCGTGGTGACGGGTGAGCACGTCACCATCGAGCACGCCGTTCCCCTCTCCGGCCGGTTTTGTCGTTTGCGGAAAAACGACGCTGGATGTCTTCGCCTGCTCTCGGTGTGGAGGCCGCAGGAGGGTGCTGGCATACCTGACGGCCCCCGGTGGTGACGGCGTGATGTACTGGCTGGGATACAGCCCCGAGGCCATCTTCGACGTGTCCTTCCGGTTGTACGGCCCGTAATCGCGGGCCATGCCCGCGGCATGACAGGCGGACCGGCACGCGCTCCCCTTGGACGACGTGCCGGGCCGCGCATGAGCCCGCGAGGCTAACGGAGCGGAGAAACGAGCGTCCCCTCCTCCGCGGAGGCATACAGCGCCTCCACATCGAGCACCTCGTCCAGCGGAATGAGCACATCCTCGTCCTCTTCCTCCAGGTCGATGTCGTGGAATACCGCTGCCGGGAGCAATGCCCTCAACTTCAAGACTTGTGACGGCGTGACTTCCTCCTCCACCACGAGTCCGTCCGCGGACCTCACGTCGAGAGAGCGCCCGAGCTGAAGGAGCGTCAACGGCGCGCGCAGACCTTCCCTCGCCATGAGGGGCTCCGGGTCATTGTTCGCGAAGACGAGCTGGGCCGCATCGAGCACACCGCCCACCCGGAGCACGCCCTGGACATTGGCGAGCCGGCAACGGAGCGACCCGGCGACGACCGCCGCGCTGCCGACGTCTCCGTCACCAAACTCGCCACCCACGTCCACGTCCCCCGCCACGACGAGGATGCCGCGGTTCAACACGCCATTCGCCACCTGGAGCCCGCCCGGGAACAGGCGCACCTCGCCCTCCGCCACGTCGAGCATGTCGACCCGCGCCGCTGAGGCAGGCGCACGGAGCGTCCTCGCCCACAGCCAGGCCAGCGCCTCCAGCAACGCGCCCTCGGTTCGGTTCGCGCGAGAGAAGAGCGCCTCCAATGAAGCCCCCTCTGATTCAGCGAGGAGGTCTTGGAGGTGCGGCGCCATGTCCGTGAGGAACATCGGCATGGCGTTGATATCGCGGCGCAAGGCGGACCGCAGTTCGTCCAGAGTCGACATGGTGAAGGGCAGACTACCACAGTCGCTCCGCATGGGTCCGCATGCGCGCATACGAACCCGCGAGGCGGGGCGCATCACCGGACCGGGTGACGAAACTGCGCCTCGCGATAGGTTAAGGGAAGGTGACGTTTCCTAGCGTGACGGTGCGGCGCCCATCCGAATCCCAGAGCTTGAGCGTGAAGGGGCCATGAGGGGACTCCGATGTGAACTCGGCCTCCACCACCACTCGCCGAGAGGGTGTCCGCCGAGAGGGTGTCTCCGAGAGGGTGTCAAAGAATTTGCCGAGAGGGTGTCAAAGAATTTGAGCCGCACGACCCGGCCGAGAGGGCGAGAGGGTGTCAAAGAATTTGAGCCGCACGACCCGGCACGACACGCGGTGGGAAGGAGAAGAGAGGAAAGCGCGCCGAGAAATCCCCCCGCCTCCACCGCTCCGCCGCCTCTCGGAACACCGCGACAAAGGCCCGGTACTGCTCGCGTAGCTCCTTCAACGCCTGACGCGTGGAGGCATGCCCCACTGGCCGCGGGCTGCGCTTGAGGTGCTCGGGCCGGGTATGCGGGTGCTGTGCTCGCACAGCCCGTTCCCCCAACGCAGGCGTACCCCGTCCTCGGGCCTCGGCTTCCACCTCCTCCAGAAGATTTCGCACCGCCCGCTGCCTCTCCTCCTCTCCCAGTCCTTTCCAACACGGCAGGGGCGCCACCTCCAACTCCACTGGCTCGGCCCACTCCTCGGCGAAGCGCCCCTCCCCCGCCGTCATGTCCTCGCTGCCCCGTTTGCTCCAGCGCTTCGTCCAGTTGAACCACCGGAACAGCCGCCGCGCCGGTCCCAACAACTGCGGCAGACACGTGAGGCCCGGCCACTCGGTGCACTTCTCCACCAACCCCTCCTTCACCCCATGGGCCAACACGTAGCGCAGCCGTCCCACCAGTGCCTCGTCGTCCAGCACCGGCTCCGCCGAGTAGCGCCTCTCCCAGAAGCCTCCATTCCAGTCCACCAGCTGCCCCACCTTCCTGGAGAGGTTGGCGCGCAGGTACTGCATGAAGCTGGCGAGCGCCGCTCCCCGAGCCCACACCAACAGGTGGAAGTGGTTGGAGGCGAAGGTGAAGGCGTGCAGCCTCACGCAGCCGGCGCTCTGCCGCACGGCTCTCGCCAGCACGCCCCCCACCACCTCGTTCATCTCCGCGCCAGGTCGCAGCAGCAGCCTCCCCTGGAAGCACCTGGACGTGACGAAGTAGTAGCCCTCCTCCTGGAACATCCTCAGCGGCCAGCCCATCCCTCTCCCTCCATACCGTACCGGCCGCGAGGTCGATGCACTCCGCAGGCCATCCGCAAGTCCTTGGAAAGACTTGGAGACCGCGAGATTCACCCGTCCACGCCGAGTCGCGTTCGCGTCCCGCTTATCGAGTTCTTTGACACCACCTCGGGCTGTACGCCCATCGTATCCTCGACATATCAGCCGGCCCCCCTGATTCGTTCGTCCGGCGCCCGGGCTGTCGTGTTAAAATGAAACCAGGGCCGGCGATGCAGTGGAGTCTGTATGCGCAAGGCAGTGCTGACGTGAAGACGTACAACGTCTCCGGGAGCATCTGGAAGAAGGGGAGCCGCGTCTTCGGCTCTTGCGCGGGCCACAGACTACGTCGTTGGCCCATGTAACCGATGGAAGGGTCTGGCCGGAGGCCCTCGTGGGGAGAATCCAAGATGAAGCTGCTTCGCGGAAGCCTCGTGGGGTTCCTGGCGCTGCTGTTCCCGCTGCCGAGCCCCGGTGACACTGCATCGCCGTACCAGGGGCGGAGGCTCGCGGACATCAACTCCGATCCGTTGTCCTCGACCCCGACCGCGACCGCGGTGGTCGATGGGACGCTCTACTTCTCGTCACCGAGCCAGCGGGTCATCACGTCGGCGTACGGAGGCGACTACACCTCCGAGGCCCTGACGCCTCAGCTCTGGAAGAGTGATGGCACCCTGGAGGGCACCGCGCTCGTCAGGGACAATACCCAGACATCGCTCATGATCGGGCTCGATGGGTACCTCTACTTCCATGCATCAGGCGGGTGGAAGAAACTCCTCGGCTCCGCGGCCTTGGACCTCTTCCCTCCCGGCGGGGAGATGCCACCCTCGAGCGTTGCGAGCCAGGATGTCGAGACATTGAATGGGGCGTTGTTCTTCACCTACACGTGGGGCCTCTCATACGGGCCCGCCATCAGCGACCTGGAGCCGTACAAGCTCGTCCCGGACAAGCTCGTCCCGACGGCGGATAGAATCTTGAAGGTCAAGGACATCATGCCGGGAGACAGCTCGTCGGAGCCCTCCGGATTCAAGAACGTGGGCGGTACCCTCTTCTTCGCCGCCTATGCTCAAAACCTCGGCCGTTCCGGCAGAGAGCTCTGGAAGAGCGACGGGACGGAGGCCGGCACCGTCCTGGTGCGGGACATCCGCCCAGGAACAGGCAGCTCGCTTCCCTCGATGCCGACGCGCGTGGGGACGACGCTCTTCTTCCTGGCCAATGATGGAACCCATGGCGAGGAGTTGTGGAAGAGCGATGGGACGGAGGCCGGCACCGTCCTCGTCAAGGACCTCACTCCCGGCGGTTTCGGCGGGAGCGTCAAGGCGATGGAGGCCGTGGGGACGAGTCTCTTCCTGGTGCGCTCTGGCGAGAGCGGCCTGGAGCTGTGGAAGAGTGATGGGACGGAGAGCGGCACCGTTCTCCTCGGGAACTTCCACCCCGGAACTGGAAGTGCGAGCACCGGTTCACTGACCGCGGTGGGGACGACGCTCTTCTTCGTGGCCGATGATGGCACGCATGGCGCGGAGCTGTGGAAGAGCGACGGCACGATAGGCGGCACCGTCCTGGTGCGGGACATCCGCCCAGGTCCGGACGGAGCCGGGCTCCGGGACTCGAGGAATGTGAATGGGATGCTCTTCTTCGTGGCCGATGATGGCGCGCATGGCGCGGAGCTGTGGAAGAGCGACGGCACGGTAGGCGGCACCGTCCTGGTGCGGGACATCCGCCCGGGGCAGCCCGCATCGGCTCCCGTCAAACTGGTGGCCTCGGGCGACACGCTCCTCTTCTGGGCCGATGATGGCGTACATGGCTCGGAGCCGTGGAAGAGCGACGGCACGGAGGCCGGTACCACCCTCGTCCGCGACGTGGAGGCGCGGCCCGCGAGCTCGGTGCCCGGTGGCCTGGCCCGGGTGGGCCAGACGGTCTTCTTCCGGGCCAGGACGGAGACGCACGGCGAGGAGCTCTGGAAGACCGACGGAACGGAGTCCGGCACCGCCCTGGTGAAGGACATCTGCCCGGGCAGTGGGGCCTCCATTCCCAGGAATCTGGAGAACGTCGGTGGAACGCTCTTCTTCCTGGCCAGTGACTGCAGGAGTGGCTCGCGGCTGTGGAAGAGCGACGGAACGGAGGCGGGCACCGTCCCGCTCCTGGACATCCCCGGGAACATCGGACCCATGCGCGCCCTCAATGGGGTGCTCTATCTGGTCGCTGGTGGTTACTTGTGTAAGAGCGATGTGACGAGGGAGGAAACCATCCTCGTCAAGGACATCTCCCCTGGTGGGCCGAGCGACTCGACGTCCACGTTCCTGGGAGAGCTGGACGGGAAGCTCTTCTTCCCCGTCCGCAGATCCACCGGGGCCGGATTCTCGCTGGAGCTGTGGAAGACCGATGGGACGACGCTGGGCACCACCTCCGTCAAGACACTGGGGGCCGCTCTGGGCACTGTCACGGAGGGGTCGACCCTGAATGGGCTCCTGGTGTTCCCGGGCCCCGAGGGCCAACTCTGGAAGAGTGATGGGACAGAGGCCGGGACGCTCCTGCTCAAGGATCTCTCCCCGGGAATGGGGGTCCGGGAGATGGTGAAGGTGGGCGACAGGATTTTCTTCAGCGCCAAGGGGACCTATTTCGACGCGCAGCTCTGGGTCACGGATGGGACGGAATCCGGGACGGTGCTGCTGAAGGCCATGTCTGAGATCAGCGACCTGATGGAGCTGGGTGGGGAGGCTTACTTCCACGTGGGCTCGGAGCTCTGGGTCTCGGACGGCACGGTCGCGGGAACGGTCCCCGTGGTGAAGGGCGGTTTCGCGGGCCAGGTCATCCTGTCGATGTCGCGTGCCGGTGGCCGGCTCCTCATCGCGACGCGGAGCGTCGGAGGCAGCTGGCAGAGCAGCGGCCACTGCTGGATGAGTGATGGGACGGCCGCGGGGACGTTTCCCGTCGAGGGCCATTCCTCGTCCTTCGGGTACGACTGCGGCGTCCGGCTTGGCAACCAGCTCCTTCTTTCCGGCTGGGACCCGGCCCAGGGGCAGGAGCTCTGGACGGTGCCCCTGCCCGACTTCATTCGCTGCCCCGGCCCCTACATCGTGGAGGCGACATCCGCGATGGGGGCGAGCGTGGCCTTCAGCCCCGCGCGGGTGGACGAGGAGCGTGAGCCACGTCCCTCGGTGCAGTACAGCGCTGCTCCAGGCTCCATCTTCCCGCTGGGAGTCACGGATGTCTCCGCTACCGCGGGTCCGGGCTTGAGTTGCACGTTCCCCATCACGGTGCGGGATACCACGGCGCCCACGGTGACCTGCCCGGCGGAGCAGACGGTGCTGGCGGCGCAGGCCCAGGGCGTGGCGGTGGAGTATCCCGCGGCGACGGTGTGGGACGCGGTCTCCACCCCGGAGGTGTCCTATAGCCAGCCTTCGGGCAGCACCTTCCCGGTGGGGAGGACCCTGGTCACGGTCTCGGCCAGGGACGCGGCGGGCAATACTTCCTCCTGTGAGTTCCACGTCCAGGTGACGGCTTCGGGAAGCTCCCAGCAGCCCTCTACCTCCATGAGCTGTGGAGGCTGCGGGTCGACCGGGCCTGGTGCGCTCGCCTGGCAGGTGCTGACCCTCGTAGCGCTCCTGGGTCGGGGTATGGGGATGGGACGGAGGAGAGGGTGAGCGCGTTTTCGATGGAGCACGCTCAACCTCGCCGAGGGCGAGAACATCAGCACCGACACCCGGCCACCGTGCGTGAGTACGTCCGGAGCCTGGGCTATCGTGTAAAATGAAACCAGGGCCGGCGATGCAGTGGAGTCTGTATGCGCAAGGCAGTGCTTCTGGCGATGGCCGTGCTGTTGGCGACGTTGGGTTGCAAACCGCATGACTCATGCCCGAGCAGTCAGGTCTGCGATGGCGATGGCGATGGCGATGGCGATGGCGGAGTAGGCGATCCCGTCTGGGTGGATGAGCACATCTGGTTGAACGTGCAGCTGTACAACCTCACCGGGACCCTCCGGGGGGAGCTCCCCGTCACCCAACCCCTGGAGTGCTGGGAGGCAGGCCTGCGGGTCATCAACAAGACGACCGGATACGTTTTTGAACTCCCCATCACGTGTCAGACGTCCGGCAGTCACGAGTACAGGTGGGCGTTCCAGGCGAAGCTCCCCCCAGGAACCTACCGGGTGGAGCTGGAGCTCGACCACGTACCGTTTCTGCCCACTGGGCGCATCGAGCTCATCCCCTCCCTGGAGGTGAGCGCCGATCTCGCTCTCCAGTGGGTCGTCCCGACGAGCCATACGGTCTCCACGAACCTCCTGCACAACGGGGCGCCCCTGGTGGATGGGGCGTACAGGCTGCGCTTCTTCGACGTCTCGAGTGGAAGGCTGGTGCATGACGGCTCATCCTCGAAGCCCCCGGTCATCGCGTACGTCTTCCCGGGTACCTACCAGGTGACGCTCTCCTCGGACTGCACGTCCTCGCTGCCCTGTGGGGATCGGGTCGTCTTCCCCTCGCTCCTGGTGGACAAGGGCCTCGCTCTCACGGTGGAGCTCCAGAGCCACGCCGTATCCGGGCTCGTCCTGCACAATGGCGCGCCCTTCTCCGGCTCCACCTGCGATGCCCCACGCTCGACCGTCATCTTCCGGGACACCTCGACTCGCAAGGAGCTCTCCATCCCCGTCACGTGCACACCCACCGGCGGGTGGCTCTTCAACGGGCGGGTGTACCCGGGCACGTACGAGGTCTGGCTCGACACGCGGGGAGGCTCCCGCCTGCCCGAGGGCCGGACTCTCCTCCTGCCGTCGTTCCAGGTGACGTCGGACCTCTCCGACCTCACCCTGGACGTCAAGACCCATGCCCTCTCCGCCCGCTTCCACCCCAGCGGCTCCACCACCGATACGAGCTGCACCGAGGTCAGACCGCACCCATCCCCTGATCAGAGCCCCATCTACACCTTCTCCTATCTGGACCTCGAGGAGACGACGACGGGCGGGAAGGTGCGGCTGCCTTTTACCTGCCCGTCAGGCGTCGGCTGGTTCGTCTCCGGGCGGGTCTACCCGGGGACGTATCGCGCGGTGATGAACGCGCGGTGGGGCTCGAACCTGCCCTCCACGCCCTACACGGTGATTCCTTCGGTCCAGATCGGCTCGGATACCTCGCTCCCACCCCAGGACGTCAGGGCCTTCTTCGTGGGGGGCAGCATCCTGAAGCATGGCGCACGTATTGCCGACACGACCTGCGACACCTCGGGGGGCTCCTCGGCGCTCTCCTCCTACGTCGATTTCGTCGATGAGGCCCGAGGCACCACCGAGTCCATCAAGATCCAATGCGCTGCGGGCTGGAATTTCGGCGGCAGGCTCTACCCGGGGACCTACAAGGTCCGCATCCGCGCCCACAGGCAGACCCGCCTTCACGACGGGACCCTGACCGTCCTCCCCTCGCTCGAGGTGGCCGCGGACAACCCAAGCATGGTGTTCGACCTGCGGCCTTCCACCCGCCTTGGGAACATCCGTTACCAGGGCGCTCCCTACAGCTGTGCCAGTACCTTGACCCTGCGAGAGCTCTCGACCGGCGATGAGCTGAACCTGGACATCCAGTGCTTGGGCAACAATCCCTCACAATTCTACGGCACGGTGTACCCAGGGACCTACGAGATGACCTTGTGGAGCCTGAGCATGGGTCCGAACGTCGTGTTCCCACGGATACGGATCGAGTAGGCCCACCGGCAGCCGCCTGGTGCTGGCCGCACCCGAGGCCGGTGCTGAATTCCTCACATCTCTTCCGCGCACTCGCTCGGGCTGGAGCCGGCCGCCTGGGCTGTCGTGTCAAAATGAAACCAGGGCCGGCGATGCAGTGGAGTCCCTATGAGCAAGGCAGTGCTTCTGGCGATGGCCGTGCTGTTGACGACGTTGGGTTGCAAACCGCATGACTCGTGCCCGAACGGTCAGGTCTGCGATGGCAATGGCAATGACGATGGCGATGGCGGAGTGAGCGATCCCGTCTGGGAGGGTGGGCACACCTGGTTGGACGTGAAGCTGTACAACCTCACCGGGACCTTCTGGAACGATGGGAAGCACTTCTCCGGGTTTTGCGCGGGCTCCGAATTGTGGTTCATCGACCAGACGACCGGACACGAGTTGCCCGGCTCCATCAGCTGCAAGAGCGATACGGGTGGTCGTCCCCTCGGGTCGTGGTACTTCTCGACGAGGCTCCCCCCGGGAGCCTACCGGGTGGAGCTGTATGTACGATCTCCGCTGACTCTGCCCGCTGGGCGCATCGTACTCATACCGTCCCTGGAGGTGAGCTCCGACATGGAGTTCCGGCTGGACATCCCGCTCCATACGGTCTCCACGAACCTCCTGTACAACGGGGCGCCCCTGGTGGATGGGGCGTACAGGCTGCGCTTCTTCGACGTCTCGAGTGGAAGGCTGGTGCATGACGGCTCATCCTCGAAGTCCCCGGTCACCTCGAGCATCCTCCCGGGCACCTACCAGGTGGCGCTCTCCTCGGACTGCACGCCCTCGCTGCCCTGTGGGGATCGGGTCGTCTTCCCCTCGCTCCTGGTGGACAAGGGCCTCGCTCTCACGGTGGAGCTCCAGAGCCACGCCGTGTCCGGGCTCGTCCTGCACAATGGCGCGCCCTTCTCCGGCTCCACCTGCGATGCCCCACGCTCGACCGTCATCTTCCGGGACACCTCGACTCGCAAGGAGCTCTCCATCCCCGTCACGTGCACACCCACCGGCGGGTGGCTCTTCAACGGGCGGGTGTACCCGGGCACGTACGAGGTCTGGCTCGACACGCGGGGAGGCTCCCGCCTGCCCGAGGGCCGGACTCTCCTCCTGCCGTCGTTCCAGGTGACGTCGGACCTCTCCGACCTCACCCTGGACGTCAAGACCCATGCCCTCTCCGCCCGCTTCCACCCCAGCGGCTCCACCACCGATACGAGCTGCACCGAGGTCAGACCGCACCCATCCCCTGATCAGAGCCCCATCTACACCTTCTCCTATCTGGACCTCGAGGAGACGACGACGGGCGGGAAGGTGCGGCTGCCTTTTACCTGCCCGTCAGGCCTCGGCTGGTTCGTCTCCGGGCGGGTCTACCCGGGGACGTATCGCGCGGTGATGAACGCGCGGCGGGGCTCGAACCTGCCCCCCACGCCCTACACGGTGATTCCTTCGGTCCAGATCGGCTCGGATACCTCGCTCCCACCGCAGGACGTCACGACCTTCTTCGTGGGGGGCAGCATCCTGAGCCATGGCGAGCAACTGGGAAAGACCTGCGACAACCGATGGGGCGGCACCGACGTGCCTCACTCCTACATCGATTTCGTCGACGAGGCCCGGGGCACCACCGAGACCACCATCATCCAATGTGACACGAGTTGGGAGTTCGGCAGCCGGCTCTACCCGGGGACCTACAAGGTCCGCCTCCGCCCTCAGGAGTCCCTCCACTACGGGACCCTGACCCTCATCCCCTCGCTCGAGGTGACGGCGGACCATCCAGACATGGTCACCGATCTGCGGCCTGCCATCCGCTATGGGAACATCCGTTACAACGGCGAGCCCCTCATCGGCAACAACTGCGCCAGTACCGTGAACCTGCGAGAGCTCTCGACCGGCAGCGAGCTCAAACTGCGCATCACCTGTTCGAGCACCCAGCCCGCGCAATTCAGTGGCGTGGTGTACCCAGGGACCTACGAGGTGACCGTGACGGAGGGAGTATTCCGGCCGAGTCAGTACGTCGTGTTCCCTCGGATACGGATTGAAGAGGGGAGTTGACGCCTGGAGTCACCTCCTGGCAGACCACTTCCCAAGAAACATCGGGAAGGCGAGGAGCACGCATGCGCGAGGAGAAGAAGTCCGAGTCGAGCGGGGAGGCGGTGAAGCAGGTGGGGCCGTATCAACTCCACGAGCAGGTGCCGCAGGACAACTACAGCCGGGGGGAGCTCTACCGGGCCACGCACGAGACGAGCGGGGAGACGACCCTGGTGTTCAAGCCCGCCGCCACGGACGAGAAGGGCGCGGGGCCGCTGACCGACTGGCAGATACGCCTTACGTCCTCGGCCTCGGATGGCTACGTCTCAATGAAGGCAGAGGAGCCCCCGAGGTCCGTGGCCACCGACGAGCACTCGGTGGAGTCACTGGTGTGCACCTTCGAGGAGGTGCGTGAGGCAGTGGGGCGCATGGACCACGCCCTCCACGCGGCCAACAAGCCTCGCCCGTGGTGGCGCCTGGGACTGGCGCTGTCGGGTGCCACCGTGCTCTTGGTGGCGCGTTCGATTCCCGCCGCCTCCAATCGAGGTTGCCCGCCGCCTTGAGTCGAACCCACTCCTAAAAAGGAGGCACGGCTCGCATCAGGGGAGCAAATCGGTTCTTGTCGGTCCAAATTTGGACCAAATCCGGAGGCGTATAGGCGGGATGGGGCCGTGTTGAGGGAGAGAGCTGGAGCCGAGGGGGCGATGAGGGCTGCTGACGGGTGCCACGAGGGCTGAGCGCCGGGCCGGTGGAGACGAGGTGCAGCCCCATTGGGCACACGCCGGCCCAGGAGGCCCCCCAGGGGGAGGCAGCAGGGGCGTGGGCGTCTGGGCACCGTGACTGCTCGAGGCGCAACACCACGCCTGCTGGGGTGGCCCCTGCGCTACAGCAAGCTGAGCAGGCCGCGTAGGCAGTGCCAGGTGCCGCGGAATGGCGCGCACGGCGTTGGGGCCGTCAGGTACGCCAACACCCGGCGCCCGCCTCCACACCAACGACGGCCGCCTCAGTCACTGCGACGACGCTCTGTTCGCCGTGTTTTGGCAGAGGTGGCCACTCCTGCCGAAAGGACACAACCAGCCAGCAGGCAGACCTACCCGCTGTAGGCGTTCTCGATCGAACGCGGAGTCGCACCATTGTGGGATGGCTCAGTGGCGCTGCGCCTCCGGAAGCAAACCCGCTTCAGCCGTCTCCAGCTCCAGAAGGAGCAACATGGCGCGCTGGGAGATCTTCACCGAGGCATCTGGCAACGTCCGCGTCCAGTACGTGGTCCTCCGGTCCAGGCAGCAGGTGTTCGTGTGCGGGGTCGTCCGGCCTGACACCCCAGTCGAGCTGCTCATCGACTTCGTTGGTCCTGCATGGCAATGCCCAGCCCCTGGACCTAATCTGCTTTGCTAACACCGGCGTTGTGGTGCCGGTGCTGCCGCCGGCGTCGGCAACTGCCAGACCGGAACCTACGCTTCACGTATGGCACACTTCTGATCAGACTTCGTCGAATCGCCCACCCACCATGCCAGTTCGCTCCAGCGCTTCCTTGATCTCGCCTTCGACAATGATCGGTGGATGCCAGCCCCAAAGCCGGAAGACGCGGGCATCGCCAACCTTCGACTTGTCGATACGTAATCCGGAAACGGAACGGTACTCACCAGCTCGATGAGCCTGCACCCCCTCTGCGGTGTAAAACTGAACTTCTTCACACGCCGCGTCGTTGATGCAACGGATCTGCCGCGCCACGTTGAGCAGATAATAGGTCTCGGCCTCTCCTTCTACCTCGACAGGAAAGAGCTGAGCATCAGTCGGCGCCAGCGCACGAAACACGGATGCGGCCCGTGCGCTGAGAATCGGAGTTAGCGCTGCTCCCGCAGTAGTGAAGTCCAGCGGCTTCCCAAGACGATATATTGGGATGCGCAGCCTCTCGCGAAGCTCTACTGGCCGACCGTTGGAAAACTGCCAGATATCGTCGATCTCGATTCCAGCGAGGTTGGTCGGATCCGCGAGATACCAACGCCCCGGAACGTAGACGTCGATACTTAGATCAAAGAATCGTCGTTCCATGGCATTACCCCTATGGACTCATCGTGATGAGCCTACGCAGCTTGGTACCCTCTGTCATGAGATCTTGAGCAATCTTTCCCAGTTCTTCAACCAACGCAGCTCGGCACTGCGCAGGGCCTCGACATCCCTGCGTGGCTTGTTCGATACGTCGGTGCCCCGTGTCCCGTGTCCAGGTTCACAACTCGCGTCGTCGCACATCCTGACGCGAGCAGCAGCAGCGCGACGATTCCGCAGATCTTCATGGCGCTCCCCGAAGTCAACGTCACTGCGCATCCGATACACCGTACCTTCTTAGCAGGATGGGGTGTTACCGAGCACACTGGATGAGGGAGAAGTGGGCCAGAATGAGCGAGCTGGTTGATGGGCATGCTCCCAGCGAGTAGGGGTAGCCCATCACCGAGACTGGAAAGGCGAGGCACGTCGACTGATGGGATGGCCACACGCCCGTGGGTTGGGCGAGCCGCTCCCGTCCTGGCCGGTCCGTGTCAACGCGCAGGAGCAGGAGTAGAGCGGTTGCACGAGGAGAGCGGAGCTGCATGGCAATGACGCGCCTGGACTCGCCCGGACAGAAGGGCGCCCCATCTTCTGACCGCCGAGGATCGGGCCCGCGTGGAGGCCCACCTGCGTGAGGCGTTCTCCGCCCTGCCCCCCTGCCCTCCGGGCGCCCGGCTCTTGGGCATGTCCGGCACGCGTCCAATCGGTGCGCGCTCGAACGTCGGCAACGGCCCCGTGGGCCACTCAAGGCGGGACAGGGAAGACAGGTTCAAAAATCCTGTCGCCCTGTCCGGTGATGTTCTTCGAGTCAACACCCCCCACCTCGTGGGGAGTCGACGCGGGCATGCCGGAGCCCCAGCTTGTTGGGCCTTGAGAATCATCCCTCCCACAAGGGCTGGCGCACCTGCGCGGACATGCATCGCCTGCACATCCACTCCAAGCTGCTGGTCGCGTTCATCATCGTCCTCCTGCCGGTGATGGGACTGCTGCTCGTGGACTTCCTCTCGGACCTGCGGAGGACCCGGCGGAGCATCCTCGACGCCCAGTTCCTGACGGCCCAGGCAGTCGCCCTGCAAGCATCCGAAACGTTCGATACCGCCATCGGTTTCGGCTGGGCCGTGTCCAGGGATCCGCTGCTCCAGACCCTGGAACCCCGCCGGTTGGATCCGCACCTCCAAGAGCTGGTCGCGCGCAGCCCCCTCTATGACTCCATCGGGGTCTTCGACGCCACCGGCCTCAACCGCGGCTGGAGCAACCCCACCCACCCGGACGAGCCCCGCGTCTGGATTGGCGACCGCCCGTATTTCAAGAAGGTGCTGGCCACCAACGCCCCGGTCATCTCCGAGGTGCTGGAGTTGCGGCGCCCCATCCGCACGGGGCTGCTCGTCAGTGTGCCGCTCCACGGCCCCGAGGCGCGTCTGCTCGGCGTCCTCAACGTGGTGATGCGGACCGACCTGCTGGAGCAGCGGTACGCGGGCGCCCGGCTCCAACCCGGGCAGGCCCTCTTGCTGGCCGACATGAACGGACGGCTGGCCTTCCATACCGGCGAGCCCGAGCTCTCATTCGAGCGGAGCAACGCCTTCGCCCACTTCGAGCCCCTCCAGGCGGCGCTGACCGGGACGCCCTCCCGGGTCGCCCGGTTCACCCACCCCCTCCAAGGCGATGAGCGGCTGGGTGCCTTCGTCCCCGTCCCCCATCATCCGTGGGCCGTGGGGGTGACCGTCCCGCTCGACGTCGCCATGGCGCCTCTCTACAAGCGGATGCGCACGATGCTCGTGGCCTTCACGGGGATCCTGCTGCTGAACATCCTCCTGGCGGCCCTGCTGGCCCGCTTCTACGCCCGCCCTGTGCGACAGCTTCAAAAGGCCACCCAGGCGCTGGGACGTGGAGAGATGGAATGGCGCGTCCACATCGCCACGGGGGATGAGTTGGAGGAGCTCGGCACCGCCTTCAACGAGATGGCGGCCCAGATCGCGCGGCGACAGGTGGAGGTGGATGCCCTGCGCGAACACGCCGAGCAGCAGGCCCAGCAGCTCGCCGCGGCGCTGCGGCTGCGCGAGGAGTTCATGTCGGCGGCGGCCCACGAGCTGAAAACCCCGGTGACCACCATCCAGACATGGGCGGAGCTGTTGCTCAGCCTGGAGACGGGGACTCCCCGCCAGCGCAAGGGGCTCGCCACCATCACCCGGAACACGCGGCGGATCGCCCGGCTGGTGGAACACCTCTTCGCGGCCATGCGGATGGCGCCCAGCCCCACGCAGCTGGAACGCCAACGCTTCGATCTCCACATGGTGGTGAGGGAGCAGGGGCAGAAGCTCGCACGGAGTACGGAGAGGCCCATCCACATCGACGCCACCGGTCCGCTCTTCATCCACGCCGATCGCCAGCTGCTGGGAGAGGCGGTGGCCCACCTCCTGGACAATGCGCTGCTGTACTCACCTCCCGGCGAGCCCATCGAGCTCCGGGCATGGCGCACGGACCACGAGGCCAGGGTCTCGGTGCATGACCAGGGGCCAGGGATTCCGCCGGAGCGCCAGCCCCACGTCTTCGAGCCCTTCTATGAACCCCTGCCACCGGGAGCGCCGGGGTACACGGGCGTGGTGAGGCTGGGACTGCACCTGAGCCGGCAGATCATCGAGGCGCATGGAGGCCGTATCTGGGTGGAGAGCCTCCCGGGCCAGGGCTCGACGTTCTGTTTCAGTCTCCCGCTGAGCGAGGCTCGGACCGAGCTGGATTCCCACGCGTACGGCCAGGACGGAAGCTCCACTCCCCACCACTGAGGGGGGCTCGGCCGCCCCGCGCGAGCAGCACAACGGGCGGAGGCGCCCTCAGAAACCGCACTCGAGGTCGTCGTAGCTGTTGAGCGGGGTGTTGGCCGGCACCAGGTCGCCTCGCTCGGCGCCACAGGTCCCCGAGACGCGGACATCCTCGGTGGCGATGTACCAGGTGTCCACGTCTTGCAGATCCTCGTCGAGCTGACTGACCGCGAAGGCGCTGATGTTGCAGCCCGGGCAGGGGCCCGAGATGCCCGGATCGTCAGAGGCATCCCCCGGGCCCAGGTGGGTGACCCTGAAGCGCATCGGGACAGGCAGGTCCGGCTGATCCATGCCGTGCGCGTAGCGATCCACGGCGATGCAATCCACCGGTTGCGTGTTGGGCGGGAGGGTGGCCGTATCCCGGTGCTCGCAGAAGAACGGCCCGGAGCTGAAGTAGTAGGCGTAGCGGTTTCCGCGCTCGACCGTGAAGCCGATGGCGCGGATGTTCTCTTCATAGCTACGGGTCTCCTTGTAGTAGGCATGCTGGGCCTGGGCCCACGACTTGAGGGTGTGCCGAGCCTCGGCCTGGAGGGCGCGGGACCGGGCCGCCAGGAACCGGGGCACGGCGATGGTGGCCAGCAGTCCGAGCATCACCAGGACGATCGCCACCTCGATGAGGGTCGAGCCCCGGCTGCGGCGGGGCGGATGGGGGGAAGGTACATGGGGTCCTCTCCTACGATTGGGGAATGGGAAAACGGCATCTGCCTGTCAGGGCAGCGAGCCCTCAGCAGGGTCCAGCCAGCCAGTCCCTGGCCCAACACTTTGAACTTCCGTCGGTCCCCTGGACCCGCGGTGCATATGGGCTGACCATTTTGGGCAAGCCCGTGACCAGATTCGTCAGATCGCGCTTCCTCTGCCCGTGCAGGGAAGGACGCGGAGGATCTTGATTCTGGTCGCGCTGCTGCCCGGTGCGGCGAAGGCCACGCTCCCATCCGGGAAGGCCACGAAGTCCTGATAGCGGTTGCCCTTCACATCCACCTGCAGGGCCGGACCGTTCGCGGCACCGGTCGCGCGATCCAGCGCCTGGACGTAGAGCTTGCGGCTGGTGTCGCTCCGGAGCAGCTCTCCCGTCCGCGTCGAGGTCTCCCAGGCCGCCAGGAGCTGGTTCTGCCGTCGGTGACGGACACCTCGAAGGTGATTTGCGCGGGCGGACACCTTGGGCATTGAGGCGCCTGGCTATCTGGCGCGCACTGAGTCCTCAAGAAAGAATCAACATCCGAGAAGACTTTCACCTGGAGTAGATACCCTGTAGAAACCTTCTCAGCCCGTCGATCATACCCTTGCGAACATTCGCGTGGTAAAAAGAATCCTTCTCAAAGTGAGGAGACAAACGTCTTCTCGCTTCCGGAAGATGATGAAAAGGAATCGAGGGGAACATGTGATGGGTCATATGGTACTGAGTTCCCACCGGACAAAAAAGAAAAGTGCTCAGACCTCTTTTTTCAATCTCGATACATTCTTCAATGTGCTCACTCCAAGGAATGGGAGCGTCCCCCATGCTAAAATACTTGTGGGTCACCGCGAGGGCCCTGATACCGTTAATCACGCCCACGAATGTAATGATCGATGCCCAGACGACGATTGCGCTCCAGTGAAGCTTGCCCGATAGAACGAAGATCACCAAGGCCCAGAGATAAGCAAAAGTGACCATCTCTTGGATCGACCAGGACTTCAGCACAGACGCATCTTCGCTGATCCGACGAGCAAACCGAGACTTCATCCCCATAAAGGAAGCCTCTCTCAGCACCAGCTGCCGGAGTTTGGAGTGAAGATGGCTTACGGGAGTCAGGATACAGAAACGGAGAATTCCTAGATAAGGGAGGAATAGATTCATACCCAAGAATTCAATGAGACCTGATGTCGGGGCCTTTTTGAAATTGATGTACTCCGGGTCAAGGATCGTTCCGTACTTCTTCGTGTGATGGTCAAGGTGGTTATCACCGTAAATAAAAGCTGGAATAGCAAACAGGCATCCTACGAGGATGTTCCAGGCCCAGAAAAACGAACCAAACTTCCCTTGATCAAGGTGAGCAAGCTCATGGGTGAACGTTACGGCATGGTAGACACAAATGACGGAAACAAAAAAAACGCAGAAGAACACGAGGTCGAACTGAAGATTGTTTGCTTTGTAGATTAGAAAACCCAGAGAAGCCCAGGCCGAAAGGGTTGCCAAGAGGAAATAGCTCCAGAACACCTTCATGTCAGGTTCCATGAGATCGCTCAAAAGTGGTCTTAATTCCTTGCGTCTGAGCTCGATTCTCTCTTCTTCCATGATCATCTCACTTCCTGATGCTATTTCAACGCAAACCACAGGTTCGTCCAACAACCATTTTCCAGTCAGGATCGTCACTGCCATCCATGTACTTCAATAAAAACAAATCATATTTCACGAGCTCTCGATGTTGGCACTTTCAGTCAGATGTTAGAGTACTTCACCCCTGGCCCTGGGCACCCGCGCCACCCCGCGCACCCACTGGTAGGACGCGTCCACGGACTCACCCAGGCTGTCGTCGCCGTCAGGAAGGTGTCGAGCGCCTCCAGCTTGCGCAGCTCCGCCGGCTCGAGGAAGCGCTCGGGCTCCGCGGCGCGTATCGACACGATGAGCTGCGTGGTGCCTCCGAGGTGGTTCTCCACGAAGGTGGTGTGCTGGCGCAGGGGCGTCTCCTCCCCGAACTGCTCCAGATTGTTCTCGTCCACCTCCAGGCGCGTCAGGCCCGCCCCCGCGACCAGGATCATGGCCACCGCCGCGGCCGCGAGCCAGCGCGGATGCCGAAACATCCAGCGGACGTACGCCGCCATCCACGTGTCGAGCCGGCCCGGGCCCCGGGCGGGCTCGCGCCGGATGTACCAGGACGGCCGGCCGCAGCCGCGCCGCCAGCGGCAGCAGCAGGAAGGAGACCCTCATGGACAGATGGATTTCGGGGGAACCGACATCAGGAGTAGGCCAGGGCAGGCACGGAACGGGACGGCCTGGAGGGGGCCATCGGGTGCGGGAGCGCGAAGGGCAGCACCGAGCTCAGGTGTGCCCGCTCCTCCGGACTGAGGGCGGCAATGACATCCGGGCGCAGCCGGGCCAGGTGCGCCACCGCACGTGCCCGAGGGCCCTGGAATCGCTCCAGGAAGTCCGGCTCCGCCGGGAACTGGAAGCCGGGTTCCTCCCGGACGCAATAGAATTGATAGGGATTGGCGTTGGAGGGACGGGAGCCAAAGCGTTGCAGAAGCTCGCGCGGGGCGTCCTTGACGCGCAACCGCAGGCAGATGGCCAGGGCCTTCTCCGACAGCCCCTGGTACCTGCGCCGCTCCCCCACGCGCTCGAGCGGGAGAAAGCTGCGATACAGCACCTCCACGTCCGGGTGAACGGTCATCACCATGTCGTCCACGCCCAGCAGGGCCGCGGTCCGGTACACCATCTTGTTGAGCAGGTGCACCACGCCCACGCTCCGGTGGCGGCGGGCAATGCACAGCGCCCCCACCTCCGCCAGCCGCCGCCCCTGGGCCCGCAGTTCCCCCAGCACGTCCGCGAATGTCTTGTCCGAGGGGATACCCAGCGGGGAGTCCACATGCAGCGACACCGTCCCCACCACCTCGTCGGCGACCTTGGCCACGAGGATCACCGTCGAGGGGAGCAGCAGGTGCGGCGTCACCTGCACGCCCTCGGGGCGCGGGGAGATCAGCCCGCGGTGCACGTAGCCTTCGTGGAGTACCCGCGCGGCAGCCTCCAGCTCCGCGGGGCTCTCCGCCACCTTGATGCTCACGCATGCCAGGCTTGCGGAGTCGATGCGAGAAATCGAGCGGACCAGCCGCTCCTGCATTTCCTGGGGAAGCCACCGCAGACAGTGTCGGACGAGATGTCTCATGCCGACCAGCAGAGCAATTCCTGGACCAACCCCGGGGCACGCGCGCATTCCCTGTGGAGACTCACATCGCGTGTCGGGCGCGACAGCCCTCGAGCCGTAGACAGTTCCCCACAGTCTGTTGGGTGATGCCCACGAAAAGCCGGCTCCGAGAGGCGGCGCGGCCGCCGGCCCTGGGGATGACGTCACATTTTCTCATTGCACCCGGCGCGCTTTAATGCATCTCTAGACAGACACATCCACAGCGTGCCTCCGCAAGTGATTGCGACCCTGCCGCGTCCCTCCCTCTCTGCCAGATCACGGGTCCACTGCCATGTCTCTCCCTTCTTCCACCGAGTTGTCCACGCAGACCCTGGAAGCTCTGGCCGGAATTGTCGGCCCGCAGTGGCTCCGCACCGGAGAGGAGGCTTGGAAGCGGGGCACGAGCACCACGTCCGTGAGCAGGCGTGTCCCGGCGGTGGTCTTCCCCGCGTCGACGCGTGAGATCGTGGCCCTGGTGGAGCTGGCCAACGCGCAAGGGCTAGCCCTGTACCCGGTGAGCACCGGCCGTAACTGGGGCTACGGCTGCGGGGCGCCCGTGCGGGATGACTGCGTGGTGGTGGACCTGTCGCGGATGGACCGCATCGTGTCGCTCGACGCGGAACTGGGCCTCGTCACCGTCCAACCAGGGGTGACGCAGAGGATGCTGAGTCAGTACCTCCGAGAGCACCAGCTTCCCTTCCTGGTGCCCGTCACGGGGGCCGGCCCGGATTGCAGCCTGCTGGGCAACGCCCTGGAGCGCGGCTACGGCATCACCCCGCATGCGGACCACTTCGGCGCCATCACCCGGCTGGAGGCGGTGCTACCGGACGGCTCGCTGTACCGGTCCGCGCACGGGGACCTTGGGGGACAGCGGGTGGACCAGGCCTTCAAGTGGGGCGTCGGCCCGTACCTGGACGGGCTCTTCTCCCAGAGCAACCTGGGCATCGTCACCGAGCTCACCTTCGTGCTCGCCCGGAGGCCCGAGCACCTGGAGGCCTTCTTCTTCTGGGTGCCCGAGGACACGGGGCTGGAGGACGCGGTGGGTGCCATCCGCGAGACGCTGCGGGAGCTGGGCGGGGTGGTGGGCGCCATCAACCTCCTCAACCCCCAGCGCGTGCTGTCCATGGTCGCGCCCTACCCGCGCAACCGGGTGCCGCGCGGTGAGGTGCTCTCCGCGGAGCTTCTGGCCGAGCTGTCCTCCCGGCATGGCGTGGCGGCGTGGACGGGCACCGGAGGCCTGTACGGCACGCGCGAGGTGGTGCGCGCCGCGCGGAGCACCATCCGGCGGAGGCTGGGGCGGGTGGCGCGGCGCCTCGTGTTCCTGGGTGCGGATCAGGCCCGCATGCTGGGCCAGTGGCTCCCCCGGCTGCCACTGGGACTAGGCGCGAAGCTGTCCCCGCAGGCGCGCATCCTGTCCAACGTGGTGAGCGTCCTGGAGGGGGTCCCCACACAGATGGCCTTGCCACTGGCCTACTGGAAGTCAGGCCGACGCCCGCCGGAAGGGGCTCCCCTGAACCCACACGCGGATGGCTGCGGTCTGCTGTGGACCTCTCCGCTCGTACCCATGGTGCCGGAGTTGGTGCGCACCTACGTGCGGACCGTGCGGGAGGTCACCGCGCGGCACCGCATGGAGCCGCTCATCACCCTCACCTCGCTGTCCGACCGCTGCTTCGACAGCTCCATCCCGCTGCTGTTCGACCGGGAGGATCCGGACGAGGCCGCCCGCGCGCTCGCCTGCCAGCAGGCATTGCTGGACACCTGCCGCCGCGAGGGATTCCTGCCCTACCGCGTGGGGACCCACACCATGCGCTGGCTCGCCGAGCAGGCTCCCCAGGCCTGGCGGCTCACCGAGCACCTCAAGCGCGCCCTGGACCCGCGCCAGGTGCTCGCGCCTGACCGGTATTCCGGCCTGTGATGAACCGATACACTGGAACCTGCACTTCCTTGAGGGGGTGTACTGGCAGCGTGATGGTCACGCGCTCACTTAAGGGTGGCGGACCTGTGGCAGTATGTGGGTGCCGTCCTGACGGCCGCAGGTGCTCACAGGCCCAGCCCCTCTGCCATCCCCTCCTGCGAGGACAGCCTGGCCAGGGGGGTGCCCCAAGGGGGCTGCACCGCCTCTGCACCGGCCTGGCGCACTGCCCAGCAGCCACCCCACCAACAAGCCCGAGGCGATGACGAGGGGTCGTGGGAGTGCGGCCCCTCCCATTCCAGAGGAAGGCCGGAGGGGCCCCACCGCTCACCACGGTCCACCGTGGGCGAGTTCCAGGCCATGGGGCCGCAGCAGACGGCCAGACCTCCGAGCAGGGCGAAGCTCAACAAGCGCGTGCGCCTGCTCTCGGTCCCGTGAGCCGCGCTGAGGACTCATTCACGGCCAGAGGTGGGCTCCGGGCACGTCATCCTCTGACGCGGCGTCATGAACGGACACAGTTCGGCTGGCGCTCTACCGGATGTGAGTGTTCACCTGAATCAAGAACCCACACCCCTCTTTCCTCATCCCGTGCAGGGAAGGATGCGGAGGATCTTGATTCTGGTCGCGCCGCTGCCCGGTGCGGCGAAGGCCACGCTCCCATCCGGGAAGGCCACGAAGTCCTGATAGCGGTTGCCCTTCACATCCACCTGCAGGGCCGGGCCGTTCGCGGCACCGGTCGCGCGATCCAGTGCCTGGACGTAGAGCTTGCGGCTGGTGTCGCTCCGGAGCAGCTCTCCCGTCCGCGTCGAGGTCTCCCAGGCCGCCAGGAGCTGGTTCTGGCCATAGGCGGCCAGGTGGGGCGCCCGGTCGTTGAGGCCCGCATCACTCGCCAGGACGATGTCCTTGTCGGCGGCACCGTCCACGAAGTGCAGGAGGTGCACGTCCGCGAGCCCGTTGGCGTTGGGGGTCTGCCCCGAGCGGATGTTGCTCGTCGTGAGCCAGTCCCCCCCACCCGTGGCCGTCACCAGGTTGCCCAGGTTCGAGTAGGAGAGGTCAACGGGCTGGATGGTCTTGTAGGTGGGGGCGAAGGCGATCCGGTTGTTGTTGTCGGTCTTGCAGATGGAGACGAACTTGCGGGCCGTCGGATCCCAGATGAGCCGCTCATAACCGCTGTGGCTGCAACCCCAATCGAAGCCGCCGGCCTGGAGCTTTCCGTCGGTGCCGACGACCTTCATCCGGTCGCCCTGGTGGATGTTGATGCAGCCGTTCTGCGAGACACTGATGGCGGCGCCGAAGTAGCCCGCGTAGCGCGTGCCGTCGAACGCGATGCGCCCGTGGTGGGCGTACCACCAGATCATGTAGACGCTGGGGCCCGTGGGTCCGGTGGAATAGGGCGGCAGGGTCTCGCTGGAGCTCGTCAGGACGGTGGCCCACGTCTCGGTGCCGCCGTCGAAGCGCACCATGTACATGTCGTAACAGGGCACGGGCGGGTTGGGAGGGCTCCCGCAGAGGTTGGTCGGTGCACCGCAATTGAGCGTGCCCCCGCCCTTCGCATTCCGTGTCAACAACAGCGTGCCCCCTGTGTTGTCGGCGTACAGGTCGGCGAAATCATTCGCTGGCAAGCCGAAGGACGTCCCCACCGGCAGATCGCTCGCATCGAGCTGGGTGATGTGCACCTTGCCGTCATTGCCCATCCAGGCCAGGCGCGAGCCTCCGGACGGAATGGGGGAGATGACGAGGGGCTTGAGCGCCACTTCGTCCTCGTTGGTCACGACCGTCGCGCCGACATCGATTTCGGTGATGCGCACGCGCTCCCGGGTGATGTCGCAGCTGGCGTCGGCGGCGGGAGCGTTTGGAGCCGGAGCCTCCGATGGTGGGGCGTCGCCGCCGGTGGCGGCCGGAGCAGGCGCGTCGCCAGTACAGGCCATGGATACGAACCAACCGCAAACCAGGACCAACGAACCCATGAGTTTATTCTTCATGTCTATCATCCGGGGGGTACGTGTTGCCGACACGTTGATAGCATCATCTTGGATGGAGGGTCTGATTCCTGTCTTCTTGGAAGTCGGAACGCTGGAGATTCAGCGCAACCCTTTCCGATCATCGTTTCCATTGAATTACTGTTTTGGCATGTTACACAGAAACGATTTGTCGAGCAGGCAAGAGAGTGTGAGACCATGAGAATCCATAAGACACTGCGAATTCCAGCCCTTCTGCTCTTGATGGGCGCCTTCGGAACCGGGTGTGCCCAGGACGAAGGGATGACGCAAGGAGAGGACTTCTCCAGCGAATGCACCGGTGACGAATGCACCGGCGGCAGCGGTGAGTCCGCGACATTGGCCGCGTGCGATCCCGGAACCACGACGACGGCCTGGGCGACGAGCTGCCCGACCTCACCACCAGCCTGCACCGCGGGCACCTGGACCGCGGGCGGACCGGATCCGGATCACACCAACTTCAAACTGATCCGGGAGTCCGCGCACTTCGCAATCTATTCGGACGAGGCCATCTCCAGCACCACGGCTCAAGCCGCGCTCGACACGCTCGAGAACACGATCTGGAAGACCTACTTCGGAGCGCCGATCTTCTTCAAGGAACCGCTCTGCAACCTGTCGAACAAGACCAAGGTCAGCATCCACGTCCACTCCAACTGGGGTCTCACCGGTGGCGCCTGGAGCTCGACACGGATGGGAATGTGGATCGGAACCGGCGCGCTCAATGATCACTGGGGGCTCGCGCACGAGTTCATGCACGCCGTGCAGAGCGTGAGCGGCGGCATGACCTGCAACCAGTCGAACACCTGCGGCTGGATCTACGAGAGCCACGCCAACTTCATGCCGCACCAGCTCCCCGAGTACCGCAATGAGGTGCACTGCTCGGAGATGTCCGTGAACGCGCCGCACGTCTATCTGGGCTCGACGCGTGATCGCTACTGCAACTGGCAGTTCATGGAGTTCTTGAAGGACAAGCACTGCTACAGCGCGGTCAATGAAATCTGGACGAGCAGCCCGAGCAATGACCCGTTCTCGCAAATCATGAAGACGCGCGGCTGGAACATCAGCCAGATGAACGACTTCTTCGGCGAGTGGGCGATGCACAACGTGACCTGGGATTACAAGGATCCGCCCCCGACCAGCGGCGCCAACCAGGGTCCGACCTATCGCGCGAGGTACGGCTCGATCATGAGCAAGTCGAGGCCGGAGCAGCGCCTCCGGCTGACCCAGCTCGAGCCGCTGGATGGGAACTACGCGACGAACCGGCGCTTCGTGACGCCGACCGGCTGGGCTCCGCAGCGCTGGGGCTACAACATCGTGCGGCTCTACCCGGAGGCGGGCGCCACGAGCGTGACCGTGACCTTCCGCGGCGTGACGCAGAGCGGGGCGGACTCCGATTGGCGCTGGGGCCTGGTCGCCACGGACAGCGCCATCACCACGCCACGCTATAGCGCTCTGCAGCGCGGCGCGAATGGGGAGATCAACTTCTGCGTCAATTCCGGCGAAGCGCTCTTCCTGGTCGTGGTTGGAACGCCCTCGGTGCAGAAGCAGATCGTCTGGGATCAGCAGTACAACACCATCCATCGCTACCCGTGGATGGTGCAGCTCACGAATGCCTGGCCCGAGGGGTTCAAGACCGGCACGCGGGACGCCTGTCCTTCGGGAACGCAGCGTCACTCGAACGGCGGCGGCTGTGTCATCAGCAGCGTTCCGGCGAGCGTGTATGTCGGGCCCTATGCTCAGGTGCTCGGCGGGAGCGTGAGCGGCTCGGCGCGCATCGAGGATCACGCCGTCGTCCTGTCGGGCAACGTCTCCGGGGGCACCGTCACCGGCCTGTCCGTGCTGACGAACGGCTTCAGCGTGAGCGGCTCGGCCAGGGTCGCCTCCACCTTCTACCCACTCGGCTTCTACGAGGGCCAGCAAGCGGTGTCCGGAACGGCGCAACTCATCGGCGACCTCGAATACCGGGGCGTGGGCCTGAACAAGTCGAGCGGCACGTACTTCGGTTTCGTCGATTCGAGCACTCCGGCCGCCTCGAACACGACGGACGTCACGATCGCACCGCCCTACGCCTGGCGGCCGTAGTGTAGAGGTGGAGGCCGCTCGTCTTGACGGAGAAGGGTATGCGAACGCTGGAACAGCAAGAGACATCAATGTTGGCGTCTTCGCTGAAACGGAGGACGGACGCTTCGAGCTGACTCCGCTGTCCCAGACGCTGGGTGCCGACGAGCATGGATGGAGGAGGAAAAGCTCGCTGAGGGCTCGCGTGCCGCGCCGGACCTCCCGCGGTGGCCAGAAGCCGTCGAAAGATGGCCTTCTGGCCACTCGCCAGATGGGGCGCGTTCTTCATAATGGCAGACATCGAACACGGGCCCCGATGCACGGGATGGCTCCGTTCGTTCGCTGAAAGCCATGGTCCCCAGATGTCTCAACAGTCGAAGAAGCTTCAGGTGGGAATCCTCGTGTGTCCGGGCTTCGCCATCGTGGATACCATTGGAATCCACTCGGTGTTTGGCTTCATCCCCGATACCGAGGTGCACCTGCTGTGGAAGGACAAGGAATTGATCGAGGCCATTCCACGCTTCCCCGTGCACGCCACCACCACTTTCAGGGAGAGCCCCAAGGACTTCGACGTCCTGTGCGTCGGGGCCTGCCCCAACGAGATCCTGCGCGATGAAGAGACGCTCGCGTTCTTGAAGGATCGGGGCAGCCGCGCGGGCTACCTCGTCGGTGTCTGCAGTGGCTCGCTCGTCCTGGGTGCCGCGGGCCTGCTCGAGGGATACCGGGCCACGAGCAATTTCCACGTCATGGATCTCCTGCCTCACTTCGGGGCGATTCCCACGAGGGAGAACGTGGTGATCGACAGGAACCGCTACACCTCGGGACCGGCCACTGGCGGATTCGATTGTGGCCTGCGAGTGCTGGAGAAGCTACGTGGGGAGGAGGTCGCGAAGCTCAGCGAGCTGAGCATGGAGTACACCGCCCAGCCTCCTTTCGGCACCGGAAGCCCGGAGCTCGCCGGACCCGAATTGACGAGGAAGGCGCTCCAGCTCTTCGCTCACTTCACCGAGGAGACCCGCCGGACGGTGCGGGATTTGCCCTTGCGCCGGGCTGGTGCAGGGGGGAGCGAGAAGGGCCGCTGACAAGGGCTCCTGCTTCACCCTGCATCTGCCTCGCGTCCCGCCCCCACCTGAGAGCGCCCGCTCCTCGCCGGCGGCTCCCATGCAGCCCCCTCGGCCGTCGCCCTGAACGCTGGTGCCGGACGGCGTTCAGGAGCGGGTGGCTTGCCTGGCTTCGAACGCCGATGGGTTGAAGCCTTTTGCCAACAGCCATATCGGCATCAGGATGATCTCGAAAACCATGACCGGAATGGCGAGAATCGCTCCTCGACCGCTCGGCGAGGTATCGATAACACCCAACAAAGGAAGTATGGCCATTGGCAACAACATGGCGTACCCAACGACACCGACCGCGGAAACGGGCCGTGGAACGAGCCGGGACTTCCACAGCAAGCTGGCAAGAATGACGCCACCAAGACCCAGGAAAAGCAACATCATGGGCGTCAAACACAGATATTTGGCCTGTTTGAGCAACAAGCCCGCCGTTTGATAATGGGCGGCATCCGCCGCGCCCGAGCTGATGTACTCCTGGCTCAGCGGGATGAGCAACAAGGCGCAGACGACGCCAATGACCAGGAAGACGCACTCCAACATCCGCATGCCCACGTACCCGAGGGCCATGCTCTCATCGTGCTTCCTGAGGAGTGGAAACATGAGAAGCCCGATGAAGACAATGCCAATGTCATTGAGCAGCCAGAGGAGCACTCCGCTGACCACGGAGGCGCTCCTGGAAGAAACCGTGGTCAGATAATCAGGCGTATCGACGACGGAGTCCAAGAGCGTGCTGCCGGCGACGCTGCCAAAGGCCGTGATCAAAAACAGGGAAGCGACCAATATTTCTGTTCTTCGGTGGGTTGCTTCGAGCGTCATGCATTGCTCCTGGTGGGCGAACATCACCCTACCCGTGCGAAAACAGGCGCCCAACGGATGTTTTCGGGACACCTGCGTGCAAAAATGTGCGCATGGACTGGGACGACCTTCGCTACGTGCTGGCGATCCACCGCGAGAAGACGCTGTCCGGCACCGCCGCCGTCCTCGGGGTGTCTCGGACTACCGTCGGGCGGCGCCTGAAGGAGGCCGAGGAGCGGCTGGGCGTCCGGCTCTTCGACCGCACCGAAGAGGGCTTCGCAGCCACGGCTGCCGGCGACGAGCTGGCCGAGACCGCGGTGCGCCTGGAGGCGGAGATCCACCTTGCCGAGGGGCGGCTTCTGGGCCGCGACGCCGAGCTCCGCGGGCGGCTGCGGGTCTCGACGGTGGACTTCGTGTTCGCGGGTTTTCCCGAGGTGTTTTCCAGCTTCATCCAGCGCTATCCGGGAGTGGAGGTGACCCTCGGCGTGACCCATGAGCAGGTCTCGCTCATTCGCCGCGAGGCCGATGTGGCGCTGCGTCTGGACAACAATCCGGCGGATGGCCTGGTGGGCCGCCGCATCGGTCGATTGCAGTTCGAGGCCTACGCCGCGCGTTCACTCGTCGAGCGGGTGGGTCCCGGTGCCACCCTCGCGGACTTCCCGTGGCTCCATTCGGACGAGCGCTCCGATGGGCGTTGGCTCGATGACTGGCTGGCCCGGAACGCACCGGGGGCCAAGGTGTCGCTGCGTTCCGACGACTTCGCGGTCCGCCGGCGCGCGCTCTCCGCCGGCATGGGCGTCACCTTCCTGGCGTGCTTCGACGGCGACGCCGATCCAGGGCTGGTGCGCGTGGGGGCCCGCCTTTCCGACGAGGCGCGCGATCTCTGGGTGCTGACGCTGCCCGAGCTTCGCAACAACAGCCGCATTCGCGCCTTCATGGACCACGTCTACGACGCCCTCCAACCCCAGCTGCTTACGGGAGCGGCTTGTTCCGGAGAGTCACGTTGTTGATATAGGCACTCTTGTAGGCGTCGTGGCACGCTTTGCAGTCGGCCTTCACGTCGTCCGTCTTGTTGGCCTTGGCGTCGTCGGCCGTCTTCTTGGCATACCTGGCCCACATCGTCATGTTGGGACCGCCGGCCTTTTCTATCTTCTCCATCGACTTCACAATCGCGGCGAGGTCGCCTTGTGCCATGGGCGTCCCTGCGTTGTCGCGCATGAACTGCTGGAGCGGACAGGGCTTCGCCTTGCCATCGCACTTCCCCGCGGCGAGTGCTGCGCTCGGGAGCGCTGCGGCACCGATGCCCCCGGCCACGGCCGCCACCAGGACGGCCAGCCACACTTTCTGCATCCTTACCATCGAAGCATCCTCCAGGTTGAACCTGGCCAGGGCGCCGTGTTCGTCGGGAATGCGGCGCCCTTGCGAGAATCAGATTCGGAGAGGGGCCGAGCAAGGCATGTGCCATGTTCGTCGCATCTGTTGAGTCAGCGGCAGTGCGCGCGCCGACACCGCGTAAATGAGTGCGACTTCCGCGCGTGGCTCAGTCGAGGACGGGTCGGAAAATAGGCCGAGGGTTACGGAGTGCCACTGTGGAGCGCGGTCAGTTGACACGTCAGCTCCTCTGGTTGACGTGTCAGCCCTTCCCTGCCGCGCACCTCCTGGGAGGGCGGCCAGGGCCGGCGTGTACCCCAAGCGGCTGCGCGGCTTCTCCACCCGCCTGGCGCACTGCTCGACTGGCCCCCGTCAGCGGCCCTCCTCAGCCCCTCCTCTCCAGTCCGCCACCTCTCACCAGGCCTTCAATCCTTCCGATGCTCCATAAAGGATACGGGCGAATCCTACGATGGGATTCAGCGGGATGACGTTGACGTGGGGAGCCTGGAGAAGACCGTGCCCGCGGCTCGGGGCGTGATGCGCTGATAGCGGGCATAGGCGTCCACCAGCGCGGTGCGAAGGAGTCCCGCCTCGGTGGGCCCATGCCTCGCGACCGTTGCCGCCAGCGCCTCGAGGAGGTAGGCCTCCGGTGCCATCATGGTCCGGGTGAGCACGACCGGCCGAGCCCCGAGGGACTGCAGCACCGGCCCGAAGTACTGCTCGCTCATGCAGGCCAGCACCGCGACGGGCTTCGGTGTGGCACCCGAGAGGGCTCGAATTTCGGGTGGAGCTCGGTCCATGAGCCGGTCGTGCCCGGCCCAGACCACGAGGTCCGCCGAGCTCCCGCCAGCGGCCGCGCGCAGGAAGTCTTCCAGGGCGTCATCGATCCGATCTCCGGCGTAGGCCCGGAGCGAAAGCCGGACAAGCCGCTCTCCCTTCGCGGCCGCCCGCTCGATGACGAGCTCGCGCAGTACCCCGGAGACAGGAGGGCCGTCGCGCCGGCTTCGAACCCGGAAGCCTGGAGCGCGGGACAGGAACCGCTCCGCACCAAAGGCGGCTCCCCAATAGAGATTTGCCTCCAGGGAACGCGGGTCCCCGGCTTTCCCCCGACCGCAGTCGAGCTGAGCACCGTCGCACAACGGAACGAAGACCTCGATCTCGACAGGCTCAGCGGGAGTGGCCGCGAGCAGGGCGATCAATCCAAGGGTGAACACCATGGGCTTCCTCCGGGAGATGACCCTCTTGAACGACCGTGGGCACTCGAGAGTTCCATGAGCGAGGTCCAGCAGGCCGTGCTCCCCGCTCCACCGGCCCGGACCAGTTCCTGGCGGCGGTCGCCCCAGGGCTGCAGCCACTCGCTGCTCCCTTGGGAGCCGTCACCGCACCCGCGCCCGCCCCCACGAGTGGGGCCAGGGGCGAGGCGGCCGCGGCGACGAGGGGCCGAAGGACACGTGGCGGGAACCTCGGCGCACCGTCCGGTCCGAGGAACACCTCGAACGGGAAGAAGCCGCCCCCGCGAGCCAGATGCGCGCGGCTCTCCTCCCGCCAGCCCTGGAGTCCAATCAGCACATGTCCGTCCGCGAAAGCCGCCTGGCTCGTGGATTCCCCCGTTGTGGTGTCATGGGTCATGACCTGCATGCGAGCCAGGCCCACGAAGCGACTGCTAATCTCCCGGCGATGAAGATCGCTGCCATCTCCGACATCCATGGCAACCTGGAGGCCCTCAAGGCGGTGCTGGCCGATATCGACCGGCGCGGCGCCGATGTGATCGTCAATCTCGGGGACATCGTGTCGGGCCCGCTCCAACCGAGCGAAACCGCGGACCTGCTGATGCGCCTGGAGCTGCCGACGATCCGCGGCAACCATGAACGGCAACTCCTCGAGCCCGACCTCGGGCGCATGGGTCCATCGGATCGCCACGCCGCGCAGTCGCTCCGGCCCGACCAGCTCGACTGGGTGGTCAGTCTGCCGCCGACGCTGTGGCTCTCCGATGCGGTGTTCCTCTGTCACGGCACGCCCGGCGACGATGTGACCTATTTCCTGGAGCAGCTCACTCCGTCGGGCTGCGAGCCAGCACCGGCGGCGCTCGTCGAGGAGCGGGCTGGTGATTGCACGGCTTCGCTCATCCTCTGTGGACACACACACATGCCCCGCGTCGTGCGTCTGCGAGACGGTCGCACCATCGTCAATCCGGGCAGCGTCGGTCTCCAGGCCTACGAAGACGAGCTTCCCCACCCGCACAAGATTGAAGTCGGCTCCCCGCACGCCCGCTACGCCCTCATCGAGCGCACACCCGCGGGTTGGGCAACCGAATTGCTCAGCGTGGTCTATGACTGGGAACGCGCGGCACGCCTGGCCGAGGCGAGGGACCGGCGCGACTGGTCGACGGCCTTGAGGACCGGCTTGATGGAGATCGCTCGCTAAACGAGCCGCTGAAACAGCGGGCCCTGGTGCTGATCGACACCGAAGAAGACCCGAAGTATCCGCCCACCTTCAGGGTGACGACCTGGTCGAGGAGCGCGCCGGGCTCCACCGAGGAGAGGTCGATGTCGAGAGCGATCGACTGGCTCTCATGCGGGGTGACCCAGCCCTCCTACTGCCGGGCCGTCACTCCCTTCAGCCCCTCCAGCTCGAGCGACCAGTACACGGAGTCCGACGTCTGGTTGGAGAGGCTCTGGCTTCCTCATACTCCGAAACCAGAGGATGCGTGGCTCTTTGGATCCTCGCTCCACACGTTCGAGGCAGTTCCAGATTTGCTCAGAACCGATCAACCGCTTAATCTGCGAATTACGGTGGTTGTACCACCTGTGCCCTGGGGAACCTGCTCGACCCGATCGGCGTTCAGGTCTATGCGCGCGGCTACCTCGGCGAGGCTTTCAACCTGGTCACCGCCACGGACTGGGGCGATCTGACCACCGACTCGTACCGTTGCGGCGTCACCATCCAGTAGCTCGAGTCTGCCCCCGGCCCGGCGGGCGCCGCGCGGCCGGGCCTGAAGGCACGGGTTCATGTGGGCTTGCCCCGGTTGCGTGGCTCTCCCGCACGCAGTGCTCCGCGGTGATGAGCCACATGTCCGCCGCCGACCAGCCACTCCGGGCGATGGAGGGGCGCGAGAGCACCGAGACATGCTGGCCCAGTGCGTCCAGCGCGCGCTGGGCTCGCTCCATCGCCTCGGTCTTCACGGCACTCCAAGCCTCGGAGGAGTGAAGCGCGTGCCAGTCCCAGGGAGGCGGCGGTCGGAAGTGCCGGAACAGGAAGCCCCCGCTGCCATGGGCACCTGGACCGAGGACGGACCGGATCCGGCCTGTCCGTGCTGACGAACGGCTTCTGCGTGAGCGGCTCGGCCAGGGTCGCCTCCACCTTCTACCCACTCGGCTTCTACGAAGGCGCGCGCCACCTCAAATCTGCACCATGCCTCCGTCGACGAAGAGCTCGATGCCGTTGACGAAGCTGCTGTCGTCCGCGGCGAGGAACACGGCGGCCCTGGCGACCTCGTCGGGATCGCCCAGCCGGTTCATCGGAACGGAGCGCGCCAGGAAGTCCAGGATCTGCCGCGCCTCCTCCTCGGTCTTACCGAGGCCATGCAGGCCGGGAGTCTTGATGGGACCAGGGCTGAGGGTATTGACGCGGATGCGGCGGTCCTTCAGCTCGAGCATCCAGTTGCGGGCGAAGCTCCGGATGGCGGCCTTGGTCGCGCCGTAGACGCTGAACGCCGAGGAGGCCTTGGTCGCCGCCGTCGAGCCGGTGAGGATGACCGATGCGCCGTCGCGCAGCAGCGGCAACGCCTTCTGCACGGTGAACAGGGTGCCCTTCACGTTGATGGTGAAGGTCTTGTCGAAATGCTCCTCGGTGATGGCGCCGAGGGGCGAGAACTCGCCGCCGCCGGCGTTGGCGAAGAGGATGTCGATCCGGTCCTGCTTCTGCCGCACCGCTTCGTAGAGGCGGTCGATGTCCGCGAGGTTCGACACGTCACCCTGGACCCCCGTGGCGTTGGCGCCGATCTCCTTCACCGCGGCGTCGAGCTCGGCCTGCCGGCGGCCCGTGATGAAGACCCATGCGCCCTCCGCCGCGAACCGCTTCGCCGTCGCCAGGCCGATTCCCGAGGTCCCACCGGTCACGACCGCCACCTTGCCCTGAAGTCTGTTGCTCATCGCGCTGCTCCATGTCGTGCGGCGAATCAGTTCGTCGCTGAGAGGAGACTTAAAATTGGAACGATGTCGCCGGTAGAGGACGAATCTGGCACCCTGCGTTCTGGAAATGGAACGATGAGGCCACGATGCAGGACCTGAACGACTTGTTCTTCTTCACGGAGGTCGTGGCGAACGGCGGTTTCGCACCGGCTGGCCGGGCACTGCGGCAACCCAAATCGAAGCTCAGCCGCCGGGTGGCACGGCTGGAGGAGCAGTTGGGAGTACGGCTGATCGAACGGTCCTCGCGTCGCTTCCGCGTCACCGACGTCGGACAGGCGTTCTACGAGCACTGCCGGAATGTGATGACGGAGGTGAAGCGGGCCGAGGCGGTCGCGGCCGCGACCCAGGGCGAGCCCCACGGTCCGGTCAGGTTCAGCTGTCCCCTCGGCCTGATGGAGCCCCTGGCGCGCGTGCTGGCCGACTTCCTGGAGCGCCATCCCCGGGTGAACCTGCAGGTGGTGGCCACCAACCGGCGGGTGGATCTCATCAACGAGCGGATCGACGTGGCGCTCCGGGTGCGCACCACGCTCGACACCGACGCGGAGCTCACCCTGCGCACGCTCACGAGGAGCCGGCGCATCCTCGTCGCGAGCCCCGCCCTGGCGAAACGCCTGGGCGACACGACCGAGGTCGCGACGCTCACCTCGCACCCGACGCTGAGCGCGACCGAACAAGCGGGCCAGGACGTCTGGGAGCTCGTCGGACCCGAGCAGCGGACGATCTCCCTCCACCATGAGCCACGGATGGCCTGCGGAGATTTCGGCGCGCTGAGGGAAGCGGCGCTCTCGGGGCTGGGCATAGCCCTGCTGCCCGACCACTCCTGCGGGCCCGAATTGAAGTCCGGCCAGCTCGTCAGGGTGTTCCCGGACTGGCATGCACCGGATGGGACGGTCCATCTCGTCTTCACCGCCCGCCGGGGCCTGCCCCCGCCCGTCAGCGCGTTGATCGACCACGTGACCAGGTGCTTCCGCGATGAGGCGCTGCTGCCGGCTGTCGATTGAATCGACCTCCCGCGCCTGGACCTACCGCGGCCCGGCGCGCCGGGACAGGGCCGGGACAGCGAGCCCGAACGGGCCTTCAACTGCATTGGAGGTTTACGTCGAAGACCCGCCCACGTTCATCACCTCTACCCTGCCCGTCAGGAGAGGCAGCGACCAGTCGCGCCAGCGTAGAGGAGCTCGCGCCACTCGCGGAGGCGCCCCATCGGAGCCGGAGCCCCTCCCGGAGTATCCTGGCCCTCATGCCGTCGGGCACAGCCAGAGACGAGGTCGAGGCGACTCCCGTCGCCACCGAAGCGGGTACACCCCCAGCCGGAGCCGTTTCCTCGGCCCTGTCGTTGCGTGCTCTGGCACTCGGCAGCCTCATCGGCGCGCTCATGTGCCTGTCCAACCTCTACGTGGGATTGAAGACCGGCCTCGCCTTCCCGGCCGCCCTCATCGCCTGCGTCGTCGGACTCGGGGCGCAGGGCGCTCTCATGAAGCTGAGCTCCTCCCTCTTCGGGCCCAGGCTCAGCCTCCAGGAGACGAGCGCCATGCAGTCCGCCGCCTCCTCCGCCGGCTACTCCACCGGTGGCACCATCGTCACCGCGAGCGTCGGCTACCTGCTGCTCTCCGGCCACCACCCTCCCCTCTGGGCCCTCCTGCTGTGGACCCTGCTCGGCTCCGCGCTCGGCGTCGTCCTCGCCCTGCCCCTGCAGCGCGCCTTCATCCGCCGCGAGCCCCTGCCCTTCCCCTCCGGTCTCGCCGCCGCCTCCGTGGCGCGCTCGCTCCACGCCGGAGATGAGTCGGGCCGGCGCGGCGCACGGGCACTCGGCGCCGGGGCGCTCGGGGCGGGACTCCTGGCGTTCGCTCGTGATGGGCTCCAGTGGCTCCCCGCAGCGCTCGCGTTGCCGGGCGCCCTGCTCGGTGTGCCGCTGGAGAGTCTGTCCTTCGCCCTCGACCTCACGCTCGTTCCGCTGGGCACCGGTGCGCTCGTGGGGCTGCGGGTCGGGACTTCTCTGCTGCTCGGCTCGCTCGTGTGCTTCGGCGCTCTCGCGCCCTGGCTGCTCGGGCGCGGGATGATCGCCCAGCCGGGGTTCTTCGGGGTGCTCGAGTGGAGCATGTGGCCGGGCGCCGCCCTGGTGACGAGCGCCTCCTTCACGCACCTGGCGCTCCAGCGCGGGCTCTTGCGCCGCACGCTCGGAGCATTGTTCGGCTCGCGCCCGTCCGGGGACTCACAGCCCGATGCGGCGGAGGTTCCCCGCTCGTGGTTCCTCGCCGCGACCGCGGTGCTCTCGCTGGGGCTCGTGGCCGTGGGCACGGTGACCTTCGAGATTCCCTGGCCTCTCGGCGTGCTGGGCGTGCTGCTCTCCTTCGCGCTCGCCGCCGTGGCGTGCCGCGCCACGGGTGAGACGGACATCACCCCCACCGGTCCGCTCGGTCAGCTGGCCCAGCTCGTCTTCGGGGTGCTCCTGCCGGGCAACACCGTGGCCAACGCCATGGCCTCCAGCCTCTCCGGCAACATCGCGTCCTCCAGCGCGGATCTGCTCACCGATGTGAAGGCAGGGTACCTGCTCGGAGTCCCTCCCCGGCAGACCTTCCTCGCCCAGCTCTGGGGCTGCCTCGTCGGCTCGGCCCTCATCGTCCCCGTCTTCTTCCTGCTGGTGCCGGACACCTCGGCCATCTCCGAGACGCGCTTCCCCGCTCCCGCCGGCTTCTTCGTGGCCGGCGTGGCGCGCGTGCTCTCCACCGGGCTCGGAAGTCTCTCCGAGGCGGCGCGCTGGGGTGCGCTCATCGGAGGACTCGCCGGCGTGGTGCTCGTCCTCCTGGAGCGCTTCGCTCCCGAGCCGGTGCGGCGCTTCGTCCCCTCCCCCATCGCCCTGGGGCTCGCCTTCGCGCTGCCCGCCTCGGTGTCCCTGTCCATCTTCCTGGGCTCGTTGGCCGCAGCGCTCCTGGCCCGCTGGAGGCCCGTCCTCGCGGACGCGGCCACGGTGCCGCTGGCCTCGGGGCTCATCGCCGGAGAAAGTCTGGTGAGCCTGCTCGCTTTGCTGTTCTCCGCTTCCTCCTGAGCCCCGTGCGCCCGCGTCAGTGGATCTCCACGTTGAAGGCCATGCCCGCGATGGCCTTGAAGTCATCGAAGTACACGCGCCACTTCGAGCCGTCGTAGTAAACGCTGGCGGGGCTGTTGTTGTAGATGGACGCCGCCGACCAGTTCTTGGTCAGGGTGATGATGGCGTTGGGGTTGCCGTTGAGCAGCACGTGGTCGATGACCGCGGTGTGACCCACGGTGGTGCTCGGAACCACCAGGGTGAACGCGAAGCGGCTGGCCGTCTGCACGTTCACGCTGAAGGCCATGCCCGTGGCCATCGCGACCGTGGTGTCCTCGTTGAAGATGGCCCACTTGCCCTGGAAGCTGTCGTACCAGACGCCGATGTCGCTCTTGTTGTAGGTGCCCTTCCACAGGTGCGTCGCGGTCACCAGGGCCGAGGGGTTGCCGTTGGTCAGCGGGTGGTTGAGGTACGTGATGTGGCCGCTGGTGTTGGCCGTCGTCACGTCGTGCACGAAGCCCTGGCCCACCGCCACGTTGAAGGACGCGTCCAGGGGCATCTGGCACGAGGTGTCCTGGTTGAAGATGCCCCAGGAGCCACCCGCGTAATACACGCCGACGATGCAGTTGAGGTAGGTGGCCGGAATCCCCGGCGGGTTCCAGTTGTGCGTCACCCGGATGATGGCGTTCGGGTCGCTCAGGACGCTCGGGTGGCTGACGAACGTGATGTGGCCGCTCTTGTTCGCCGTCGTGGTCCGGTGGACGAACGTGCGCTGGCTCGTCTGGGCCTGGGCCGAGGTGGACAGGACGAGGGCCAGGACAACGGCGCTCAGCAGCGACGGCAGGGTCTTCGTGATCTTCATCGTGAGGCTCCTGGGACAGTGGGAATCCGAAAGGACCCAGAGCACCCGCCGTGCCAGCGCCTCGCGGCGGGGTTCCACGAGGAAGTCCCGAGGGAAGTGTCTCGGAGGCCAGGGGCCGCGAGTGGACAGGCAGGACACAGCCGTAGCCGGGGCGGATACGGCGGGCGCATCGAGCGGTAGAATGCGCTCCCCGCCCTCCCCATGCGCTGTCCCACCTGTCACCGCCGGCTCGTTCCCGGCGCGGCCTGCCCCATCGATGGACCGTGCGAGCCGCGCCCCTCGCTCGCGCCGGACGAGGCCTCCCCACCGTGCCCGGAAGGCCATGTGCTCGTCTCGCTGCTGGGAGCGGGCGGCGCGAGCCGGGTGTACGCCGCCCATCGTGAGGATGGCCGGATGGTGGCGCTCAAGCTCGGCGGCCCCGGCACCCGGGAGCGATTCGCGCGCGAAGCCGAGGCCCTGCGGCGCCTGGGCCCCCCGGACGTCCCCTCGCTCCTCGGGTCCGGAGAGGTGGAGGGCCGCCCCTTCCTCGTCATGGAGCGGCTGGAAGGAGAGACGCTGGCGGAGTGGATGGCGCGCCAGCCCGGGAACGGAGCCGCGCGCCCCGAGGAGGCGCTCGCGCTGACGCGGCAGGTGGGCGAGGTGCTCGGACGCGTCCATGCCGCGGGGCTCGTGCACCGGGACCTCAAGCCGGAGAACGTCTTCCTGCGCACCGGCGGCACGGTGGCCCTCCTGGACTTCGGCCTCGCCCGGATGGACGAGGCAGGGCCGTCCCCGGACCTCACGCGGGCGGGACAGCGGCTCGGCACCGTGCACTACATGGCCCCCGAGCAGTGCCAGGACGCACGCCACGTGGATGCCCGCGCGGACGTCTACGCTCTGGGCGTCCTCCTCTTCGAACTGCTCACCGGCCGGCCTCCCTTCATCGGCGAGGCCCCGGAGGTGGTGCGGGGACACCTCACGCTGCGGCCTCCCCGTCCCTCCTCGCTCGCCCCCGTGCCCGCGGAGGTGGAGGCGCTCCTGCTGCGCTGTCTCGCCAAGGAGCCCCAGGCCCGCTTCGAGAACGGAGCCGCGCTGGCCCGGGCCCTGCGCGCGGTGGAGGAGGTGCTCGCCCGAGGCGGAACGGAGCCCCGCGCGCCCGCACCCACGGTGTCCCCGCCGGCCGCGCCGTCCACCTCCAGCCTCCGCCGCGTCGCGCTCCTCGGTGTCGGGCTGCGTGCCACGGCCCGCGCGGTGCTCGACCGGGTCGCCCCCGAGGGAGGAGCCCTGGGCAGGCTCCAGGGAGAGACGTGCCTCGTCACCTTCCATGAGCACCCGTCTCCCGGGGTGGGCCTGCGTGCCGCCGCCCGGGCCGCTCGCGCGCTGCTGAACGCGGGGCTGGTCCACGCTGCGGTGCTGCACGTGGCCGAGCTGCGGGTACGTCCCGGACGCTCGGGGACGCGGCTGGCGGGCGTGGCGCTCGAGAAGCCCGAGTCGTGGTGGACGGCCAGCTCCGGGCCCGCCGTTCAACTGACGGCGGAGGCCGCCGCGCTCCTCGCGCCCCACGAGGTGCTCGCCTCGACTCCCGGCCGTTTCATGCTCGCGGAGCACGGTGCCCTCGATTCGACCGAGGCCTCGTGGGAGACACCGCCGCCCCTGGTGGGCCGTGAGGAGCTCCTGGCCGAGCTGTCCACCACCGCCCGCCAGGCACTCTCCGAACGGGTGCCCTGCCTCACCCTCCTGGAGGGCGATCCGGGCCAGGGCAAGAGCCGGCTCCTGGCCGCCCTGACCGAGGCCCTCGCGGCGGAGCCGGTGCGCCTCCTCTCGCTGCGGGCCCCCGCTCCCGACACCACCCAGGAGCCGCTCTCCGTCCAGCTCGAGCGCACGCTGGATGGGCTCGGGGCACCTCCGGCTCCCCTCCCGGAGAGCGCGGAGGCGGCGGCGAGGCTCGCCACGCGGCTCCGAACACTGGCCCGGGAGAGGCCCCTCGCGCTGCTCATCGACGATGCACACCAGACGGATGCCGTCTGTCTGGACGCCCTGGAGCGAGCCACCCTCGGCGGAGAGGCCCTGCCGCTCTGGGTGTGCCTCGCCGCGCCGCCGGAGCTCCGCGCCCCGCGGCCCCACCTGGGCGACCGTGCCGCGCGCACCACCCTGCACCCGGTGACACCGCTTCCCTCCTCCGCCGCCCGTGCCCTGTTGCGCGAGCTGCTGCGGCCCGTGGAGTTCATCGCCGAGCCGGTGCTCGCCCACCTCGAGTCCCTCACCCAGGGCAACCCGCTAGCGCTCGTCGAGCTGGTGCGCGCCCTGCGCGAGACGGGCGCGGTGCGGCCCGGGGCCCGGAGTGGCACCTGGGTGCTCGCCCCGGACGAGCTGCCGCGCGAGGCCATCACCACCCCCTTCGAGCGGGTGGTGCACCGCGCCCGCTCCGCGCTGCCGCACACCTCGCGTCTGCTGGCCTCGCTGTGCGCCGTGCTGGGCGAGTCCCTCCATATAAAGGATGTGGAGGCGGCCCAGCATGCGCTGGACGTGGCGGAGGAGCCGCAACGGGAGCTGGCGGCGCTCGACGCGGGCGCGGGCCTGGAGCGGCTCGCGCGCGCGGGGGTGCTCGAGGCCCGGGGAGACGGGCGCTACACCTTCCGCCACCGCATGCTGCGAGACGCGCTGAAGGCGGACACCCCGGCGCCCCTCCGCCGAGCCCTGCACCGGGCCGCGCTCCACGCCCTCCTGGCCGGAGGAGACGTGACACCCGAGTCCCCCGACATCCCCGCCCCCCGGCTGCTGCGACTGGCCGAGCACGCCGCCGCCTGCGGAGAGCATGGCACCGCGAGCCGGGCCTTCCTCTCCCTCGGAGAGCGCGCTCGGGCCGCCCACCGGGACGTGGAGGCGGAGCGGGCCTACAGCGCCGCGCTCGCGCACCTCCCGGAGTCCCACCCGCTGCGCGAGCGGGCCCTCGGAGGACGAGGCCGCGTGCGCAGCCGCACCCAGCGCTTCAGCGAGGCCATCGAGGACCTCGCCGCGGCGCGAGCGCTCGCGGATGCGCGGGGAGACGACGCGGCGGTGGTGGACCTGCTGCTCGTGGAGGCGACGCTGCACGACTGGCTGGAACGGCCGGAGGACTCCCAGCGCGCCGCCGAGCAGGCCTTCCTGCGGGAGGAGCGGCTCGCGGATGCGCGGCTTCGGCTGCGGTGCGCGCTGGCCCGGGGCCGGCACCATGCGCGCGAGGGCCGGTGGCGGGAGGCCGTGGACGTGCTCGCCCCCGCCGTCGCCGAGGCGGAGCGGCTGGACGACTTCGAGTCGGAGGCCATCGGCCGGCTGGTGCTCGGCGTGGCTCTCGCGTTCCTGCTGCGGGTGGACGAGTCGGCCGCGTGCTTCGAGGAGACCCTCACCCGGAGCCGGGCGCGGGGAGACCTGCTGCACCTGGGCACGGCACACCTCAACCGCCTGCAGCTGTGGCTGAGACTCCAGTCCGTGGAGCCGGCGCTGGTGGACCTGCGGGAGGCCGTGCGGGTGGCGCGCGAGCTGGGCCACGTGCAGCTGGAGCGGTGGGCCTCCTACAACCTCGCGGAGGTGTACCACTGGAGTGGCCGGAGCCCGGAGGCACTGCCCTACGCACGGCGAGCGCTGGCGCTCGGGGAGCGCTTCTTCGGAGACGCGCGGGTGGCACTGGACGCGGTGCTCGTCGCCCGTGTCGCCGCCGTGCTGGGCGAGTCCACCCTGGCGCACGAGAGCCTCGCCTGGGTGGAGCACCGCGTCCCCGCCGGGCAGCTGGGTCCCATGATGCGCGTGCACATGGAGCTCACCCGGAAGCTCCTGGCCCGAGCCGATCATCCCCCCGTCCCGGAAGAGGAACTCGCCGCCTGGCAGGAGCTCATCGACGCGTCCGCGCCAGTCGCCACGGACGACGAGGCGCTGGAGGTCCTGCATCACGCCATCGAAGCGGCCCTGGCGTCCGGCCAGTCCACCCGGGCGAGGGCGTGGTGGGACGAGGCGTGGAAGCGGTCCGCCGGTGCCCTCCACTGGAAGCCCCGGCTGTCCACGCTGGAGTCCCGGCTCGGCTGAGCCCGGCGTGTGCCCTGGCCGTCCACACCGGGGAGGGCCTGTAACCTGGCGGTCCACACCCCGGACGCGCGCCGGAGACACTCCCGGGAGAGGGCGCGGGAAACTCCTGGAAGGCCCGGAAGTTGCTGAGGGCCTCGGGTATGAGGAGAGCATCGATGCACGACCTGATGACGACCCGGTTCCTCCACCGCCTGCTGCTGGCGATGGCCCTGATGGGGCTCACCTGGGCGGGCGAGGCGGGAGCCACGCGCTGGGGCAACGGCCTGAACACCTGGGATTTGCGCTTCAACGCGCTCTCGGCCAACCCGGAGGCCAACGCCAGGATGGTGCAGGCACCGCTGCGCGCCGACATCTATGCGCTGTGGACGGGAGACAGCGTGCTGAGGGATCAGCTCGAGGACTCCAGCGCCCGCGCGTTCATGCAGTACGTGGTGGCGTGCGCGCTCGAGCCGTCACAGACCCTGTCGTGGACCGACCGGGCGGGCAGATACTACAAGTGGAAGGGCGAGCTCGGGCTGTGTCCCGCCTGGGCCTCGGGCGCGGCCTCCGAGCAGTGCCAGCGCTGGGTGTCTGCCTGCGTCCTGGCGCGCAACAACGCGTGGGGCTACCGGGTGCTGTTCTCGGCGCGAGGGGACCTCGGGTATGCCCCCGCCGTCTTCACGCCCCAACCCACGGTGAACACCGATGCCTACCAGCGCCTCACCCACCAGCCCGTCGCGAGCACCCTCGGCTGCGGCACGCAGCAGTACGGGGTGAACCGCGCCTGCGGCTTCCAGCTCGCCAAGGTGGGCCGCTGCACCGTGGGACAGCGCGTGCACCTGGGCGGTGGCGGCACTCCGTGGGACTACGCCTGCCCCGGCCCGACGCTCGGCAAGATGGTCTCCGGGGACATGGTGTTCCGGGTGTGCGAGGGGCTCGGCGCGTGTGATGGGAGCGCGGCGCTGGCCCAGTCGGAGGGGAGCTGCGGTGGCATCCTGCCCGCGGTGAGCTTCACCTGCCCCGCGAGCGCGACCTTCAGCGTGCTCACGGCGCCCTACTCCAGCACGGCCTGGGGCGAGGTGGACATCCAGGCCTGGTACGCGACCTATGCCGCGCCCGAGACGAGCGTGTTCCCCGTCCGGGAGGGCGCCTTCTGGGGCACCATCTTTGGCCCGGGCGCGGTGGCCTCCGGGGTCAAGGTCTACGTGGATGGGAGCGGAATCACCCACGGCAAGCAGCCGCCTCCGGTGCCGGGCTCCATCTACCCGAGGATGTATGCCTGCCAGGGACCTGGCTGGAGCGACACCCAGGCCTACGCCACCGCCCGGCTCTGCACGCTGCCGGGGCAGAACTGCGTGGCCCAACCCCTCGGCCGCTGCGACGCCACGCTGCCGAAGAACCCCGAGGTGCTCCGCTGCCAGACGAACAACGCCACCGGCTACGGCGACTACGGCCAGTGCGTGGGCGCCGATGGGATGGTGGGCTCGGAGGTCATCACGCCCTGGCTCAACCAGCCCTGCGACGTGGTGGGAGAGGGCTCCGCCTGCAAGACCCTGAGTGGCGTCCCCCAGTAGAGTCGCCGCATGACGCACGACCCACCCGCCCCCGGAGGCAGCACGCCGCGCCCGCTCTATGGCGAGGAGCTCGCGCCGGGTGCGCGCGTGGGGGGATTCCTCGTCGAGGAGGTGCGGCACCGGGGCGTGGTGGCGGTGCTCTACCGGGCGCGAGACGAGCGGAGCGGCGCGTCCGTGGCGCTCAAGGTGATGAGGCCGCAGTACGCCTCGTCCGAGAACGCGCTGCGCCGCTTCGAGCAGGAGTGCCGGACGCTGGAGCAGCTCGCCCATCCGCACATCGTCCGGGTGCTGGAGTCGGGCGAGCTGCGCGATGGCCGGCCCTGGCTGGCGATGGAGTGGTTGGAGGGCAGGGACCTGGAGGCGGAGCTGGCCGCGCGAGGCCCCTTCCCACCCCGCGAGGCGCTCCGGGTGCTGGAGCCGGTGGCCGCCGCGCTGGGCGCCGCGCACGCGCTCGGCATCGTCCACCGGGACATCAAGGCGCAGAACGTGATGGTGCGTCCGGGGGCGGGAGGAGCGCCGCACGTGACGCTGGTGGACTTCGGCATCGCCAAGCTGTTGGACCCGGGCCACCGGAGCCTCGCGCTGACGAGCACCGGGGTGACGGTGGGCACGCCGGTGGCGATGGCGCCCGAGCAGATTCTCGGAGCCCCGGTGGACGCGCGCACGGACCTGTACGGGCTCGGGGTGCTGCTCCACCAGCTGCTCACCGGCCGGCTCCCCTTCAGCGCTGGCAGTCAGGCCGAGCTGGAGGAGCTGCACCTGCACGCGCCACCGCCCTCGCCCTCGCACCTCGCCCCGGTGCCCACGGCGCTGGACGCGGTGGTGAAGCGCTGCCTCGCCAAGCGCCCCGAGGACCGCTACCCGGACACGGCGGCGCTGATGGAGGACCTGCGCCGCGCGCTCGAACCCTCGGCGGGGCCGGGGGGCCGGACACGGGGCCTGGGCCTCTACCTGTGCGCCCGTCCCGAGGCCGGCGAGGACGCGGACGACGACGCGCTCGATGCGCTGGACCGGGTGCTGGACGCCGCGCGGGAGGGACTGTCCCGGTGCGGGCTGGCCCTCATGGTGGAGGGAGCGGACTTCCTGCTGGCCGCCACGCCCCTGCCCCCGGACGCGAGTGCCTCGCGGGCACGGCGGCGCGAGGTGCTGGAGGCGCTCGACGCGCTCTGGCCGGAGTTGGAGCGGCACGTGGCCGGCGCGGGCATCCACCTCGAGGCCACGCTGCACCTGGCCGAGGCGGTGGTGGAACCGGACGCGTCCGGCGCGCCGCGCGTGGTGGACGGGCCGCTGCTGCGCGAGAGCGGCTGGACGCGGGGCGCCGGACGGCCCGGCGTCTTCGTCCCCCCCGAGGTGCTGGAGGGACTCACCACTCGATGAGGTACTCGGCCTCGTCGAGGCCGAGCTTCTTGACCTCCACACGTCCGGGGCAGCCCACGGCCCGGAGCGCCTCCTCCAACAAGCCCTGGTGGAACTCCACGGGCTGCATGTCGCCGCGGAAGTGCAGGCGCACGCGGCGCTCGCCCAGCGCGGTGTACTCCCGCTGGCCGTAGCTCACCGCGGTGCCGTAGGCGGTGGGCGAGCTGGACAGGAGCCGCTTGGGGTCTCCCTTTCCGATGATGTTGGTGAGCGTCTTGCCCACGCTGGACTGGAAGAATCCGCCGATCGCCGCCGCGCCACAGGCTCGGATGGCGTCATCGATGGACCCGTAGCGCGGAGAGAGCAGCTCGCCCGCGCCGTAGAGCACCTTGAGGAAGTCGCGGACCGGATAGGAGAAGAAGTCCACCAGGGGCTTCTTCGCGATGGTGGCGCGCAGCTCCGTCGACGTCTTTTCTCCGAGATGCTGGGCCACCAGCTTGAAGACGGCGTTGAAGATGAGACCGCGGACGGTGGCGCCCTCGGGGGCGGCCCCCATCCGCTGCTCGAGTTCCTGGACGACGGCGGGAGAAGGCATGGGGGAGGAATTTTGACACAACCTGGGAATCAAGGGTCCCCCCCTTGGGGCCGCTCCTGCATCCACGGTAGGGTGGAGGTGAAGGACTCGACCGGGTACATCCTCTTGAATCCGCTCCCCCTCCGCCGTTCTCCCTCCGAGTCTCCCCCCTCCTTCGAGGCCGCGCTCTCCCACCTGGTGTCCTGGTTGGAGGCGCTGGAAAATTCCGAGCGCATCAGACTCGCCCCCCACGAGTCGGACACGCTCCAGCTCGAGGAGCTCCTGCATGCCGTGTGGTGGGCGGGGGGGAAGCCCGGGGCACCGGGCCTGGCGCGCGCCTCGCCGGAGCAGGCCCGCTTCCGCGCCGAGGCCGGGCCGCGCTTCTGGAAGAGCGCGGTGCTGCGGCGCTGCTGGGAGAAGCCTCGCGGCTACGCGGGAGACTTCCTGATGATGGAGTCGCTCTACCGGCACACGCCCGCCGGGGAGACGCCCTTCGAGCGGTGGATGGATGCCTGGGCGCTGGAGCTGCCGGGCTTCCAGGCGGTGCGCAACCGCCGGGACATCCTGAGCGCGCTGCTGCGAGAGGAGCACGCGCGAGGGGCGCGCCGGGTGATGAACGTGGCCTCGGGCTCGGCGCCGGAGCTGTCCGCGGTGGCGCGAGAGGTCTCCTTCGAGCGGGTGACGTTGCTGGACCAGGACCAGGGCGCGCTGGACGCGGCGCTGGCCAGCTTCACGCGGGCGGGCGCGCTGCCGGCCACGCGGCACGAGGCGCTGCGGCTGTGGTGCGGCTCGGTGCTGGAGCTGCTGCGCAACCGCAGCGAGCTGGCGCCGGGCACGCAGGACTTCATCTACTCCATCGGGCTCTACGACTACCTCACGGAGCGCTTCGCCCGGGGCCTCACCACGAAGCTGTGGAACGGGATTGCGCCGGGCGGGCTGCTGGTGCTGGGCAACTTCAACGGGCACAACCCGATGCACCACTTCACCGAGAGCGCGCTGGACTGGTACCTCATCTACCGCGACCCCGAGGACATGCTGCGGTTGGTGGAGGGGCTGCCCGGGGTGGAGCGCGCGGAGGTGCGGACCGAGGACACCGGCTGCCTGCACCTGCTGGTGGCGCGCAAGGCCGGGTAGCGGCGCTCAGAAGAGCTGCTCGGGGTCCTCATGGGGCCCCGGGTCCTGGCCGGCGAGCTCCACCAGGGGCGCGTCGTCGATGAGGTAGGGCTCGAAGTCGGCGGCGACGGCGAACCACGGGCCCACCGGGCGGGTGCGCACCACGCTGAAGGTCTGCGGGGAGCGTCCGAGCCAGGGCAGGTGGACCTCGACGCGCTCGCCGGGCCGCATCGCCACGGGCGTGACGAAGAGACAGCCGGAGCGGGAGATGTTGAAGATCTCCGCCGCCACCTCCGCGTCTCCGCGGAGGAACTGGATGCGCAGACGCACGCGGTGACGGGGGTAACGACGGCGCTCGGGACCGCTCAGGATGCTCACGACGACTCCCCTGGCTGCGAACTTCCCCCAGCAGCCTAGCCAACCTCGGGGCGGGTGTCGCCCCCTGCCCGGCTCAGGGCTTGAGGTTGTGCCGGCGCATGAGGCGGTAGAAATAGACGCGGTCCATCTGCGCCTCGGCGGCGGCCTGGGCCACCTTGCCCTGGTGGCGCTCGAGGAGCGACTGGAGGTAGCGCCGCTCGAACTCGTCGATGGCGCGCCGCCGGGCCTCCGGGTAGGGGAGCGCCGAGAGCGTGGAGGGCACGTTCCACGCGGGGCCGTCCTCCTCGCTCAGGGGCATGGCCTCCTCGAAGACGAGGCAGCGCTCGAGGTAGTTGCGCAGCTCGCGCACGTTGCCGGGCCAGGCGAACTGTTGAAGGCGGGAGAGGAACTCGGGGGTGCGCAGGGGCGCGAGCCGCTCCGGGTCCGCGCCCGCGCCGGCGAGGAGCTGCTCGGCGATGACGGGGATGTCCTCGGGGCGCTCGCGCAGGGCGGGCAGGGAGATGCGCACCACGGCGAGCCGGAAGAAGAGATCCGAACGGAAGCGGCCCGCGTTCACCTCGGCGCGCAGGTCGCGGTGGGTGGCGGCGATGATGCGCACGTCCACCGGCACGTGGACGTTGGAGCCCAAACGGCGGATCTGCCGCTCCTCCAGCACGCGCAGCAGCTTGGCCTGGAGCTCGAGGGGGATTTCACCAATCTCGTCGAGGAAGATGGTGCCGCCCTGGGCCTCCTCGAAGGCGCCGACGCGGCGGGAGGCGGCGCCGGTGAAGGCGCCCTTCTCGTGGCCGAAGAGCTCGCTCTCCAGGAGGTTGGCGGGGATGGCGCCGCAGTCGACGATGAGGAAGGGCCTGTCGCGGCGGGAGCTGGACTGGTGGATGGCCTGGGCGGCCTGGCTCTTGCCGGTGCCCGTCTCGCCCTCGAGGAGCACGGTGACATCGGTGCCGGCGGCGCGCTCCATGCGGGCGAAGCAGGCGCGCATGACGGCCGAGGTGCCCACGAGGCTGCCGAGCCGGGTGGTGTCGGAGAGGGGGAGCTTGTTGCGCTCGGAGCTGAAGTCGAAGCGCACGGTGGCGCGCCCGAGGCGCAGGAGGCTGCCGCCGCGCAGGAAGGACTCGAGCACCTGCACGCCGTCCACGACGACGCCGTTGAGGCTGTCGAGGTCCTTCACGCGGGCGCCGTCGGTGCCGATGCGCACCTCGCAGTGGAAGCGCGACACCGTCTCGTCGTCGAGCACCAGGTCGTTGAGCGGGTGCGAGCCGATGGAGCAGCGGTCCGCGCCGGACTCCCAGACGGTGCCGGGCGAGGGGCCCTCGAGGACGGTGAGGCGGAAGCGGCGCACCGAGGAGGGCTCCATCCCCCGGCGTGTCCCATGAGGACGGGTGACCTGAAGCCCCTCGTCCGCCGGGTCCCTCGAGTCGCTCGAAGCGCCCCCCTTCCGGTCCATCTCGCTCATCGCCGGAAAGGTAGCACGGGCCCTCGCGTGCGAGCGGCCGGGCCCTCGGGTTCCATGCTGGCCCTTCTGCCCGAGGTGCAAGCCGACAGCGGGATGGGACGTGGCGGCGCGTGACTAGCTTTGGGTGCGAGGAGGAGTGGCATGGAACGTTCGACCCGACGCATCCTCACGGGGGTGGGAGTGGGGCTTCCACTCATGGCCCTGGGCGCCCGGCTGTGGAGCAGCCAGGGCACCACGCCGCCCATCCAGGAGGGACGGGGCGGAGGCCTGTCCGACGGCATCGCGTCGCTGGAGCCGGTGCGACTTGGGGGAGTGGACCAGTGGCTGTTGATGCGCGGGCGGAGCATCCACAACCCGCTGCTGCTCTTCCTGTCGGGAGGCCCTGGGGGCTCGGAGATGGCCTGGGTGCGCCACTTCAACGCGGAGCTGGAGGAGCACTTCGTGGTGGTGCAGTGGGACCAGCGCGGCGCGGCCAAATCATACGCCGCGTTGAAGGACCGGGACGCGCTCACGCTGGACCAGTTCGTCTCGGACGCGAGCGAGCTGCTCGAGCTGCTGACCACCCGCTTCTCGCAGGACAAGGTGTTCCTCGTGGGCCACTCGTGGGGGAGCATCCTGGGGGTGCTGCTGGCCCAGCGCCGTCCCGAGCGAATCCACGCCTACGTGGGTACGGGCCAGCAGGTGAACTTCCTGGAGAACGACACCGTCAGCCACCTGCGCGCATACGAGCTGGCGATGAGGTACGACGACAACCAGGCGCTCGCGAAGCTGGCGAGCATCGGTCCGCCGCCCTACACGGGCCCGGACATGGCGAAGCGGTACATGACGCTCATGTCGCTCGCGAGTCGGCATGCGGGCCGCCGGAGCATCGTACCCGAGCTGCTCTCCTCCATCCTGAAGGCGCCCGAGTACTCACTGAGGGACAAGGTGCACCTGTTCCTGGGGCTGAGGGACACATTCCCACTGGTGTACCCGCAGCTGGCGGGGCTGGACCTGGCGGCGCAAGTGCCGAGACTGGAGGTGCCGGTCTGGTTCCTGCTTGGGCGAGAGGACTACGTGACGCCGTCGGAGATCGCCGCGCGCTACCTGGAGCAGATGGAGGCACCGAGCAAGACGCTCATCTGGTTCGAGCACTCGGGACACACGCCGCAGTTCGAGGAGCCTGAGAAGTTCAACCGGGTGCTCATCCAGCAGGTGCAAGCGATGGCCGAGACGAGGTCCGAGGTCCTACTCCACTAAGTCATACACCCGGAGAGCTTGAACCCAACTCCGAGGTCCCGTGGATGTCCCCTCTCCCTCTGGGAGAGGGCTAGGGTGAGGGTATAGGGTCCCCCAAGCGTCGCACCTCGTTCACCAACCTGTGAGCGAACCGTGTGGTCTCCGGCTCGCGATAGCGCGGAGACACGCGCAGCACGAGCTCGACGGCGGTGGGCAGGTCCATCAGGTGGCCGGGAGACACGTAAACAGGCAGCACGCCCTTGCGAGTACGAACCGCCATGCCCACCACCTCGCCCTGGTGGACGATCTCCGCCAGGGAACCGCGCTCCTGGCCGAGCGGCCCATGCTGGCCCACCAGCAGGGACTTGGCACATCCAATGGAGGGCACACCGAACAACATGCCTCCGTGACACGCGAGGCCGAGACGCCGGGGGTGGGCCGTGCCCTGCCCGTCGAAGATGAGCACATCCGGCCGCACCTCCAACTGGCGCCAGACCTCCACGAGCACGGGCAGCTCGCGGAAGGACAGCAGCCCGGGCACATAGGGAAAACCCAGCTTCACCGAGGCACTGGCCTGGGCCACGGGCTTCAACGTGCCCGCGTCCAGCACCACGATGCCGCCATAGGCCATCTTGGCGCCGCGGCTCATGGAGATGTCCGCGCCGGCCACGCGCTCCACCTTCAGTCCTCTGGGCGGACGCAACACCAGACGCTCACGCAGCTCGCGCTGGAGCGCCACGGCCTGCTTGGGTGTCAGGTCCCATCCATGCAGGGGCACGTACTCCATGGGCGCTCCTAGGGAATGGTGACTCCGGGGATGGTGAGCTGGCGGGGACCCGCCTCCTTCAACCAGAGCGAGTAGTTGCCGGAGGGCGCGTCATCGGCGTTCTCGACCTCCACGACGATCTGCTGTTTGCCATTGCCGGCGATGGCCTCGCCCTGCCAGAAGCGCAGGCCCTTCACCTTCTCGCCCCGAGCGTTCATCAAGGAGGCCTCGACGGCCATCCAGGGCTCCGGGCCCGAGTTGGCCACCCAGACCTCCAGGGCGACACTGGTATCGGAGCGATAGCCAGCGCCCTTGACCAGGGAGAGCCCGTCCACGGAGCGACCATCGACCTCGGGCCGGAACATGCGCGCCTGGACACCGGTCATCGAGATGGTTCCGTTGACGATGGCGCCTCGCAGGCCCTTGAGGACCTGGCGCTCGGCGCGCAGCCGCTCGAGCTCCTCCAGGAGCTGCCGGGACCGGGCGCGCTCCTGGGCCACCTCCTGCTGGTAGGACTCGCGGGTGCGCGTGTCACGGTACACCTCCACCTGCCGGGTCGCCCGCGCCTGATGGGCCACCAGGACGAAGGGGATGACGTCCGGGGCGGCTCCGTTCGCGAAACGCACCGTCAGCCGCAGGCGCTCCCCGGGAGCCATGTCACGCGGAGGAACGAAGCCGATACCGTTGCGGCCCCGCATCACCTCGAGGAAGCGCGTCTCGTCCTCCAGCTCCACGACGATGGGAGCATCGAAGAGCAACCCGGTCATGAGCCCCGGGCTGACACACACCTCGCGCGCCGCCTCGGGAGTCGCGGCCAGCTCGATGCGCCGCACGTCCTCGCAGAGGGCGTTCTCGGAGGGACCCCGGGTGGGAGAGGCGCCCAGGAAGACCAGGCTCACGAGGGCCACGGTGGAGGATGGGAGCATGGATGACGGTCTCCAGGGCGAGCCAGTCAGTACTTGTACATGGAGTTGGGGAGGGGAATCAGATCGAAGACGGTGGCGATGAGCACCCGGTCGCGCGTGCTCTTGGAATCCATCGGGACCCCGCGCTCGCCATAGCGGCTGAGCTCCAGACAGATGGGGAGGGTCTCTCCACTGGGGAGCCGCATCTCGGTGAAGCGGCCATACACCTGGTTCTTGCCGAAGACGAGCCGCCCGGACATGGCCGTCCCGCTGGGGATGTCGCCCCAACCGGGGAGCGGAATGATGGAGAAGTCGCCCTCGCGCACGGGCATGACCGAGTGGACGTCGTTGGAGAGGAGGATGGGGGGCTGAGGCCCCTTCTTCATCTTGAAGCGCTCATAGGTCTCCCGGACGCCGGGTGGACAGTCCGCCTGGGTCGGCAGCTGGGGAGTGGTCGCGCACGCCGAGCAGGCAACGGCGGTGGCCGCGACCAGACCGCGCAGGGGCTTCGACTTCGTCATCTCGGGTTCCTCGCTGGACGTCGCACGGGCGACGGGCGCGGGGATGGATGACTCGGGAGGTGCCGCGCCGGCGCCAACGTCTCCCGTCACCTGGGGAGGCGCCAATTCCTGGCGGGAGCCAGCCTTTTGAGACGGGAGGGGGTCAGCCGACTCTACACGTTGGGTGGTGGACGATGCCCGCGAGGGTCGCCACCCCTTCACGGCGAGGAGGGAGAGCGCTCCGGCCGCCACGAGCGCCGCGAGCAGCGCGAGTCCGGCCCCCCACCTCCGAGGGGTACGCCAGGGGCGCTCGCGAACCGGCGGAGCCTGTTTCACGGGCCGCGAGTCACCGGGGAACAGCGGGGTGCGCCAGGAGTCGTCGGCCCGGGACAGCTCCGCCTCCAGGGCGGTGGCGAGCGCCCCGGCATCCGGGAACCGAGCCTCGGGCGCCTTCTCCAGCATGCGCAGACACAGGTCGCTCAGGGCGCGAGGGACTCGCGAGTTGAGCGCGTGGGGCGCCGCCGGAGTCTCCTGGAGGATGGCGCGGATCATCCCCGGTTCGAGCCGCTCGCCGAAGGGCAGCCTGCGCGTCAGGAGCGCGTAGGTGGCGACCCCGAGCGCCCACAGGTCGTCCGAGGGCCCGGCGGGATAGGGCTCGGAGCTGTCGCTCTCGCGGACGAAGCGCCAGGCCTCGGGGCTGCGGTACTCGGGAGTCCCGGGGGGGAGCACGGCGGTGAGACGAGGGGCGCCCGCGTAGCCGGCCGCGCCGAAGTCCACCAGCACGGGTTGCCCATCCGCCTCGCGCACGAGGACGTTGGCCTCCTTGATATCCCGGTGCACCACACCCGAGGCATGCACGGCGGCCAGGGCGCTCGCGAGGGGCAACAGCACCTGGCGCACCAGACCGAGGGCGGAGGGGTTCTCCTCGAGGGCCCAGACGTCCAGGGGACGGCCCTCGACGAGCTCCAGGACGAGCACCAGGAAGCGCGGGGCGTCGTCCGGCCAGAGGCTGTAGCCGTGGAGGCCCACCACATGGGGGTGGCGGACCTTGCGCAGGGAGTCCACCTCGCGCTCGCCGCGGACATCCAGGGGAAGCAGCTTGAGGGCGAAGGCCCGTCCGCCCCGGCTGGCGCGGAGGACGGCACCGAAGCTGCCGGAGGCGAGCCGCGCCTCGACGGTGAAGCCCGCCACCTGGGCACCGGGAGTACAGTCCAACCCGGGTGGCCCCCAGGCCCCTCCGGCGCTCTCGTTCTCGCGCATCCCACCGACCTCCGAAGACATCGGAGGCTACCAGACCCACTCCGCGAGTAGCCCCGGCTTCTCCAGGTTCCGGTCCGGAAGCGGAAGGAGTCCTCAATGGGCCTGTGCGCGCGCGAGTCGCTGAGCCACGCGGAAGAGCTGGGTGCAGGAGTAGTCGAGGGGAGCGCCGCGCTCCTGGAAGGCATGGCGGGCGCGCAGGAAGGGAAGCCAGGCCCTGTCCCCCACCACCACCGCCGATTCCTCCAGCTTTCGACGAGGCACCCAGCGGCCCCCCAGGGAGTGCACCAGATGCATGCCCAGCAAAGCCCCTAGCGGGGGGATGAGCAGTTCCTCATCCCCATACGTCGGCCCCTCTTCAGGCGTGGGCCGCCCACCCCGGCCAGAGCGCCACAGGTAGTAATCCAACCGCGGTAGCGCATCCACCGAGCCCTCCTCCAGAGCCGGAACCTGCTTGTGGAGCATCAAGATGAGCCGCTTGAGGAAGACGCCCTCGTAGATGTCGACCTCCCGCTGCACGTCATCGACATCGGACGCTGGAACATCAGCGGCGGGCAGCCACTCGGTGACGGGAGGTGGGCGGTAGCTGTTGAAGCGCTCGACGTTCCGTCGCTGCTCGGGCAAGCCCAGTGCCTCCACCTTCAACCAGAGGATGTCGGCCACATCCTCGTCGAACTCGACGGGGATGGGAGTGAAGACGAGCGAGCGCTGACGCAGGGTAGCGAGCGTCTCCTCCAGCTTCAGCTCGGGGCGCAGGTGCACCAGGGCACGGGCCTGGGCGACACGGGCCTCCTCGGAATCGAAGTCCGCGGGAGTGTGACGGGAGAGCCACATCACGGCACCACCGGGCAACTGCTCCACGTGAACGGAGGGCACGGACATCAGGCGCTCACGGCCGAGCTCCTCCACCATGCGTGGGCCGTACACGTTGAGCCAGTAGGCCTCGTACACCCGCTTCGGTTGGCGCGTACTCGTCCGGTGCGGGTCGCTCCCCAGGAAGAAGTCGGTGTAGCTGTGGGCCAGTCCGTAGGAGATGGGGAAGCGCTGGGCGAAGGAACGCACCAGGGACACGAAGCGGTGGGCGTACTCTTCGCGCTGTCCCTCTTCACGAACGATGGAGAAGGGTTTGAGCGTCAACTCGAGGGAGAAGCGGGTGTCCTCGGAGCCCTGGTCGGGAAAGCTGAGTCCAAGGTGTATGTCCGGTGGCAGGTAGCGAGAAAAACCGATCCTCGTGCTGGCACCGTACCTGAACTCGTTGAGCCGCTTGTGCAGCATCTGGCGCGAATACTTCAGGTACCGCGACAGATACACGCGACCCGGCCGCAGAGCCGCATCAAGGGACTCGACGAAGTCCAACACCTCGTCCAGCCCATCATGCTCCCGTTCCAGGGGATTGATGGGGGAGTACAGCTGCAAGGTGAAGTCATCCGCTTTGTTCCAGTCATTGTGGTGCATGGAAGTGGAGCTCGACGTTGAGATCCTCTGCTTTGCGAATGAGTTTGACCTTGAGCCCAGGCGCCATTTCCGCCCCATCGTAAACGAGGTGGACACGTGAGACGTTAACCTTGCGCCCAAAGAGAGGGTGCCCGGGTCTTCGCACCTCCACCGTGCCACCATACTTCGTCAACGCTTCCCGTGCGTCAGCCGCGAGGTGCGCGTCGATCACATCTTCGCTCATGGACTTGAAGTCGCGCTTCTTGTTGCTGAAGGAGTGGACGGAGGGCGTCTGGCCAGGGCGCAGGGAGGCCTCGTCCACGACGAACTGGTCCACATAGGTGAGCGAGACACGGCCCTCGTGCGCCAATCCCACGTTCTCCATCACCAGGGGCTGCTCGAGACCTCGCAGCCAGTGTCTCTGTCCCCTCGCGAGTCCCGCATCCTGTCTGAGAACCCGCGCCACGCTCCCCTGAAACGCCAGCGCCTCCTGGAACCGGCCACGAAAGGCGTTGTAGCCATCCCACTTCAGCGGCGGCTTCACCGGGGGGGCGTCGGGAGGCCATTGCCGGGCCCCCGAGAGTTCCTCGTAGCGCCGCTCCCAATACGCCACATAGTCCACCCACCTGCTCTCGGTAACGGACACTCCAGATGGAGGCTGGTGCACCGAGGGCCGGTAACGGGCAAGTGCCTCCAATTGCGCCGGGAGACGCGCGCCGGATTCCAGCGCCTCGGCCTCGGTGAAGCGAGCCTCCAGTGCCGCCGCATCCTCCAGCGACAACCCGCGCCCTACCCCACCCGCCAGCGTCCGCACCTCCGCCCCGGCCGCCTTCGCCTCCGCCACCTCCAACACACTCCCCACGAGCAGCACGCTCAGGGCGGCGTTGAGCACGGCGTTCTCCACGCCCTTGCGCCGGGCCTCCCGCTCGAAGCTGCGCGCCAGCACGTGCCGGAGCCGCGTGCCCCCCGCCTCATGCGAGGGAATCAGCTCCTCGAGGAACGCCCATCGCACCGTGCACGTGGGCAGCGAGGGACACACCAGACCCAGCGCCTGCTCCGCCAGCTTCTCGCCGCCAGCGGCGACCTGCGCCTCCAGCTGGCCGAAGAGCACCCGGGCCCGCGCGTCGCCCCGCTGCGCGTCCGCATACACCCGCTCCAGGTGCTCGGAGCGGTGCACCAGCAACACGTCGGAGTATCTGCCCGTCAACCGTCCCGCGGCGTCGCAATACAGGGCGTAGTCGAACGCAGGCGCCACGTCCTCCCGCCACACCTCGGGCGGCGCGGCGCCATCCTCACCGCAACTGCTGCCACCCAGGACGAGGCTCAGCACCACCCATGCGACAACCCGCGGCCAATGACCCATGGTCCGAGAGTCTTCCCGGGACGAACGGACCGGGCAATGTCCCCCTGCTCGGGCTCCAGACGGGGCATGGCCCCGAGCCCGAGAGCCACGAAGAGAGCCTGATGGTCACATACCGGAAGAGGTAGACTCTGGAGGCCCGGCAGCCGCGGCCCCCTCTCCGCGCCCGGGTCAGGAGGAAGCCATGGCGGAAGCGATGCGACAGGAGCAGGCGGCGGAGTCCAAGAAGGACGCCCTCGCCCGGACGGAGCTGCTCCCGAGCGCCCAGCCGCCCACCACGCCCGAGCCCCTCCAGGTCGGCGCCCCGGCGACCTCCGCGGGTGGCATCCCGGCGGTGGTGTCCGCGATGAAGCACGCCTGGGGCGAGATGGGACCAGTCCGTGGCACCCAGACGCTCCTGAAGGTGAACCAGACGCACGGCTTCGACTGCCCCGGCTGCGCCTGGCCGGATCCGAAGCACCGCACGTCCTTCGAGTTCTGCGAGAACGGCGCCAAGGCCGTCGCCGAGGAGGCCACCACGGCCCGGGTGACGCCCGAGTTCTTCCGCCAGTGGAGCCTCGTCGACCTGGCCGCACAGACGGACCACTGGCTCGGCAAGCAGGGCCGGCTCACCCACCCCATGGTGCTGCGCGAGGGCGCCACGCACTACGAGCCCCTGTCCTGGGACGAGTCCTTCACGCTCATCGCCAACGAGCTCAACGCGCTCGGCTCGCCGGACGAGGCGTGCTTCTACACCTCGGGGCGCACGAGCAACGAGGCGGCCTTCCTCTACCAGCTCTTCGTACGCCAGTTCGGCACCAACAACCTGCCGGACTGCTCGAACATGTGCCACGAGTCGAGCGGCACGGGGCTGCTGGAGACCATCGGCATCGGCAAGGGCACGGTGACGCTGGAGGACTTCGAGAAGGCCCAGCTCATCGTCGTCATCGGGCAGAACCCGGGCACCAACCACCCGCGCATGCTGACGGCGCTCGAGGCGGCGAAGCGCGAGGGCTGCCGCATCGTCAGCATCAACCCGCTGCCGGAGCCGGGCCTGCAGCGCTTCAAACACCCGCAGGCGGTGCGAGGCGTCCTCGGTTCGGGCACGCCGCTGGCGGACCTCTTCCTCCAGGTGCGCATCAACGGAGACGTGGCGCTGCTCCAAGGACTGGGCAAGGCGCTGCTGGCGCGCGAGGCGAAGCAGCCGGGCACGGTGGTGGCCCGGGACTTCGTGGAGAACGGGACGCTCGGCTTCGAGGCGTACGCGACGCACCTGGACACCGTGTCCTGGGAGGACGTGGTGGAGCAGAGCGGCGTGCCGCGCGAGCGGATCGAAACGGCCGCGGAGTGGCTGGCGGGCACGGACCGCATCATCTGGTGCTGGGCCATGGGGCTGACGCAGCACCGCAACGCGGTGGGCAACATCCAGGAGATCGTCAACCTGACGCTGCTGCGCGGGAGCATCGGCAAGCCGGGAGCGGGCGTGTGCCCGGTGCGCGGCCACAGCAACGTGCAGGGAGACCGGACGATGGGCATCTGGGAGAAGCCCCGTCCCGCGTTCCTGGACGCGCTGTCCCGGGAGCTCGGCTTCGAGCCGCCGCGCCACCACGGCCTCGATACGGTGAGCACCATCCAGGCGATGCACGAGGGCCGGGTGAAGGTCTTCTTCGCCATGGGGGGCAACTTCCTGTCGGCGACGCCGGACACCGAGCGCACCGCCGAGGCCCTGCGCCGCACGCGGCTCACGGTGCACGTGTCCACCAAGCTGAACCGGGCGCACCTCGTCACCGGGAAGCGGGCGCTCATCCTGCCGTGCCTCGGCCGCACCGAGCGCGACGCGCAGGCGGGTGGGCCGCAGTTCGTCACGGTGGAGAACTCGATGGGCGTGGTGCACGCCTCACGGGGGACACTGGCACCGGCCTCGGAGCACCTGCTCAGCGAGCCCGTCATCGTGGCGAGGCTGGCCAGGGCGGTCCTCGGCTCGCGTAGCAAGGTGGAGTGGACCTCACTGGTGGAGGACTACGACCGCGTCCGGGAGCTCATCGCGCGGGTGATTCCGGGCTTCGAGGACTTCAACCGGCGGGTGCGCGAACCGGGAGGCTTCTCCCTGCCGAACGGACCGCGCGAGGGGCGCTTCACCACCCAGAGCGGCAAGGCCCACTTCACCGTGCACGAGATGGCGCGGCTGAAGCTGGAGCCGGGGCAGCTCCTGATGATGACGATCCGCACGCACGACCAGTACAACACGACGGTGTACGGGCTGGACGACCGCTACCGGGGCATCCGCAACGGGCGGCGCGTGGTGATGCTCAACGCCGAGGACATGAAGGCGCTGGGCGTGGAGGCCGGACAGGTGGTGGACCTCACCAGCCACTTCGAGGGCCAGCGGCGCGTGGCCCACCGGTTCGTGGTGGTGCCGTACGACATTCCGCGCCGGTGCGCGGCCACCTACTTCCCCGAGGCCAACGTGCTGGTGCCGCTCGACAGCTTCGCGGAGAAGAGCCGCACGCCGACCTCCAAGTCCGTCGTCATCAGCCTGTCGCCCTCCGTGGAGGCGTAGCACCCGGGACTCAGGCGGCCTCCCGCTCCGGCTCCGGAGACGGGAGCGCGCGCGAGCGGCTCGCGAGGAAATGCGCGACCCAGGCCAGCGCGGCGACAGTGGCCAGCACGGCGCCCATGGGGGTCGCGGTGCCATTGTAGAGGGCGCTCACGGCCCAGGAGGCGGAAGCGGCGATCGCGTACTGGAGCGCGCCGAGCACCGCGGAGGCGAGCCCCGCGCGGCTGGCGTGCTTCTCGAGCGCGAGCGCCGTGGCGTTGGGCATGACGAGCCCCAGCGTCGAGACGAAGAAGAACAGCGCGGCGGCCATGCCCCACAGGCCGAAGGCACCGCTCCACGCGACCAGCAGCACGCACGAGGCCGCGACAACGGACAGGACCAGGGCCCAGCGCAGGATGCGCTGGGGCGGGTGGGTCACCAGCAGCCTGCGGTTGAGCTGTGACAGGGAGACCAGGCCCAACGCGTTGGTGCCGAAGAACCAGCCGAAGTGCTGCGGCGAGACGCCATGCAGCGTGATGAAGACGAACGACGCGCCCGAGATGTAGGCGAACATGCCGGCCTGGATGAAGGCGCAGGCGAGCGCCGGGCCCAGGAAGTCGGCCGCTCCGAGCAGCGCGGCCATCTCCGAGGCCATCGTCCGGGGACCCGAGCGGGGTGGCGCCGTCTCGGGCAGCACCTTCACCACGGCGGCGAGCGCCAGCGTCCCCACGATGGCCAGCGCGGCGAAGATGGCGCGCCACCCCAGCAACCGCAGAACAAAACCGCCGAAGAGGGGCGCGAGGATGGGCGCCACGCCCATCACGAGCACGAGCCGCGACATCGTCCGCGCGGCCTCGACACCGGACCACAGGTCCCTCACCACCGCGCGAGACACCACGATGGCCACCGCGCCCCCGAGCGCCTGCACGAAGCGCATCGCCACGAGCACCGCCGTCCCGGGAGCGATGGCGCAGCCCAGCGAGCCCAGCACGTACAGGGCGATTCCCACCCGGAGGGGACGCGTGCGGCCGAACCGGTCGATGAGCGGGCCGGTGGTGAACTGGCCGATCGCGAGTCCGGCGAAGAACGAGGCGAGCGTGAGTTGGACGGCCGCCGGGGTCGACTGGAACTCCGTCCCGATGCTCGGAAGCGCGGGCAGGTACATGTCGATGGACAGCGGAGCGAACGCCGTCAGGGCTCCCAGCAGCAGCTCGAGCGCGAGCGTGCCGGAAGGCTTCCGGGTGGGAGCGGTCATGGGCCCCATTCCTACAATATCCGGACCACGATGCCCGTGATGTTGTCGGTGCCCCCACGGTTGTAGGCCTCCGCGACGAGCCGCTCGGCCATCTCCTGGGCCGAGCCCCCCTGCTCCAGCAAGGGCACCATGACGGCTGGCGGCACCGGCTCGTACAGCCCATCACTGCAGAGGACCAGCACGTCCCCGGCCTGCAAGGAGACGTGCTTGCACTCGATCTCGACGCTGGCCTCCATGCCCACCGCGCCCGTCAGGGAGTTGCGGTGCATGGCGGCGAAGGGGTTCTTCGTGTCCAGCCCCGCCTCCTCCATCTCCGCGAGCACCGTGTGGTCCCGCGTCAACCGCCGCAGCACCCCGCCCCGCACCAGGAAGGTCCGGCTGTCGCCGAGGTTGCAGACGACGGCCTCCCCGTCCCTGAGCAGCACCGCGGTGATGGTCGAGGCCATCATCGACAGCTTGCCACTCTGCTGCGCGCGCACCTCCTGGTGGGCCTGGCGCACGGCCTGGACGATGAGGCTCTCGGGTCCATTGGCCGGCTCGCCCTCCGACGGCGTGCCGGGCACCTGCTGGCCCTGCTGGGCGGACAGGAAATCGGCCACCGTGCGTAGCACCAGCTGGCTGGCCACCTCTCCGCCCTCATGCCCGCCCAGACCATCCGCGACCGCGAAGAGTCCCAGGTCGGACCGCTGGCAGTAGGAGTCCTCGTTGTTCGGCCTGCGGCCCACGTGTGTGGCCGCGCCGCTGTCGGTTCGAGACATGGCGGACCCCGGAGGTGTCGAGGCAAACATGCGCATCGCGCCGCCAGTCTCGATCCGCGACATCACCGAGCCAAGGAGATAACGCCTCCCCGGCCTCCCGCTCCCCGGGCACGGAAGCATTGCCGCGCCCGGGTGCCCTCACGCCATCACGGCGCCGGCGCGACCGAGGGCTTCTGCGCGGGCTTCTGCTCCGGCTTGGGCTCTGGCTTCGCCTCGGGCTTCTTCTCGGCGGGGATCATCAGGCGCGTGCCCGTGTCCTGGACGATGTGCCGGTACCACGACTCCGGGTACTTGGGATGGGTCACCTTGCCCGTCTCCTCCCGGACGTTGCCGTCGATGTACTTCACGAGCAGCTGCTCTCCCAGCTGGCGCCAGCGGGCGTGGACCTTGTCTCCCTGCTGCGTCGAGTACTCGGTGAGGTAGGTGCGCGCCTGCTCGGGCGTGCTCTTGTACAGCTCCATCGCGTTCTTCTCGATGTCGGCCTGGTCCGCGAGGAACTGGCCCTCCAGCTCGCCCTGCGCCTTCTGGACGTCGACGATCATGTCGCTCCAGCGCGAGTAGGCCTGGTTGGACACCCAGTTGAACACCCAGAAGGACGAGTCCCAGGAGAACTGGCCGCGGTTGGCCACGCCCGTGGCCAGGTTCTTCGGGGTGCGGCGGATGCCCGCGTACATGGGCGTGTACACGGTGGTGAAGGTGTCATCCACGCCGAACCAGAGCAGGCCGCCGATGGGGTCCGGCATCCACGCGCGCATCTGCGCCACGAAGGAGAAGCCCGTCTGCTGCGTGGAGATGGCGCGCTCGTGGAGGTACTTCTTGCCGTCCACCTCCCACGACATCGGGCGCCAGCGGTAGGGCACGGCATAGGGCCCCGCGCCCACGTCCTTCGTCATGTCCAGCGGGGTGCCCTCGAAGTGGTCGCGCATGAGCGTCATCACGTCCTGCACGGCCAGCTTGCGGTCCGGCTTCACCCAGAGCGGCATGCGCTTGTCCAGCGACGAGCCGTCCACGTACTCCACGCCCAGCCCGAGCGACGGCGCCGCGCGGCGGAAGATGCTCCACACGCGCGCCTCGCACGCGCGCGCGGAGTCGAAGTCGAGCGGGTGGTAGGTGTCCGCGAAGCTGAAGTCCTTGTCCGCGCCGGTGAACCAGCCCTTCTCGCGCGCGAAGGAGATGACGTCGGGCGAGTAGAGGGCGTTCTCCGGGTCCTTGAGCGGGAACTGACGGATGCGCGCTTGGTTGGCGTGCGCGGAGATGTACCCGTCCGGCAGCCGGCGGGCCACCCACACCGCGCCCTTCTTCCCCTCGCCCTTGCCGATCATCTCGAGGATCCACGCCTCCTTGGGGTCACCGATGGAGAACGACTCGCCGGTGGAGGCATAGCCGTACTCGGCGACCAGGTCGGTCATGACCTTGATGGCCTCGCGGGCCGTCTTGGCGCGCTCCAGGGCGATGTAGATGAGCGAGCCGTAGTCGATGATGCCGGCGGGGGCGGACAGCTCCTTGCGGCCGGTGAAGGTGGACTCGCTGATGGAGAGCTGGTGCTCGTTCATGTTCCCCACCACCGAGTAGGTGACGGGGGCCTCCTTGATGCGGCCCAGGAACTTGCCCGTGTCCCACTCGATGATGTCGCGCATGGCGCCAGCGGCGTGGCGGCGCGCGGGGGTGAAGTACAGCTCCCCGTACAGCTCGTGCGAGTCCGCCGAGTAGGTGATGAGCGTGGAGCCGTCCGACGAGGCGCCCTTGGTGACCAGCATGCTGGTGCAGGCGAGCGCGGCGGGGGCGGCCAGGCCCGCCGAGACGGCCAGGGCCGGGAGGAACTTCGAGAGGGGTCGGATCATGGCGGCGGATGCTACCAAGGGCCCTCGCGGATGCACCCTTCCCGAACACGTGTCTCACGCCCAGCGGGCAGGGGAGCGGGCGTCAGGTGCCAGAAGGCGGCCCCGGCCTAGCTTGTAGGGAAGGTCGGGTAGGGACATGCAACCTGAGCTTCCAACGGGAACACGCCCCCTGCGCGGGGACGAGCGGCGGCGCGAGGTGGGCCAGCGCCGGGTCGAGGAGCTGCGCGACCTCATCAACACCCATGACTACCGGTACTACGTGCTCGACAGCCCGGAGATCACCGACGCCGAGTATGACGCACTGGTCCGTGAGCTGCGTCAGCTGGAGGCGGAGTTCCCCGAGCTCATCACCCCGGACAGTCCCACCCAGCGGGTGGGAGGCAGGCCCACGGCGCTGTTCGCCCCGGTGGAGCACCGGGCGCCGATGCGCTCGCTCGACAATGCGTTCTCCGCCGAGGAGCTCACCGCCTGGGCCGCGCGCGTGGAGAAGCGCCTCGGCGCCCAGCCGGACTACGTGTGCGAGTTGAAGATCGACGGACTGGCCGTCTCCATCCTCTATGAGGGCGGAGTGCTCGTGCGGGCGGCGACCCGGGGGGACGGCCTGGTGGGCGAGGACATCACCGCCAACGTGCGCACGCTGCGCACGGTGCCGATGCGCCTGCACGGGGACAAGCTCCCGCGCGTCCTGGAGGTGCGGGGAGAAATCTACCTGCCCGTGAAGGCGTTCGAGCGTCTCAACCAGGAGCTGACCGGGCGCGGCGAGCGGCCCTTCGCCAACCCTCGCAACGCCGCGGCGGGCAGCATCCGGCAGAAGGATCCGGCGGTGACGGCCTCGCGGCCGCTGCGGCTGTGGTGCTACTCGCTGGGATTCGTCGAGGGCGTCGGGTTCTCCCGGCACTCCGAGTCGCTCGACTACCTGAAGCGCCTGGGGCTGCCCGTGAACCCGGCCACGAAGACGGGCCACACGCTGAAGCAGATGCAGGAGTTCTGCGCGCACTGGGCGGAGCACCGCCACGACGTGGACTATGAGATCGACGGCGCGGTGGTGAAGGTGGATGCGTTGGAGCTGCAGCGGGAGCTCGGGGAGACGAGCAAGGCGCCACGCTGGGCCATCGCCTTCAAGTTCCCACCGGAGGAGCGGACCACGCTCGTGAGGAGCATCTCGGTGAACACGGGCCGGACGGGCAAGGTGACGCCCTTCGCCGTGCTGGAGCCGGTGCGCGTCAGCGGGGCCACGGTGACGTACGCCACGCTCCACAACGAAGAGGAAGTGAGCCGCCGCGACGTGCGCGAGGGAGACACCGTCATCGTGCGGCGCGCGGGCGAGGTCATCCCCGAGGTCGTCGGCCCGGTGCTCTCCAAGCGCCCACCGGATGCGCGCCCCTGGCGCTTTCCGAAGAAGTGCCCCTCGTGCGGCACCCGGCTGGTGCGCGAGGAGGGCGAGGCCGACTGGCGCTGCCCCAATCGCGCGGGCTGCCCCTCCCAGGCCGTCGAATGGCTCTTCCACTTCGCCTCGCGCGGGGCCATGGACATCGAGCACCTCGGGTACGTCACCGGCATGCAGCTGCTGGAGCGGGGCTGGGTGAAGGACCCCGCGGACGTCTTCTTCCTCACCGCCGAGCAGCTCGGGCAGCTCCCCAACTTCGGAGAGAAGTCCGTCCACAACCTGCTGTCCGCCATCGAGGCCGCGCGGCACCGGCCCCTCTGGCGGCTGCTCGTGGGCCTCAACATCCGGCACGTGGGGCCGTTCGCCGCCCGGCTGCTGACCCAGACATTCCCCTCGATGGAGGCGCTGCGCGCGGCCTCGCTCGAGGAGCTGGTGGCGGTGCGGGGTGTCGGGCCGAGGATCGCCCAGAGCCTCCACACCTGGCTCCATGAAGAGGGCAACGCGCAACTGCTGGAGAAGCTGCGCCGCGCGGGCGTGCGATTGAGTGGAGAGGCACCCGCGCGTCCGGCCGCGGGCCCGCTGGCTGGAAAGACCGTGGTCATCACCGGCGAGCTGGAGACGATGAGCCGCGAGGAGGCCACGCACGCGGCCGAGGCCGCCGGAGCCCGCGTCACGAACAGCGTGTCGAAGAGCACCTCCTTCGTGGTCGTCGGAGCCAACCCGGGCGCCACCAAGTACGACAAGGCGCGGGCGCTCGGCATCGAGACGGTGGACGAGCGGGAGCTGCTCCGCCGCCTGGGCGAACACCGCACCGTGCACTGAGCACCGGCCCCTCGATTCGGGACCGGCTCAGCCCATGCTTCGCTGGGGGTTCAACCCGAAGTGCTCCCGGACGCGCTGAGCGGCATCGAGGAGCCCCGCCTCGGCGAAGCGCGCCGACGACCAGGCCGCGGCGTCCTGCACCGAGCGCGCCGCGTAGTACGGCATGCCACCCTGGACGAAGTGTTGGATGACGCTCAGCGTCAACCGCACGAGGGGAGAGGTGATGACCAGAGCACTGCCGAGCTTGTACTGCCGCATGAGCGGCGTGCGCGCCTTGAACCAGTCGATCTGCCGCTGGCGCTGCTCGTTCGTGAGCACGTGGAGGCGCACCGCGTCGTAGATGATGACGTGCTTCTCCTGCCGGTCCAGCTGGGACTGCCGGACGGCGAGGTAGTCCTCGAACTGCCGGTCCGACGGCGTACCCGACATCCGCACGACGATCAGCGGCCACAAGGACTCGTCGATGGTGATGTGGCTGGCCGACTTCATCCCCTGAAGCCTGACCGCGAAACCAGGAACGAGCAAGGCACCCCCCTCGCCCGCCCTCAGCCCCGCCGGGTGCGAAGTATGTCCTCCAACCGCATGGAGCCACAGGCGGCCGGGTGGATCTCCGACACTCCCCAGTCCTCCAGGCCCTGGCTGTCGATGAGCACCTGGGGCTTGGGCAGGAAGGCCCGGAAGCAGTCCTCCAGGCCCAGCTCCGCCGCCACCTTCCGGGCGTGCTCGGCGCCGTGGTGGCTCCACAGGTACAGGCCCGCCCCCCGCTGCGCGAGCTCACGCACCCGGAGCACCATCCGCTCGTGGGAGACGCGCTTGTCGAGGGTGCCCGGCACCAACGTATCCTCGGCATCGAGGTAGATGGCCGTGGAGGGAACGACGGGAGAGGTCATGGCGGCCAGAGGATGGCACCCCCGGAGAGGCTGTCCAGCGCATCGCCCCCGGCCGCTCCCCGGGCATCCGGGCGGCTCCCCCTCCCACCGCTCTCCGGTCGCATGAGGGCAGGTTGTCGGCGTGTTTCCGGGAAGTTTCCCCGGCCGGGCGGCTCACGGCTGACAACCGGGGCCAAATGGGGACAGGCTCCCCGGTCCAGGTCCAGAAAAACGTTGGAGAAGGCCACGATGAACGACTTCCAGTTCCAGGACATGCTGCCGCTCGGCAAGGACGAGACGCCCTACCGGCTGCTCACCAAGGACTACGTCTCCACCTTCGAGGCTGGCGGGAAGACCTTCGTCCAGGTCGCCCCCGAGGCCCTCACGCTCCTCACCCGCGAGGCCATGCGTGACATCTCCCACCTGCTGCGGCCCGGCCACCTGAACCAGCTGGCCCACATCCTCAAGGACCCCGAGGCCTCGTCCAACGACCGCTTCGTGGCGCTCGAGCTGCTCAAGAACGCCAACATCGCCGCCGGTGGCGTGCTGCCCTCCTGCCAGGACACCGGCACCGCCATCGTGATGGGCAAGAAGGGCCAGTACGTGATGACCGGCGGCGGCGACGAGGAGGCCATCTCGCGCGGTGTCTTCGACACGTACCGCACCGCCAACCTGCGCTACTCGCAGATGGCGCCGCTCGACATGTACAAGGAGGTCAACACCAACAACAACCTCCCGGCGCAGATCGAGCTCTACGCGACCGACGGCGACGCCTACAAGTTCCTCTTCATGGCCAAGGGTGGCGGCTCGGCCAACAAGAGCTACCTCTTCCAGGAGACGAAGGCCGTCCTCAATCCGCAGAGCCTGCTGACCTTCCTGGAGTCGAAGATCCGCTCGCTGGGCACCGCGGCCTGCCCGCCGTACCACCTGGCCATCGTGGTGGGCGGCACCTCGGCCGAGTTCGCGCTGAAGACGGCCAAGTACGCCTCGGCCCGCTACCTGGACTCGCTGCCCACCGAGGGCAACGCGCTCGGCCGCGGCTTCCGCGACGTGGCCCTGGAGCAGGAGGTGCTCAAGCTCACCCAGCGCACCGGCATCGGCGCCCAGTTCGGCGGCAAGTACTTCTGCCATGACGTGCGCGTCATCCGCCTGCCCCGCCACGGCGCCTCGTGCCCGGTGGCCATCGCCGTGTCCTGCTCGGCGGACCGTCAGGCGCTCGGCAAGATTACGAAGGACGGCGTCTTCCTGGAGCAGCTGGAGACCGACCCGGCGAAGTACCTGCCGGAGACGAAGGACACGGACCTGTCGGGCGACGTGGTGAAGATCGACCTGAACCGCCCCATGGCCGACATCCGCGCCGAGCTGTCGCGCTACCCCATCAAGACGCGCCTGTCGCTGTCGGGCCCGATGGTGGTGGCGCGCGACATCGCGCACGCGAAGCTCAAGGAGCGGCTGGACCGTGGCGAGGGCATGCCGCAGTACCTGAAGGACTACATGGTCTACTACGCCGGCCCGGCGAAGACGCCCGAGGGGTACGCCTCGGGCTCGTTCGGCCCGACGACGGCGGGCCGCATGGACGCCTACGTGGACCAGTTCCAGGCGCAGGGTGGCAGCTTCGTGATGCTGGCCAAGGGCAACCGCTCGCCCGCGGTCACCGAGGCCTGCAAGAAGCACGGCGGCTTCTACCTCGGCTCCATCGGCGGCCCGGCGGCGCGGCTCGCCAAGGACTGCATCAAGAAGGTGGAGGTGCTCGAGTACCCCGAGCTGGGCATGGAGGCCGTCTGGAAGATCGACGTGGTGGACTTCCCCGCCTTCATCGTCGTGGACGACAAGGGCAACGACTTCTTCGCGGACATCAACAAGCCCTCGAAGAAGTCGTGAGCGCCCCGGTGGTGGGGCTCAGTGCTTGAGCCCCGCCACGTGCGTGGTGGTGGGCAGGTTCTCCAGCCCGTGGGCGAGCTGGAAGGTGTAGCGCACGCGGGGCGCCGACTTGAGGCCCCCCATCACCTTGAAGAGGAAGTAGCCGCGCTCCACGTTGTCCGGGTCCGGCGTCACCTGCACCTGGAGCAGGTCCGTGGTGTCGAGCACCATCTCCCCCACCAGCCGCTTGCCCAGGATGAGTTGCACCACGGGCGTGCCGTTCTCCTCCGAGAAGAGCACCCAGTGGAGCGCCTCGGCGTCGTAGAGCCAGGAATCCTCGGTCCCGATGCTGAGGATGCAGTTGGTGTGGTCCAGGATCCAGTCCCAGAAGCGCTCGAAGGGGAGTGTTGCCCCCGTCTCTGTCTCAATCGCCATGCCCCCCACATAGCGCAGGTCGGGGGTCCATGGGGATGACGGATGGGCGGCTACCCGGGCAGTCGCTCCAGCAGCTGCTCCAGCTCGTCCGGCTTCACGGGCTTCACCATGTGCAGATTGAAGCCCGCCTCCGTCGCCTGCGTCCGGTGCTCGCCGCTGTAGCCCGTCAGCGCCACCAGGAAGACGTCGCCGCCACCCTCGCTCTCGCGGATCTTCCGCGCCACCTGGAAGCCATCCATCCCCGGCAGCCCCAGGTCCACCAGCGCGACATGCGGCCTCAGCGAGGGGAAGAGCGCCACGCCCTTGAAGCCGTCCTCCGCCACCTGCACCTCGTGCCCCCACATCTCCAGCAACTCCCGGAGCACCTCGCGCGTGTCCTCGTTGTCCTCCACCAGCAACACCCGCCGCGACGAGGGCTCCTCGGGGTTCGCCGTCCTCACCTCGGGCTCGGGCGCGGCCACCACCTGCTCCGCTCCCAGCGGCAGGCGCACCACGAACTCACTGCCCCGGCCCTCGCCCTCGCTGTGCACCGACACCTCGCCGCCGTGCAGCTGCACCAGCCGCCGCACCAGCGTCAGTCCGATGCCCAGTCCACCCCGGGACCTGTCCAGCTGCTGCTGCGCCTGGACGAAGAGCTCGAAGACGCGCGCCATCAGCTCCGGGCTCATGCCGATGCCCGTGTCGCGCACGCGCAGCACCGCCTCGCGCCCCTGAGCGCCCCGCTCCACCGTCACCCCGATGAAGACGTGGCCTCCGGGCTCGGTGTACTTCCTCGCGTTGTCCAGCAGGTTGGAGACCACCTGCTCCAGCCGCGTGGCATCCCCGTTCAGCCACAGGCTCTCCGAGGCGGTGGGCAGCGCCACCTCCAGCCCCAGCTCCTTCTCCTCGAAGGCCCGCCGGCGCGCCTCCACGCTGTGATGCACCACCTGCCGCAGGTCCACCGGCGCCCGCCGCAGCTCGATGTGGCCCCGGTTGAAGCGCGACACGTCCAGCAGGTCGTCCACCATCCGCGCCATGTGCTGGCTCTGCCGCACCATCACCCGCATCGCCTTGGACTCGGCGCCCTCCAGCTGCGTGGCCTCCGCCAGGTGCAGTGCGTTGACGATGGCCGCCAGGGGGTTGCGCAGCTCGTGCGCCAGCATCGCCAGGAACTCGTCCTTGCGCCGATCCGCCTCCGCCAGGTCCGCCGCCCGCTGCCGCAGCGCGTCCTCCAGCTCGCGGCGGGGAGTGATGTCCGTGAGGACGCGCACCGCCCCCACCACCGTGCCCTCCTCTCCCTCCACCGGGTTGGCCGCCACGCGGAACCAGCGCGTCCCCAGACACGCCTCCGTCTCCTCGCGGCATGTGAGCAGCCCCCCACAGCTCGGGGGCAGCTCCGCCTCGGAGTCAGCCGCGGCCCGCATCAGCGCGTCGAAGGGATGCCCCAGCACCTGTCCCTCGGGCAGTCCCAGCAGTGCCACGAAGGCCCGATTGGCGCGCATCACCCGCCCCCTGGGGTCCAACAGGCACACCCCGTCCCCCAGCGAGTCGAAGGTCGTCTTCCACTGCAGCGCCGCCGCGCGCGCGTCCTCCTCCGCCCGGCGCATGCGCAGCAGCGAGCGCACCGTGGCCAGCAGCTCCGCCGAGTCCACCGGCTGCGTCAGGTAGCCGTCCGCGCCGCTCTCCAACCCCTCCACCTTGTTCTCGGTGCGGATGTAGTTGGCCGACAGGTGCAGCACCGCCATGCCCGCCGTGCGCGGGTCCGCCTTCAGCCGCCGGCACACCTCGATGCCGTTGAGGTCCGGCAGCTTCACGTCGAGGATGACCAGGTCCGGCCGCGACTCGAGCGACAGCCGCAGCGCCTCCGCGCCGGTGCCTCCCTCCAATACCTGGAAGCCCGCCGCCCGCAGCATGCGCGTGACGGCATAGCGGTTGGCCTCGTTGTCGTTGATGTTGAGGAGGATGGATTCCCTATGAGACACGCGGCGGTCCCCTCAAAGGCTCGGTCAGCTGGGATGGAAGAACCTCAGGGTTGGCGTCCCGAGCTGGACAGCGCCCGTTGGATGAGCTCGAGCGCCACCTCCCGGGTGAGCCCACTCTTGGAGAGGATGCCCACGACATGGGGAAGGAGACGCCCGCGCTCCTGCTCGGTCAACGAGCGGCTGGTATGGATGATGACGGGAATCTGCCGGGTGGCGGGCTCGCGCCGGAGCGCCTCGAGCACCTCGAAACCGTCCATCCCTGGGAGCGACATGTCCAGGAGGATGGCGGCGGGCCGCACCTCATTGGCCAGACGCAGCCCCTCCGGACCCGTCGCGGCCTCGTGGAACTGGAGCGAGGCCTCCACCAGCAGTCGCTGGAGCAGGTAGCGGGCGACCTCGTCGTCGTCGATGATGAGAACCGTACGGGCATGCGTGGAATCACGCTCCAACGTCTGGGAGGAGCCCTCCTCTTCCCCCGTGGTCTTCTGACGCTGGGTGTAGTCGCGAGACACCGCCGCGTGGAAGGTGCTGCCCTGGCCCGGCTGGCTGTCGACGGTGAGCGAGCCGCCCAGCAGCTCCGCCAGCCGCCGTGACAGCGGCAGGCCCAGGCCCGTGCCCTTGACCCCCTGCTGGTGGGGGCCCTCCACCTGCACGAACTCCTCGAAGATGCGCTCCTGGTCCTCTGGGGCGATGCCCACCCCCGTGTCCCGCACGGAGAACACCACCGTGTCGTTGGGGCCGGAAGCCACCGAGACCCGCACCTCGCCCCGCGGGGTGAACTTGAGCGCGTTGGAGACGAGGTTGCGCAATATCTGCGACAGCTTGCGCTCGTCGGTGTGCAGCTCCGGCAGGCCCTGCGGCTCCTCGAAGAGGAGCGAGACGCCCTCGTGCACGCGCAGCGGCCGGAGCATCCCGCGCAGCGCGCCGAACAGCTCCGCCACGGAGAAGCGCGTGGGCAGCACCTCCACCCGGCCGGACTCTATCTTCGCCAGGTCGAGCAGGTCGTCGATGAGCTCCTGCAGCGCCTCGCCGGACTTGCGGATGAAGAGGACCTGCTTCTCCTGCTCCATGTTGAGCGGCCCATCGATGCGGTCCAGCATCAGCCGCGACAGGTTGAGCACGGAGCTGATGGGCGTGCGCAGCTCGTGGCTGACGTTGGAGATGAAACGCGTCTTCATGTCCGAGGCCCGGCGCAGCGCCTCGGCCTTCTCCTCCAGCTCGGCGTAGAGGGCCACCACGCCGCGGTTGGTCTCCTCCAGCTCGCGGTTGAGCCGGTCCACCTCGGCCTTGCGCGCCTGCAACTCCTCCAGGATGCGCAGCAGGTCCGCGTTCTGTTTCTGCAGCTCGTCCGTGGCGCTGGAGCGCCGCTGTCGCTCCAGCTCGGCCCGGAGCGCCAGCACGGCCTGGGGAGCCGGCGTGGTGCGCGGAAGGTTCTGGGCCATCTCCAGTACGAACTGGCCCTCCCCATCCGGCCGCAGGGCCATCCGGTCCATCAGCCGCTGCGCGGGAGCGAGCGCGGGCCCCGGCCGGAGCGTGTCCGGCGTCCTGCCCATGACGAGTCCCTCGTTCAACGCCGAGGCCCTCACCCGCACGAGGAGGGAGGGCACCGGCACCTCCTCCAGGAGGAACTCGATGTGTCCGTTGGAGTGGGAGGCGGCGAGCCGTGCCACCTCGGAGATGGCGGTGGCGATGCGCACCTGGTCCTGGCCGTCGAAGCCCAGGGCCTGGGCGATGTGCCGCCCACGCTGCCGGGTGTTCACCACGTCCTGTCCGGTGCGCAGCTCGGCCTGGAAGAGAGAGGAGCTCAACGCGAGCCTCCCCCGGAAGCCTCGCGCGCCACCAGCACGGTCGCGTCATCGCGACCCCGGGCGAAGTCCCGGTAGAGCACCCCGGCCACCAGACTGGGGTGACGGGAGAGCAGCCCGGGGTAGCCGTCCAACCGCCACTGGGTGGCCAGTCCGTCCGAGCACATCACCAGGGAAGCCCCTGGGCTCCAGGTGTAGCTGAACTGCTGCATGCGGTGCGACTGGTGGCCCAGCGTCCCATTCATGGAAACCATCCTCTGGATGCCGCCCGGCGACACCACGGCCGCGGAGATGTTGCCCACCCCGGTGAAGTCGAGCCGTGCCCCGTCCAGCGCGGCGATGGCCACCGCCGCGCCCCGGGTGCTGTGCAGCTCCTGGTGCATGCCCCGCAGCAGCTCCACCAGCTCGTTGGGACCCTGCTCCAGGAAGGACACCACCGCCGCGCGCGAGGCCCGTGCCGCCTCGGGCCCATGGCCCAGACCATCCGACACGAGGAAGAGGAAACGGCCGTCCTTGCGGTCCACCGCCCAGGAGTCCCCGCACACCTCCTCGCCCACCTTCGGCACGCACACCACGCCCACCTCCATGCCGGAGGCCGGAGGAGGCTTGCCCGCCCACAGCTGGGCCAGCACCGCCGTGCCCACGCCGGGCACGGAGTGGATGTCGAAGACGGAGGCCATCCGCCGCATGGCGCCCAGTCCCGCGCCTCCGGTCCCGGCGGTGGAGTAGCCATCCCGCAGGCAGCGATCCACGTCCGCCATGCCCGGCCCCTTGTCCAGCGCGAGCATCTCCACGCCCACATGGGGGCCCGAGTGGAGCGTACGCAAGAGGATCAGCCCCTCGCGCGCGTGGGCGACCAGGTTCTTGGCGGCCTCGCTCACCACGATGGCGACCTTGCCCTGGGTCTCCTCGTCGAAGCCCAGGCGAGCGGCCAGCGCGGAGGCCGTCCGGCGCGCGTGGCCCGCCTGACTGCTCTCCGTGACTGCGATCGCCGTGGAGCTCACTTCCATCTCGTCACCGTGACCCGGGTTCCCTCCCCTACTTTGGAGACGATGTCGAACTCGTTCACCAGACGCCGAGCGCCCCCCAGCCCGAGCCCCATGCCACCGCCCGAGGTGTACCCGTCGCGCAGCGCCAGCTCGATATCGGGAATGCCAGGGCCCCGGTCCTCGAAGGACAGGCGCAGCCCCTTGCGGAGTCCCTCCTGGACGACCTGAAGGGTCACCTCTCCGCCATTGCCATAGTCGAGGGTATTGCGCGCCAGCTCGCTGGCGGCGGTCACCATCTTCGTCTGCTCCACGAGACTGAACTTGAGCTCGGCCGACCACGTGCGCACCGCCTGGCGCACGAGCACCAGGTCCTGCGACGAGCGGATGGGCATCACCTCAGTCCTCAAGACTTGCATCCGGGACCTCGGGCACGGCGTCGTCGGCTTCGATGGAAGCCTGTAGCAAGGCCATGCCCTTCTCGACGTTGAGCGCGGTGCGGATGCCCGGCAGGGACATGCCCAGCTCCACCAGGGTGATGGCCACCGCTGGCTGCATGCCCACCACCACCGTCTGCGCGTCCAGCACGCGCGACATGGTGGCGATGTTGCCCAGGATGCGGCCGATGAAGGAGTCCACGACCTCCAATGAGGAGATGTCGATGAGCACCCCGCGGGCGCCGGAATCGACGATTCTCGCGGTCAGGTCATCCTGCAGCGTCACCGCGAGCTGGTCATGCATGTCCACCTGGATGGTGACCAGCAGGACCTTGCCCATGCGGAGGATGGGAATGCGCTCCATGCGGGCACCCTAGACCTTGCCCGGCGCGCGCGGACCCTGGCTGCCGAGGCTCTGATTGAGACGCTTGAGGGCCCAGCTGAAGGCCCCGGCCAGGCTGGACTTGGTCACCACGCCGGCGAGGTCCACGCCCAGGTGGACGATGGTCTGGGCGATTTGAGGCCGGATGCCGCTGATGACACACTCGGCGCCCATGAGGCGGGTGGCGGTCACCGTCTTGATGAGGTGCTGGGCGGTGAGGGTGTCCACCGTGGGCACGCCGGTGATGTCGATGATGGCGATCTCCGCGCCCGTCTCCACGATGCGCTGCAGCAGCGTCTCCATCACCGTCTGGGTGCGCCCGCTGTCCAGCGTGCCGATGAGCGGCAGGGCGACGATGCGGTCCCACATCTGCACCACGGGGGTGGACAGCTCCAGCATCTCCTGCTGCTGGCGGACGATGACCTCCTCGCGCGTGCGCTGGTGCACCTCGGTGGTGAACAGGCCCAGCTTGTCCAGCAGGACGGTGGCGCTCCACATCGCGTCGGCCACCGCCTCCGGCTGGCTGGCGAGCTCGCGGCGCAGCCGGTCGAACAGGGGCTGCTTGAGGCTGAAGATGAAGGTGGCCGTCTCGGACGGGGAGAAGCCCTGGAGGCTGCGCGAGCGTGACAGCCGCTCCAGCATGTCCCGCACGGACGCGAACCCGGAGCTGTTGATGTCGGTGAGATTGCCCTGCTCGGTCGCCTGAGTCAGCAGCCGGAGGAACTCGGCGCACTGCTCCCGCAGCTCGCCCTCCTTCAGCAGCGCGTCACGGCGTATCCCACTGGACGTCATGGCCGCGAACCACTCGGCGATCAGCTCGGACGGGTATTTCTTGAGAATCTCGTGGATACGAGTGGTCAACGAATGCCTCCTGGAGACCGCGTGTAACACACGAGAGCCGGTGGTGACTGGAGCGAAAAATGCCACCCAGCCGGGGCCTCACTTCAGTGTTCAATCGGAGATAGCCACTGGGACGACGGCGAAATTCCCCGAGGGTGTAGCCCCCTCGGAAACAGCCCTCGCTAACGGACCGGAGAAGCGCAGCTGAACCGCGAGGAAGGGGGGCCGTTGGATACGACCCCCGCTCACATCACCTCAGCAGCCACATGGCCAGGAAGCCCGCGGCGAGCGCGACGAGGAACAGACCGGCGGCGAGGCCCCATGTCCGGGGCGTACCGCCAACGCTGGTCGGCGCGGGCGCCTCGTCCTCGCCGCCCTCCTCGATGGCGTGCATCAGCCCGGACTTCCCATCCCGCCCCGCCACCACGACCTCACCGGTGACATCCACGTCGAAGGCCACCCGCACCTCGCGTGAGGTCGCCGGCGTCTGGGTCCGAGCCTCGGCGGAAGCCGGTGTGCGCGGCCGGGAATCCTCCACCAGCTCCACCTCGGCGGAGGGCACGAAGTCCGCGGGCGCGTCGAGCGCCCGGTGTTCGAAGGCCAGCGCGGTGGGGGGCGCGAAGGTCGGCAGCTCCTTCTCGGAGAGCGGATGCTGGAGCGAGGGATTGGCGCGCAACAGCTCCGCGAGCACCTCGTCCTCCACCGCTTTCTCCTTGGTGAAGGCCTCGCCCATCAGCCGCGCCAGGTCCGCGTCGTCCACACCGGGCGCGTACTTCTCCCGCAGGGCGCGCAGCGCCTCGGCGAACGCCGCCGCATCCGGGAAGCGGGCATCGGGCTCGGCGGACAGGGCCTTCAACACCACCGCATCCACCTCCGGGGGCAGCCCCTGGCTGTACTGTCCCGGCGGCTCCCACTTGGGGTAGGCCGCGCGCTTCCAGCGCTCGACGACATCGCCCTTCTGCGGCAGCGGGCGCCAGGCGAGCAGTTCCCAGAGCACCACGCCCGTGGCGTACACGTCGGCCCGCCGGTCCACGAGCTTCTTGCGCGCCTGCTCCGGCGCCATGTACGCGATGCTGCCCATCACCACGCTGGGCGCCGTCTGCGCCTCCTTGAGCGTGGACTGGGCGGCGCCGAAGTCGATGATTTTGACCTCGCCCGCGTAGGAGATGCACACGTTGGCGGGCGACAGGTCGCGGTGCACCAGGTGCAACGGCTGCCCGTGCTCGTCCGTCACGTCATGCGCGTGGGCCAGGCCCTGACACATCCGCTCGCCAATGAGCAGCACCAGGCCCAGGGGCAGCACCCGGCCCTGCTTGCGCAGCCGCCACGCGAGCCGGTTGAGCGTCTTGCCCTGCACGTATTCCATGGCGAGGTAGAGCTCTCCAGCCACCTCGCCCATGGCCCACACGCGGGCGATGTTGGGATGGGACAGGCGCACCACCACGCGCGCCTCGTCCCGGAAGCGGGCGAGGAACTGGGGGTTGCCCGCCAGGGCGCGCAGCACCTTCTTCACCACGCAGGCGCGCCCCTGCCCCTCCTCGCGCGCCAGGAACACCTCTCCCATTCCCCCGTACCCGATGCGCCGCACCAGGGTGTAGGGGCCGAAGGGAATGGACTCCGGGCGCGCGAGCGCCTCTTGTTCAGGCGCCTTGTCCAAGCGCGCGGAACGCCTTGCGGGCCGCCCGGAGGATGTGTGCCACCTCGGGCTCGTTGATGGACAGCGACAGGAAGGCCGCCTCGAACTGGCTGGGCGGCAGGTACACGCCCTCCTCCAGCATCTGGTGGAAGAAGCGGCTGTAGCGCGCCGTGTCGGCCTTCTTGGCGCTCGCGTAGTCGTACACCGGCCCTTCGGTGAAGAAGACGGTGAACATGCTGCCCACGCGGTTGATGGTGACGGGGATCTTCGCCTCCTCCGCCTCCGCGCGCAGACCGGCCTCGATTTCGCGGCCGACGAAGTCCAGGCGCTCGTACACGCCCGGCGCGCGCAGCGCCTGGAGGCTCGCGATGCCCGCGGCCACCGCCACCGGATTCCCCGACAGGGTGCCCGACTGGTACACGGGGCCCTCGGGAGCGATCTTGGACATGATGTCGCGGCGCCCGCCGTAGGCCGCCAGCGGCATGCCACCACCAATCACCTTGCCGAAGGTGCTCAGGTCCGGACGCAGGCCGTAGACCTCCTGTGCACCGCCGCGCGCCAGCCGGAAGCCCGTCATCACCTCGTCGAGCACGAAGAGCACCCCGTGCGCGCGGCACAGCGCCTGGAGGCCCTGGAGGTAGCCCTCCTCGGGGATGAGCACGCCCATGTTGCCCACCACGGGCTCGATGATGGCGCAGGCGATGTCCTTGGCGCGCTGGGCGAAGAGCCGCTCCACGGCGCCGAGGTCGTTGTACGGGGCGGTCAGCGTGAGGCTGGCCACCTCCTTGGGCACGCCCGGCGAGTCCGGCAGACCCAGCGTCTCCACGCCGCTGCCCGCCTTCACCAGGAAGGGGTCACCCGCGCCGTGGAAGCAGCCCTCGAACTTGAGGATGTAGTCGCGGCCGGTGAAGCCGCGCGCCAGCCGGATGGCGGCCACGGTGGCCTCGGTGCCGCTGGAGACCAGGCGCACCTTCTCCACGCTGGGCACGGTGGCGCAGATGAGCTCGGCGAACTGCACCTCGAGGTCCGTGGGCGCGCCGAAGGTGGTGCCGCGCCGCGCCGCCTCGGTGACGGCCGCGACGATGGGCGGGTAGGCATGGCCGAGGATGAGCGGACCCCAGCTCCCCACCAGGTCCACGTACCGGTTGTCGTCCACGTCCGTCAGCCACGCGCCCGCGCCCTCCTTGAAGAAGACGGGTTCACCGCCGACACCACGGAAGGCACGCACCGGGGAGTTCACTCCACCCGGGATGCGCTCCTGCGCGCGGGAGAAGAGGGCCTTGCTCTGCGAGTGGTTCATGAGGGCTCCATAGCACGCGGCGTGTGCGCCCAGCGGCGACACTCTTGCGTCATCGGCTGGCCGCTTGTTTCCCGCCATGCATTCGTCTACACCGCGCCGCCAGTTACAGGTTTTACCGTTTATCTGCGGGTGGGAGAACTTTCCACGGCGTCTGGTTTATACCGCTCCCGTGCCCGGATGCCTATACGGGGGAGCGGAGAGAGATGTCGAACGCCTCGCGAGGAGCTTGGTCTCCCAATCGAGTCCGGCACGGGCGCCTCGCCGCCGCGCTACTGGCCACGCTCGGAGCCACCGCCGCCTTCGCGGTGGATGAGCGGCCCATCGCCGAGCCACGCCTCGCGAGGCTCACGTGCCACCCGGGTTATTTGAAGCGGGAGGCGCCGTACGGGCTCGAGGGAGTGCACGCCGCCATCCGCCAGGCGCTGGAGAGCGGAGACCTGGCCGCGCAGCGCTTCCTGGAGGAGCGGCTCGCCGAGGTCATCGGAGAGGACGTCCGCGCCGCGCTCCAGGGAATCGAATGGGCCCAGAGCGCGCGGGAGCCCGAGCTGTCGCTCTACCTGCGCGCGGTGCGCGAGACAGAAGCGGTGAGAGCCCCCGCGGTGGTGGACCGGCTCGCCCGCATGGCGGAGACGCATCCGGATCCCGACCACCAGGCCAGCGCGCTGATGGCGCTGGAGACGCAGCACCGCTTCGAGCCGGCCCTGTTGGAGCGCCTGACCACGCTGGCCAGGAGGGACACGCTCGCCAGGGGAGTGGTCATGAACGCGGTGCGCGCCATCGGCCGGGTGATGGACAACGACTTCCAGCGCACCGGCGAGCTCGAGCCGTACCTGGGCAGGCTGCTGGAGGTGGCGCTCGACTCCAGAGAGCCGGATGTGCGGAGCCTCGCCCTGGAGATGGGCACCTACCCGGGCGCTCGAATCGAGGGGAAGTCGCTCCAAGGGATGGCGAGGTTCCTGACCGAGGACCCCGCCCCCGGCGTGCGCGAGATGGCCGCGCTGGTGATGTCCTCGGGGCGTGACACCCAGGCGGTGCTGGACGCCTTCCGCGAGAGCTTCCCCCGTGAGAAGAACGAGTGCGTGCGCTGGGCCCTGGTGCGCTTCGCGATGCGCGCCGGAGGTGCCCAGGCCCTGCCGCTGTTGAAGGACTTCGCGCGGCAGGACGCGCGCTTCCAGCGGGACTACGTCGACTTCAAGGGCCTGTACGACGCGGGCCAGGTCGACTTCGACCGGGTCTTCCCGCTCAAGGCCATCCGCCACAGGTGCGAGGGCTAGGCGATGAGCACGGGAGCGAGGAAGACGTGGCTGAGTGCCGGAGCGGTGCTGCTCGCCGCGCTCGTGGGCCTGTGGCTGTGGCGCTCGGGCACGAGGAGCGAGACCCCGGCCGGGACACCGGACACCACGGCCTCGCGAGATACCGCGAGCGCGGGCGAGGGGCGGACACCGACGGCACCGGCGCCGGTCTCCGAGGAAAAGAGCCTCCCGCCCGAGGGCCTCCTGCAACCAGGGCCGTGCGCACTGGACTCCCTGGTGGAGGAGTACCGGCAGGGCAAGGCGTCACCGGCGTACCGCCGCTATGTGGTGGAGCAGCTGCGCGGCATCCTGGAGAAACAGCCACCGGAGCAGCTGTGGGCGAAGGTGGAGGTGGAACAGGACCCCGAGGTGCTGGAGGCACTGTCGGCCCTCTGGGTGACGCGTTTCAACCTGACGGGTGAGCGGGGGGTGCTGGAGCGGGTGGTGGACAAGGCCGCGCGCGAGTCGGACCCGAGGCGCCGGGCGGTGATGGTGCGCTCGCTGAGGGCCACTGGGGAGCCGGCCAGCGAGGTGCTGGCCAGGGGAGAGTCCACGCGCCATGCCTATCGCGATTGGGTGAAGGACGCGGCGCCCGAGGTGCGCGAGGCGGTGGTGGGGAACCTGAGGGACGAGGCCGGGCGCAACTTCGGACGATTCCAGGGAGTGGCGGAGGAGGCGGTAGCGCTCGCGAGGGAGGCGAGCGACCCCGGGACGGCGGCGGGGCTGTTGGGGGCCTCGTCCATCGAGGCGGCGCGAACGCCCGCGGTGGACTCCGTGCGAGAGCTGTTCCAGAGCGCCGAGCACGCGGAGGTACGCGCGGCGGCGGCGAAGGCACTGGGAACGGTATCGGCGGAAGAAGCCGAGCGGACGATGCGAGCACTGACCGGGCGCTTCGCCACGGAGCCCGCGCGCGAGGTGCGAAGCGCCATCCTGGAGAGCATCGCGCGACTGGGCCTCTCGAATGCCGAGCCGGTGCTGCGGAAGCTGAAGGGCGTGAACGGGGAGATGGACGAAGAGATCGACACCTGGCTCACGCTGTTGTCCTCACGACCGCAGACATGGAACCTGCTGCTGCGCGACAAGGAGACACGGGAGCACCAGCGGAGGCTTCACCCTCTCAGCCAATAGCCTGGAGCACGGGCTCGTAGCGCCCCCTCCAGGAACTCCGAGAAGGAGCCAGCGAACTGTCGGCAATACTCCAGGTTCGGCCACGTCTCGTGGTCACCGTCGATGATGGGGTAACGCCCATGCGCCTGCCGGCTCACGTCGATCAAGACGTAGTTGCCATCCTGCACATCGCAGATGGCATACAGGGAGGCCGGCCCGCGTGAATCCTCGTCTCTGCCGCGAATGGCCACGCGCGCCCGGATGATCTCGGACAAGGGCAGCATCCGGTAGGGGCAGTCTGGCAGTGGCTTGATCAACTCCGCGCCGTTGCAATGCAGGTAGAAGGCACGCAGGTCCGGGTCCAGAGTCCACCCCATGCGCCGCTCGAACGCCTCGAGCTGCTCGAGGGTGGCAGGCGGATACGGAAAGTGGTCACGGGAGACCTCATCGAGGAGGTCGCGCATGGGCGTTGGCATCGTCATCAGTCGCTGTAGGGCAGATCGACTCCCACCGAATTCCAGGGCGCGCTCCCCTCGTAACACCTGGGGTACTCCTCGTTGTAGACCCCATGGATGTCGGGCTGCGCGGGCATGACGTTTCCGAGATCCGTCGGATTGCCTCCATGCCAGAGGTCTCGCATGTGATGTCCCGGCCAGTGGGTGTTTCCGCTCTTGGGCCACTCTCCATAGATATCGGCGAACTTCCGGCGAAGGCCCTCCCGCGCGTTCTCCCACTGCTTGCGCAAGGGCTCCTTGTCCGCCGGTTTCAACGTGGGGAAGTCGCAACAGCAGTGGAAGAGGGCATAGCGACTTCCGGCTTCGAGCGGCATGACGGCCCCCCGCCAGTCGTACTTGATATCGGCCAGCCACATGCAGCCCATGAGCCTACGGCCCTGCTCAGCGCATTCCTCCCGACAAGACGCCATCCACCGCCTGTTGCACTGCCAGGGGCCATAGTAGAAGGTCGCCTTCAACGCACTCGCGGAGGAATACTCCTTCCATGGTCCCTCCCATTTTCCAGGCGCTGCTCTGGCCCCAGGGGACGGGGTCACATTGTTCGGGTGGGTGATGTCGCGCGTCTCGGACAGGTAATTCGTCACACACCCGCTCGAGGCCCCCCACAACACCACCGGCACGATGACCTGCCGGAAGACATGAGAAGTCATCGGCTCACCCCAGGAAGAGAGTTGGGGTGAGGATATCGCCACTCCACGGTCCGCCCCGAGGTCCCAACCATGCTCCGTCTCACCCAGCGCCGGAAACTCACCCTGCGGTCCCCCGAGACGCCGGGCGGTGCGGCCCACGTATCCGCCGCGAGTGGCCTCGTGCGCGTTGGCAACTGGCTCCACGTCGTCGCGGACGACTCGCTCTTCCTGGCCACCTTTCCCCGGGAGGGGGAAGAGCCGGGACAGCTCTCGCGCCTCTTCCCGGGCGAGTTGCCGCTGGAGCCCAGGACCCGCAAGGCGCTCAAGCCGGACCTGGAGGCGCTCTGCCTGCTGGGGAGCCTCGATGGCGCGCCGCACGGGGCGCTGCTGGCGGTGCCCTCGGGGAGCACGTCGGTGCGGATGAAGGGCGCGCTGGTGCCGCTGGCGGCGGACGGGAGCATCGGCGGTCCGGCGCGCGAGGTGGACTTCACCAGCGTCTACGCCCAGCTCACCCGCGAGCTGGGCCCGCTCAACGTGGAGGGCGCGGCGGTGGCGGGCGCGCGCCTGCGCCTGCTCAACCGTGGCAACGGAGACCAGGGCACGGACGCGGTGGTTGACTTGGACGCGGGCCGGGTGCTGCGCACGCTCGGGGCCGGCGAGCCCCTACAACCCGACGTGGTACGCACCGTGCGCCGCTGGGAGCTGGGCCGCGCGGGCACCGTGCGCCTGTCCTTCACGGACGCCTCGCCACTGCCGGACGGCCGCCTCGTCTTCACCGCCGCCGCCGAGGACACCCGCGATGCCTACGCGGATGGCACGGTGATGGGCTCGGCGGTGGGCGTGCTGGCGCCCGATGGCACGCCGCAGTTCCTCGATGGCGTGGATGCGAAGGTGAAGCTGGAGGGCGTGGACGCGCGGGTGGAGCAGGGCCGCATCCACCTGCTGCTCGTGGCGGACGCGGACGATCCCCACGTGGCCGCGCCCCTCTTCGAGACCGTACTGGAAGGCGTTCCGGGCTGAACGCCGGGGCGTCTCAGTCGCCGTGGTCGCGAGCGGCTTCCTCGGCCGAGCCGCCGACGGCCTCCACCGAGGAGCGGGGCGTTCCCGCGGGAGCCCGGCTCTTGTGGTCGAAGGCCGACGTGTGGCTGACCTCGGTCGCCGTCGCGGCGATGCGGCGGCGGGCCCGGGCGATGGAGTCCTGCACCATGGCCGGCTCCGGGTGGTTCTTGAGGGCCTGGACCCAGGTCTCGATGGCCTTCTCGTTGTCGCCCGCCTCGGCCTTCAGCTTGCCCATCTCGAAGGTGGCGTGCGGGGAGAGCTCCGAGTCCGGGAAGCGGGCGATGAGGTCCGCGTACGTGCGCGAGGCCTCCTGGCGGTAGCGCTGCACCTCGGGGGTGCCGGGCTGGGACTGCACCGCCTGCATGTGCAACGCCTGGGCCTGCAGGAAGAGCGAGTCGTCCACGAAGGCGCTGGTGGCGAAGCGCTCGGCCAGCTTGCGCGACTCCAGCGCGCACTGCTGGTAGTCCTGCAGCTCGAAGTACAGCTTGGCCACCTGGTAGTGCAGCTCGGCGCCCTGGGGCGGGTTGCGCGCCAGCGCCGCGGTGAGCTGGTCGATGGCGCCGCGCAAATCCCGGAAGTACACGCGCAGCAGCTCGGCGAGCACCACGCGGGCCTCCAGCGCCTCGGGAGACTCGGGGCACTGGACGATGAGCTCCTTGTAGACGCTCACCGCCTCCTTCACCTTGCGCATCTCGAGCCAGTAGACGTCCGCGGCGCCCTTGAGGGCACGGGCCTTGATGACCTGGGCCTGGGCGGAGTCGTCGATGCGCAGGGCATCTAGCGCCTTGCGGTACTCCACGAGGGCCTCGTCGGGGCGCTTCTCGAAGATGGCATCGCGAGCGCGCTGCATGTGGTCGGTGGCGCTCGGCCGGGAGCAGCCGGTGGCGAGCGAGAGGGCCAGGAGCAGCGTCAGGCGTCGCACTAGCAGGTCTCCGGGATGATGCGGACACATTGGGTGTCCTGGCAGCGGATGCACTCCTCGAAGGAGGAGGTGTCGGTGACGCACAGCGACACGCGAGAGGAGCGAGGACAGTCCTCGGAGGCGGTGCAGCGGTAGACGTCGCCCTGGGCGTCCATCACGCGCACCACCTGCGGCGAGGCGCAGGCCTCGTCGGAGGGAGTATCGCAGCCGAAGAGCCCGGCCGCGGCGGCAAGGACGAGTGCTCCAATCCGGGTTCTCACGGGGCGAAAGTTGTAGCCGGATTTGGTGGCGGCGTCACGGAAGCACGAGGCCGCCCGCCCGCTCTCCCGGGTTTCGAGCACCCTCTCCCTCTGGGAGAGGGCCGGGGTGAGGGTATCTCCGCGACTAGTTGCTCAACCGCTCCTGCTTGGCCGAGGTGAGCACGGCGGACTCCACGGAGGCCATGCGCCGGCGCTTGTATTGCTCGCGAGCCTTGCGCTCCTGGTGCTCCAGATTGCGCGCGATGCCCATCAGGTGCTCATCCGCCACGCGGCACTGGATGGCCGACACCTGCTGGTGCCGCTCACCCAATTCCTGCCACAGGTGCATCTTGGACTGATTGCCCAGCAGACGCGTCTCCACCTCGTCGAGCGCCGCGTCCATGCGCTTCTCCTCGGCCAGGTCCTCCGCGAGACGCGCCTCCGCGTCCTCCGGGGGAGCCGCGCACCCGCTCGCCAGCCACAGCGCCACCGCCGCCAGCCCGAGCCACCTGCGCCGCGTCCCACCTGCCATCGCCCACCTCGAGGTCCAGTGCGTTTGCCTGCCTACATCCGCGAGCCCCGGTCGGGTCCTCGCGCGTGGCGCAAACTAGGGAGCACCTCCCCACCGGACAACCTCCCCCCCGCGGGACTTCGACGTCACCTCCCGGGGCGGATTCCAGGACCGGACATCCGGCCCGCCCTCCGGGACGCTCAGGGCGCCTGCCGATGACGCAGAATGAACTCACACACCTCGCGCGCCGCGCCGAAACCCGCCGGCCGCTGCGCCACATAGTGCACTTGCGAACGCACCTCGTCCGGGGACTCGGGGGGCGCGGCCGAGAACCCCACCGCCTTGAGCAGCGGCAGGTCTACCAGTTCATCCCCCATGTACCCACACCGGTCCGCCGTCACCTTCAAGAGCTCCAGCAGCTTCTCGAAGTGGGCCACCTTGTCCTGGCTGCCGAAGTGCACGTGCTTGAGGCCCAGCGACTGCATGCGCATCTGCGCCGAGAGGCTGTCGCCGCCGGAGATGGCCGCCACCTCCAGCCCCGCCTCCTGCAGCCGCTTGATGCCCATGCCGTCGCGCACGCTGTACATCTGCGTCCAGCCGGAGTTGGGCACCCAGAAGATGCGCCCGTCGGTGAGGGTGCCGTCGATGTCGAAAATCATCACCGACAGGCGGCTCACCCTCGACTTGAGCGACTCCAGGTCCTGGTTCATCCGCGCACGCCCTACTTGGGAACGGCCTTGAGCACGGCCTTGCCGTCCTTGATGACGACCTTGAACTCCACCGACTTGGCGCCGTGCTGCTTCATCAGCTCCGGCACCTGCTTGCGCAGCGAGGCGGCGATGGAGTCGTAGCTCATCTTCGAGGTGTCCTCCTTGTTGTTGCGCTTGGCGGCGACATAGGCGTTGTAGACGGACTTCAGCTTGTCGTCGGACAGGTCGCTCGAGGCACTGGCGGAGGGAGGACGGAGCGCGGCGGCGGGGCGCGCCGCCTGGGGCGTCCCCGGACGCGCGGCGGGAGGACGGGCCCCCACGGGCGCCACGGGCGGAATCACCGGCGCCACGGGCGGAATCACCGGCGCCACCGACGGCACCAGCGGCGCCACCGAGGGAATCGACGGCAGGGGCGAGCCCCGGGCCGGCGTCCCCATCACGGGCGCCACGGGCGGGACCAGCGGCGCCACCGACGGCACCAGCGGCGCCACCGACGGCACACCGCCCCGGAAGGGCACGGGCTCCACCGATGGCACGGACGACGGCTTCTCCTCGTCCACGTCGAAGTCGGAGTCGGGCAGCTGCGTCGCCCCGGTGCCGCGAGCGGTCGGCTTCTTCTCGACGCGGCGCTTCGCCTTGGCGACGTCCCGCTTGTACGTGCCGTTCTCGATCTCCTGCAGCGTGCGCGTCCAGAGCCGCTCGTAGCTCATGAACTTGCTGTGGATGGCCTGCACGCGGAACTTCGCGCCCGTGTTACGCACGAAGCTGCTCTTGAGCCTCTCCACGCGCTTCTTCAGGTCCTCGTGCACCCGTGTGGGCGGGGTGCGATCGATTCCCATGAAGTAGTGCTCGTAGGTCACCTTCAGGGCCGCCAGCTCGGCCTCGATGGCGTCACACTCCTGGAGGGCCACCTCGCTGCCCGATTTGGTGGGCATACCGGACTTCGTATCCCCATCGTTCGCGGCCAGCCTGGCGGACGACTTCGTCGAAGCTCCGGGCTTCGCGACCTGGTTCTTCGTGGACGACTTGGGCTCGTACGGCATGGGCGTCCCAGAGTGTCCCCAAGACGGGCCCGCTTATCAACCTCAGGCGGGGCTCGGTGTCGGCCCGACGCCAGCCGCCTCGCCTGCCCGGCGAATCCGTCGGTACAGCAAAGTCGCACCAAAGGTGAACATGCACAGGGAGATGAACTGGCTGGTGGAGATGTTGTACCAGGCCTCCAGGGGCACCGCGTCCGCCAGCGACCGGGCCCCCAGGGACTCGAGCAGGCCGTGCAGGGTGCCGCGCTCGGTGTCGCCGCGGAACAGCTCCACCGTGGTGCGCAGCACCGCGTAGCACATGAGCCACAGGGCGAAAATCTGGCCGTGGAAGCGGCGGAAGCGGCGCGCGTACAGCAGCGCCAGGAAGAGCACCATCTGGCCGAGCGACTCGTAGATTTGCGTGGGGTGCACCGGCAGGGTGGTGCCGTGCTGGGCCACCCACTCGGAGATGCGCACGGCGCCGGGGGCCGCCTGGTGGAGGATCTGCCCGGTGGCCTCCACCACGTAGCGCGAGTCCTGCGCCTGCGACTGGAAGGCCAGGCTGGAGGTGCCGGTGAGCTGCCCGAAGAGATCCCTGGCCACCCCGGAACCCGGGAAGTGGGCCGCCAGGCGGGTCCCCGCCGCGGTGACGTCACCCCAGCAGCACCCGGCGGAGAAGCACCCCAGGCGCCCCAGGCACTGGCCCAGCGACACGGTGGGGATGGCCAGGTCCGCCAGCCGCAGGAAGTCCATGCCGTTCTTGCGCGCGAAGTAGAAGGCCGCCAGCCCCGCGCCGATGAGGCCGCCGTAGAACACCAGCCCGCCGCCCAGCGAGAACACCTGCGACCAGTCGCGCGAGTAGTCCTTCCAGTTGACGAGCACGAAGAGGACGCGGCTGCCCACCAGGCCCCCCACCAGCACGTAGAAGGCCAGGTCCATCAACGCCTCGCGCTTGCGAGGGCCCTCGACGTCCACCCACTGGCCACCGCCCTGGCCGTCCGACACCCACTCCAGCTTGCGCCACTCGTCCTGAGCCAGCCGCGCGGCCACGGCCGCCGCGGTCATGAAGCCGGTGGCCAGCAGGACGCCGTAGGTGTGCACGGGCAGCCCCTCGCCCTGGCCCCCCGGGATGGCGTCCGCGGGCAGCGCGTACTTCAGGCCGAACCACGCCAGGGCCCCGCCGATGGCGCCATAGACGAGCGCGCGCAGCAGCCGCTCCTGCGGCGTGGGAGGAGGAGGCTTCTCGCCCTTGGCCCTGGGAGTGCCCTCGGCACCGCTCCAGCCGTTGTAGGCGATGTACGCCACCACGCCGAGCGCCAGGGCGTACAGGAACAGCTGGGACCAGAAGGAGGTGAAGGTGAAGTGGACGAGGACGGGGAGCATGAACAGGAGACCTTACGGGCGCGAGGCCGTGCAGGTTACCTGTTCACGGCGAACTCTTGGAGTAGGGAGTGGCGACCCGGGGCCGGATCGCCAGCACGGGGAGCGGCCCGCCCGTCAGGAACGGACCTGGGCGGACTTCTCCTCCGCCGGCTTGTCCTTGCGCACGAAGGCATCCACCAGGAGCAGCCCCACGCCCACGACGATGGCCGAGTCGGCCACGTTGAAGGAGGGCCAGGCCGCCTTGTCGTACCAGTGGGCCTCGAGAAAATCGATGACGAAGGCCCGGGCGATCCGGTCGATGTAGTTGCCGATGGCTCCGCCCAGCACCAGGGGCAGGCCCCACAGGGCCCAGCGCTCCTGGGGATTCGTCCCGCTCAGCTGGCTGAAGTACCAGGAGATGAGCACCACCGCGCCGATGCTCACCACGTGGAAGAGGGGCCCGCGCACGTTGGGCGGCAGAGTCCGGAAGAGGCCCCAGGCCGCGCCCGGGTTCTCCGCGTAGCGCAGACGGAAGAAGGACGGGGAGACCTCGATGTGGCGCTTGGACCGGTAGTGCAGTCCGTCGAAGCCCTGGGGCGGGGGCTCGCCATACATCGCCGACAGGCGCTCACCGAGCGTGGGCCTGTCATCGAAGCGGGTGGTGAGCTCGCGGACGACGAGGTACTTCGTCCACTGGTCGAGGACGATGACGCCGAGCGCCACCGTCAGCAGGAGGAGGTATTTGCGGGGCACGGGTGCGGCTTATACCACCTGCCCCCCCGGCGTCACGGATTCCACGGGCCCGCGTGCCCGGAAGGAGTCCAGGAGCAACAGGCCCACGCCCACGCAGATGGCCGCGTCGGCCACGTTGAAGGTGGGCCAGCGCATGCCGGGCTGGTTGCGCCAGTGCCAGTCGATGAAGTCGATGACGTAGCCGCGCAGCAACCGGTCCACGAAGTTGCCCAGCGCCCCTCCGGTGACGAGCGCCAGCGCCCAGCGCACCGACTTCTGCTCCGGGGTGAGCCGCACGTACATGAAGAGGATGAAGCCGAGCGCCACCAGGCTCACCACGTGGAAGAAGGGCCGGCGCACGGACTCGGGCAGGTTGGCGAACATGCCCCAGGCGGCGCCCGGGTTCTCCACGTAGCGGAAGTGCCAGTAGTCCTCGATGAAGCGGTAGGGGCGGGTGGACCGCCGGTACGCGCCCTCCACGGGCGGGTCGTTGTCCAGGTTCTGCTCGGTGAAGAAGCCCTCCACCCGAGCCAGGCCCATCCGTCCATCCAGCGCCTCCGTCAGGTGGGCGACGGCCAGATATTTGGTCACCTGGTCGGCGGCGAGGGTGGCGAGGCCCACGAGGATCAGGACGCGGAAGCGATGCACCATGAGACCCGCAGGTCTACCTTGCTGACTGGGAGGCTGACAACACGGCCCGGAATACGACCGGGCTGCCAAGCGGTTGACTCGCGGCACACCTCGAAGTGGGGCATGGTGGGGATGATGGGGACTGTTGAGCCACCTGTGACGCCGACGCCGAATCCGAACGAGACTCCCGCCACCACCGCCGTGACGAAGACCAAGCCGACCCTGATGGAGCGGCTCCAGGACTTCATCACCCGCTACGGCATGCTGGCCATCGTGGTGCACTACGCCATCTTCGGCCTGTGCCTGGCGGGCTTCGCGCTGCTCATCCGCGCGGGCTTCAATGTCACCGGGGCCGCCGGGGCCGCGGGCACCTTCGCGGGCGCCTATGCCGCCTGCCAGGTCATCAAGATTCCGCGCTTCGCCGCCACGTTCGCCCTCACGCCGCTCATCGACCGGCTCATCCGCCGGCTGCGCAACAAGGGCCCGGCCGAGCCGCCCCGCTCCTGAAGTCATGAAGCAGGTGACGGTCCGGTTCTACGGCTCGCTCAACGACTTCCTGGCCCCCGAGCGCCGTGGCGTCGGGTTCCTCCACACCCTGGCCGGGCCGTGTTCGGTGAAGGACCTCATCGAGTCGCTCGGCCCGCCCCACCCCGAGGTGGACGTGGTGCTCGTGGATGGCGAGGCCGTGGACTTCTCCCACCGCGTCGAGCCCGGCCAGCGCCTGGCCGTGTACCCCGTGTTCTCCGCCATCGACGTGGCGCCGCTCGTGCGCGTGGGGCCCCCTGCCCTCCCCGAGCCGCGCTTCCTGCTCGACGTGGGTCTCGGCCGGCTCGCGGGCCTGCTGCGCATGCTCGGGTTCGACACCCTGTGGCGCAACGACTACGCCGATGACGTGCTCGCCCGTGTGTCCCGGGACGAGCAGCGCATCCTGCTCACGCGGGACATCGGTGTGCTCAAGCGCTCCGAGGTGGTTCACGGGTACTTCCCCCGCGAGACGGACCCCTCCCAGCAGCTCGTGGAGGTGGTGCGGCGCTTCCGGCTCACCGCGAGCATGCGTCCGTTCACGCGGTGCCTCGCCTGCAATGGCGCGCTCTCCGAGGCCTCTCACGCGGAGGTCCAGGGCCGAGTACCGGAGCGCGTGCACGCCTCGTTCACCCGCTTCCAGCAGTGCCCCGAGTGCAAGCGCGTGTTCTGGGCCGGCTCGCACCACGCTCGCATGCAGGTCATCATCGACAAGCTGCGCGAGCTGGAAGGACAGTAGGCGTCCTCGGGAGGCGGGCTTCTCGGAGGCTGGCGCCCGCGCGATCCGGCACAATCCTATACGGAGTCCTCCTGGGAGAATTGTGACACTCCCAGGACGGAGAGCCAGGGCACCTCCGGCTGGAACGACAAGCAGAGAATGCCCGAGCGCTCGTGGGGATGAATCGTGCCCGGCTCCAGGTGGATGACCACTCCTCTCGAATGAGAAGCCATCGCTCGCCTCGGAGTTTCCTATGTCACTCCCTCACCTATTGTCCCCCTTCGTCCTCGTCCTATTCGTCCTGACCTCGGCCTGCGCGACCACCAGCGCCGTCCAGCTCGGCGCACTCGCGGATCAACCGCGTCCGGCCGTCGAGCCGGAGAAGGTCGCCGTCTACCGCACGGCAGATCAGGTGCCCGGCAAGTACGAGGAGATCGCCCTGCTCGACTCGAGGAGCGCTCCGTTGGTCACGGGCATGGGGACCATGTTCAATTCGATGCGCAAGAAGGCCGGGAAGCTGGGCGCCAATGCCATCATCCTCGATGCCATGAGCGAGCCAGACACCACCGGCCTGTTGCTCGGAAACCTCTCCGGCGGCATGGAGCGCAAGGGAAAGGCCGTCGCCATCTACGTCTTCCCCAAGAAGTCCTCTTCCAAGAAATCCGCTTCGGCACAGAAGTGACCACGGGGTGAAGACCCTCACCCCGTCCCTCTCCCAGAGGGAGAGGGGTTGTTGGTCGTGGTTGTTGTTGGGACCTCAGCTCAGCGCTTCCTGGCACTTGGCGCAGACTTCCGCGCCAGACTCGACCTTCTCCGAGTACGTCCAGCAGCGCGGGCACTTCGCTCCCTTCGCCGGCAACACCTCCGCCTTCACTTCCTCGCCCAGCACCTGCGCCACATTCAACGCCTGCGCCTTCTCCCCCGCCCCGTCCGCCAGCTCCACCTGGCTCACGATCAGCAGCCCCGGCAGCTCCGCCTCGTTCGCCTTCAGGAACTCCCGCGCCTTGCCGCTCGCGCTCAGCACCACCCGCGCTTCCAGCGACGCGCCGATCATCTTGTCCCGCCGCGCCGCCTCCAGCAGCCCCTGCACCGCACTCCGCACCGCGAAGAGCTTCTCGTAACGCTCCGCCAGCGCCGCGTCCGTCTTCACCGCCGGCTCCGGGAAGTCCGTCAGGTACACGCTCTCCGCCTTCTTCCCCGGCAGGTACTGCCACGCCTCCTCCGCCGTGAAGCTCATCACCGGCGCCAGCAGTTGCAGCAGCACCGTCGCTACCTCGTGCAGCACCGTCTGCGCGCTCCGCCTCGCGTGACCCGTCGCCTTCGTCGTGTACAGCCGGTCCTTCAGGATGTCGAAGTACACCGCCGACAGGTCTCCCGCGCAGAAGTCCACCACCGTCGCGTACACCAGGTGGAACTCGTACGCCTCGTACGCCTTCTTCACCCGCGCCACCACCTCCGCCAACCGGCCCCTCGCCCACGTGTCCAGCGTCAGCAGCTCACCCGCCGGCACCGCGTCCTTCGCCGGATCGAAGTCGTACAGGTTGCTCAGTGCATACCGGATGGTGTTGCGGATCTTCCGGTAGCCCTCGCTCAGGCCCTTGAGGATCTGGTCCGACAGCCGCACGTCGTTGCGGTAGTCGCTCGAGGCCACCCACAGCCGCAGCACCTCGGCTCCGTACTGCTGGATGATCTTCTCCGGCGCCACCACGTTGCCCCGGCTCTTCGACATCTTCTCGCCCGCGCCGTCCACCACGAAGCCGTGCGTCAGGCAGGCCTTGTACGGCGATACGTCCCGCGTCCCCACCGACACCAGGATGGATGAGTGGAACCAGCCCCGGTGCTGATCACTCCCCTCCAGGAACAGGTCCGCCGGAATCCGCTGCCGCCGCTCCGACACCGCGCTGAACGCGCACGCCGAGTCGAACCACACGTCCAGGATGTCCGTCTCGCGGCGGAACTCCGTCTTGCCGCACTTCTGGCACGTGTAGCCCGCGGGGAGGAACTCCTTCACCGGCGTGCGGTACCACACGCCCGCGCCCTCCTTCTCCACCGCCGCCGCCACCTTCTCCATCAGCTCCGCGGAGATGACCGACTCCTCGCACCCCTCGCAGTACGCGATGGGGATGGGCACGCCCCACGTCCTCTGCCGGCTGATGCACCAGTCCGGCCGCGTCTCCAGCATGCCCCGGATCCGGCTGTGCCCCCACGACGGCACCCACTGCACCCGGTCCACCTCGTCCAGCACCTGCTGCCGGAACGTCTTCTCGCCCTTGAGCGGCTTGTCCAGCGGGATGAACCACTGGTACGTCGCGCTGAGGATGACAGGGTTGTGGCACCGCCAGCAGTGCGGATAGCTGTGCTCGACCTTGTCCGACTTGTCGTTGAGCAGCGCGCCCTTCTCGACCAGCGCGTCGATGACGACCGGGTTGGCCTCGAAGACCTTCTTGCCCGCCAGCCACCCGCCCACGCTCTCGTCGTAGCGGCCGTCCTGGCGCACCGGGTTGTAGATGTCGAGCCCGTACTTCAGGCCCACCTCGTAGTCCTCCTGGCCGTGCCCCGGCGCCGTGTGCACCAGGCCCGTACCGGCCTCCAGCGTCACGTGCTCGCCCAGCAGAATCCTTCCCTGACGCTCGTAGAAGACGTGCCGGTAGGTGCAGCCCTCCAGCTCGTCACCGCGCGCGTAGGCGAGGATGCGCTCCGGCTCCACCAGCGCGGCCGCCGACACCTCTTCGCCGGCCACCTTCACGTTCTTCACCGCCAGCTCGTCCGCCTTCACCTCGGCCAGCACCTTGGACAGCAGGTCCTTCGCCACGCAGATGACGCGCTCGCCGAGCGCGTAGAACACGTACTCGTACTCCGCGTTCACCGCGATGGCCAGGTTGGCCGGCAGCGTCCACGGCGTCGTGGTCCAGATGACGAACGAGACGTTCTTCCCCTTCAGCGCCGGCACCCGCTCGGCCACCTCGGGGCCCGCCGGGAAGGCCACGTACACCGACGGGCTCGCGTGGTCCTCGTACTCCACCTCGGCCTCGGCCAGCGCCGTCTGGTCCGTCAGGCAGAAGTACACCGGCTTCTTGCGCCGGTAGAGCATGCCCCGCTTCGCGAACGTGGCCAGCTCGCGGATCTCCTGCGCCTCGTAGGGGAAGTCGAGCGTGCGGTACGGGTGCTCCCAGTCCCCGAGGATGCCCAGGCGCTTGAACTCGGTGCGCTGGATGTCGATGAACTCCAGCGCGTACGCGCGGCACTGCTCCAGGAAGGCCTCCCGGTCCAGCGTCCGCTTGTCGATCTTCTTGTCCTTGAGCCGCTTCTCCACCGCCTGTTCGATCGGCAGACCGTGGGTATCCCAGCCCGGGATGTAGTCGCACCGGCGGCCCGCCAGGTTGCGGTACTTCACGACGATGTCCTTGAGGACCTTGTTGAGCGCGTGGCCCGCGTGGATGTGCCCGTTGGCGTAGGGCGGCCCATCCGTCAGGACGAAGGGCTCGGCCTGCGTGCGCCGCTCGAGAATCTTCCCCCAGATGCCCCGCTCCGCCCACCAGCCGAGCATCCTCGGCTCCAGCTGGGCCAGGTTCCCCTTCATGGGGAAGTCCGTCTTGGGGAGATTGACCGAGTCCTTGTAATCCTTCGGGGGTGCACCGGCGTCGCTCATGACCTCCGGCCGTAACACGAGGCCCGGAGTGCTTCAACCGCATCCCCCTCCGGCCGAGCCCTCCCCTCCCCCGAAGCAGGGGGAGCGGCCCCTAATACTTCGACCGGTTGTTCTGCCCCTGCTGCTTCCGGTGCTTGTTCCGCTGCGGCTTCTCCTTGGGGCAGTCCTTGCTGCACGCGTTGAACTTCTCCTCGAAGTGCTCGGAGCAGCGCCGCGAGCAGTTCTCGAAGCCGCCCTTGTTGCTCTCGGGGTTCGGGCACTTCGCCACGCACTGCTGCATCGTCCCGGAGGCCTTCTCGGTGCAGGCCGCCTCGCACGTGTTGGCCTTCTTCGGGGTGCCCGCCGCGCTCGCCGGCAGCGCCAGCAGCGCTCCGCCCAGCACCAACACGCCCCAGGCCCTTCCCAGTCGCGTCATCGTCCGCATGTGTCGCCCCTCAATCGCAGTCCTTCGGTACGGGGGCCGACTCTGGCAGGCCGAACGAGGCCGGTTCGAGCACGCCCGCCACGTCATGGCAGGAGAGCGTCGCATCGCGGGAGACGGTCCGGTACAGCACGCACGAGGCGCGCTCGATGAAGGGCGCCTGGCGCCGCCAGTAGTCCCCGCCACGGCGGGCCAGCAGCGCCACGGCGTAGCGGTCTCCACCGGGCACCTGCACCACCCCCACCTCGGTGAGCGTGTTGTACACGGCGTCGTCCGAGCAGCAGCCGGGTGGCAGCCACCCCGCCTTGTGCATCAGCGTGACGCGCGCGGGCTCCGGCAGCAGCGCCCCCATCCACCCGCCGCATCCGGTGCGCGGGGTGAGCGTCATCCACTGCCGCAGCGCCTCCGTCTCCGCCCCACCCAGCAGCTCGCCCCGGTCCCACCGCGAGAGCACCTCCACCACGTCCCGGGCGGTGAAGTAGTTGTCCCCGCCCATCTCCCGCGGCGAGTTGGTCGCCTGGCGCGGCTTGCCGTACCGCCACCGGGTGAGCGCGGTGTGCCTCAGCCCCAGCTCGCGGTACCAGTCGTTGACGGCGTCCGGACCGATCAGGTCGATGACCTCGCCCGAGGCCTCGTTGTCCGATGTGCGGAAGATGGGCCCGGCATGGGGAGCCACCTTGTCGGTGCCCACGCGCGCGAGCGCCGCCGCCACCCAGAGCACCTTCGCCGCGCTGGCCGAGACGTGGGGTACCTCGTCCGCCACGCCCGCGTACTCGCCCGTGCGGAGGTTGCGCACGGCGATGGCCACGTCCGTTCCGGGAGACAGCAGGGGAGCCTCGGCGGCCAGCCGCGCCACCGCCTCCTGGAGCGTCGCGGGCAGCGCGGGAGCCACCTTCACGGGCTCGGGACGGGCCTCGCGCGCCACGCATCCCGGCACGGCGAGCAATCCCAGGGCCACGCACGCACCGAGCACCGGACCGCGTGTCATTCGGTGAGGTCCTCGTCATCGCGGGCGAGGTGCCCACCCAGCACGACCACCGACAGCTGGCCCTTCTCCAGGGGACGGGCCAGCACCACCACCCGCTCGCTGCCCTTGCGGTAGGTGCCCGGGCGCTTCTCCTCCCAACCGGCGGCCTTCATGGCATCGCGGTAGAAGGCGGCGAGCTGCTCGGCCGTGGCGGTGATGACGTACGAGAGCGAGCGTCCGGCCTCGACGTCGCTGGTGACGAGCTGCGAGGCTCCCGGATACACGGGCGCGAAGGTGTTGTCGGCCGAGGGATTGCGGATCTGCCCCACGTTGGCGGTGCCCAGCAGCACGCGCGTCGTCTTCCCATCCGGGTTGACCCGCAGGAACACGGTGTACGTGAGGTCCCGGTTCACATCCAGCGCCGTCAGGGACATGGCCCCGTGGACGACCACCTGGTGTGAGGGCGGGGGGATGTAGAACCCCTGCTCCTTGAACTGCGCGGCGAAGTGGCGGAACAGGTCCGTCGGCTTCCACGAGGACGTCACCGCGTGCAGCTTCATGGGGATGCCGAGCGCCACCTGCACGCCCTCCACCTCCACCTGCGACACCATCCCCGGCACGTCCCACTCGAAGCGCTTCTTCTTCTCCGGCTCCGCCGCGCTGGCCGGCAGGAGCGCTCCGAGCACGAGCGCCACCACCAGCCCCGCCCTCACAACCCCAACCATCTGTTACCCCGGTCCTTGTACTTGGAGTTGCGGCTCCCGGTGCGCACGTTGGTCATCCAGTCATTGGGACCGCTGTCGCCATCCCGGAACTCGGGGTCCGGCTTGCCGCTCTGGTAGCTCATCCAGAAGGTGCCATCGAGGCTGCCGGGCGCCGCGTTCACGATGGCCATCGCCATGGCCTGGCCGGCGCCCATGCCCGAGGCACCCGTCTGGCCGTACACGTTGCGCACCAGGCCCGAGAAGGCATCGTTGCCCCCGCTGTGGAGCAGGTGGTCCGTGCTCTCCGCGCCCCCGGACAGCCCCCAGTCATCCAGCATGATGGCGACCCGGCCCTGGCTGCAGTCGCCACCCGAGGCCATTCCCATGGCGCAGAAGGTGAACCACCCCAGGTTCGGGTAGTTCTTCACCTTGAAGAAGCCCTCGCCGCCCTGGTCCAGGAAGGACTTGGGGAAGTTGACGACCCGCAGCTGCGCGCTCCCGTGGCAGGCCATGCCCCCGCTGCCGCCCGGGTAGGCCTGGTAGTTGTTCTGGGACATGTTCGCCACCTGGTCCGACTCACAGGTGACGTTCAGGCCCCTGGCCTCGGTGAACACCAGCTTCACCGTGCTGTCGCCGCTCTTCTTGGACTCGCGCCCATCGAAGCTTGCGAAGCGGCCCGTCGCATCGGAGCCCGCGCTGTTGATGGCCTGCTCGCGGGGCGAGTAGTCATTGGGATGCTGGTGCATCCGCTTCGCCGTGGTGTCCCACAGCGCGTTGGCGGCCGCCTCGTGCACCTTGGGCGCCAGGTAGCCCAGCTCCGCCAGGTGGATGCCCCACACCAGGATGGAGACGAAGACGATCAACCCGAGCGCCGTCTCGACGAGCGACTGTCCGCGCGGCGCGCGGCGGGGGAGCTTGCTCATTGCCAGCCTCCGAACTTCGCGTCGTGGAGCGCCTGATAGGTCTGCTTCGCCACGTCCAGCCCGGCGTTCTCGAGCGTCTTGGCGATGTCGCCCTCGCGGCCCTTGCCCTGCGCGTCGATGTCCGGCGCCACCAGCGTGGCGCGCCAGAAGGGATTCATGAAGTTGGGCGGCTCGGCCCAGTCCCCGCTGCGGTGGTAGTAGGCCAGCCCCGTGGCCAGGGTGGCCTGCTTGCGGATGTCGTACTTGCCTCCGTCCGTGCTCAGCCCCCGGTTGTCGAAGCGGCTCGTGCGGTTGGGGGAGAAGCTGAAGTTGAAGTGACGGATCCACGGCGCCGCCGTCTTCAGGTCCTTGGTCGGCTTGCTGTAGTCGCGCGTGATGAGCGAGTACAGCTTGGGCTGGCCCTGGAGGTCGTCCTTGTTGGACAGCTTGTTCTCGTTGTAGTCGTAGACGATGGGCCAGTTGCCGCCGGCGATGTCGCCGATGAGCGAGTGGGTGGTGTCGTTCTGGTTCTGGCACGTGCCACCACTCCACGTGTGCCTGTCGGCGTTGCTGCTGAGGTTGGCCAACACGTTGGCCTGCACCGACCCCGTCCCGAAGACGGGGCAGCTCGCCATCAGACCCGCCCAGCTCACGTCGCCATGGTCGTCCGACTGGGCCGCGCCCGGGTTGCCCTCCGCGCCGTGCAGGGGTCCATCGAACTGGTCGGACCGGTACGCGGCACCGTCGCCACCGTAGACCGCGGCGCCGGTGAATCCCGCGAAGACGACATTGAGCCGGGCGGTGATCATCCCCGCACCGCCCGCGCGGCCCGTGGTGAAGGCATCGCCGCGGCTGCCCATGTAGATTTCGTACTGGTGGTCGATGCTGTTGCCGCCCTGGGGATTGCTGCTCGGCATCGGATCGCACACGGCCCCGGAGCTGCAGTTCTTGGAGATCTCCCGCAGGTTGATATTGCTGCCCTCCTCGGGCGCTTCCAGGGTCCAGATGCTCGAGCCCTGGGCCTTCTCCACGATGGTCCTCGCCAGGTTCTGGCTGCGGATGAGCCCGTCGAGGGTGTCGTAGTTGGCGGCGAAATCATTCTGGTACATCGCCGCCTGGAGACCATTGAGGCCCCGCACCTGTGCCGAAGCGGCCCGGTCGACCCCGTCCCACACATTCTGGACGCGCTGGATCTCCTGGTTGAGCTTCTGCATCCACTGGGTCATCTTGATTTGCGCGGGAGGGATGCGGTACGGCGGCTGACACAGGGCCAGCTCCGCCTGCATCAGCGGGTACACGGTGCTCCTGAGCACATTGAGCGAACCGCGGTAGGCCGAGGCCCAGCTGATGTAGGCCTGCGTGGCGGTCTGCGCCACCAGCAGACTCCACTCGGTGCGGTTCATCACGGCGATCACATTGAAGGTGCGGGCAGTGGCCACGGCGTCCGAGTAGGCGGCCGCATCCGCGAGCGTCTGCAGCTCCATCTTCTCGCGCACGCGCAGGCCCATGGAGACGGTGAGCAGCACCATCAACGCGAGCAGCATCAAGGTGAGCGAGAAGAGCACCAGCGACTGGCCACGGGAGCGACGGGTCTTCATGGCGTCCTCAGTTGGGTGCGCAGTTCTGCTGCGAGAAGTTCTCCGGCTTGGCCGGAGTCATCATCCGCATGGTGTAGCTGGCCGTGATGGGGAAGACGTAGCTGCCCTTGCCCGGCGCGGTCCTGCTCGAATAGGCGTTGCGGATGAGCGACTCCATCTTCCCCGGCCCGTTCTCCCAGTTGGCGTCCTTGTCCGCCAGGATGAGCGGGTTGGCGCTGTGCAGCTCCGCGATGGCGAAGTGGGCGCGGAACATCCGCGTCAGCACCCAGTCCGCGAACGGGATGCGCAGCGGGTACCAGAAGACCATGCGCACCTCGAGCCGCCTCGGCTCCCCGCCCTGATCGAAGGTGTCCTCCTCCGACGCGGTGACGTTGGTGGGGCTCTCGCGCAGCAGCCACACCACCTCGCCCGAGAAGGGCATGCTCTTGGAGCCGCCCGACAGCTGGCCGTCGTAGCGGTTGTCCTTGAAGCGCTCGTAGGCCTCCGCGAGCCGCTCCGGGCTGTCCGTGCGCGCGAAGGTGGGCAGCAGCGCTCCGATGGCCGCGTCCATCATCCGCTTGCACTCGCCGTGGCTCACGCTGCCGGCGCGCGTGGCGCGGAACACCGCGTACTCCGTCATGATGCGCGCCTGCAACAGCAGGAAGAGCTGCAGCGTGCCCAGGATGAGGAAGATCACCAGCGGAAGCGTCAACGCCGCTTCCACGGATGCCTGGCCGGACTGACGCCCCCGAATCGGGGTCTCCTGGGAACTCATACCTTGTGGTTGTTCCACTCCACCCGGTGCTTTCCCATCCGTCAACTGGACGGTCCCCGCCTGCCTGGACGCTCTCCTGTGCGAAAGATGACGCGGCGCATCAGCGCGGCTTCATGCCCTTGGCATCCAGCTGGTACTTCTTCACCAGACGTTCAATCGACTTGCGGTGCAGGCCGCTCTCCCGGGCGGCGCGGGACAGGTTGCCCTCGCAGCGGGTGAGGACGCTGGTGATGTACTCGCGCTCGAAGTTCTCCAGCAGCTGCTCCTTGGCGTCCTTGAAGGTGAGGTGCTCGTTGAAGGGCAGCGGCCCCTCGCGCGCCTGGCCCCGCACGCGGGGCGGCAGGTGCTCGGGCAGCACCTCCTCTCCGTCACTGAAGGCCAGCACGTGGGAGAGCACGTTCACCAGCTCGCGCACGTTGCCCGGCCACGCATAGGCCATCAGCAGCGACAGGGCCTCGGGGGAGATGTGCTTGCGGCCATGGCGCGCCACCACCTCCGGCTCGGCCAGCGCCCGCTTGAGGATGAGCGGAATGTCCTCGCGGCGCTGGCACAGCGGCGGCAGCTGGATGTTGATGACGGACAGGCGGAAGAAGAGGTCCTCGCGGAAGTTGCCCGCGGCAATCTCCTTCACCAGGTCCCGGTTGGTGGCGGCGATCACGCGGCAGTCCACCTCCATGACGTCGTTGCCGCCCACGCGCCGCACCTCGCGGTTCTCCAGCACGCGCAGCAGCTTGGGCTGCAGGTCCAGCCGCAGCTCACCCAGCTCGTCCAGGAAGATGGTGCCCCCGTGCGCCCGCTCGAAGGCGCCCGGCCGCGCCGTCATCGCCCCCGTGAACGCCCCCTTCTCGTGGCCGAACAGCTCGCTCTCGATGAGGTTGGGCGGAATGGCGCCGCAGTCCAGCACCACCATCGGCCCCTTCTTCCGGCCGCTCAGCTCGTGGATGGCCTGCGCCACCAGCTCCTTCCCCGTCCCCGTCTCTCCATTGATGATGACGGACACGTCCATGGGGGCGATCTTCTTGATGAGGGCGAAGATCTGCCGCATCTGCACGCTCTGTCCCACCATCCCACACAGCTCGCCCTCGCGGTCCGGTTCGACCGTCACCTCCTCGTCGATGGGGGAGAAGGCCAGGGTGGAGGTGCCGGCGCGAATCTGCGAGTTGGCGGAGAGGTAGGCGCGCTCGATGCGCCGGCCATCCAGGAAGGTGCCGTTGGTGGAGTTGAGGTCCACCAGCAGCCAGCCCCGCTCGGTGTTGATGATCTCGAAGTGGTGGCGGCTGGCCGTCCGGTCCTCGGCGAGCACCAGGTCATTGGTGGGGTGGGCCCCGCAGCGCAGACGTTCCTTGTCGGACACCAGGGACTTGCCCTCGTCGGGGCCCGCCGACACCTGCAGCCGGCACTTGCGCAGCTTGAGCGTGGTGCGCGGCGACTCCAGGACCAGCACCTCGGTCCCGGAGCCGGCTCCGCTGTCCGCCGGAGCGACGACGGAGTCGAGACCGTTCTCTCCCGGGTTGGTGAGGATGTCGTCCGGGTGCGGTTCGTTAGCGCTCATCATTATGGTGATTGTAGCAAACACTGGTGACGCCACCCGCGTCCGCCCGTGGTAGGCTCACGCCCCTCCACATGCCCACCAAGAAGGTCTCGACCAAGAAGGCGGCCGGCAAGGTGCGCCCGAAGGCCCCGGCGCACGCGGTCGAACCGCCTCCCCCCGCCCTCCCGACCTCGCCGGCCCCGCGCCGCGCACGAGCGAAGAAGACGGTGGTCATCCTCTCGCGCAAGCGCTCCCTGTACTCCACGAGCCGGCTGGTGGAGGCCGTCAAGCAGCGCGGGCACCGGCCCCTGGTACTGGACACGCTGCGCTGCACCATGGTGCTCGCCCCGGGCAGCCCGCGGATGCTCTACCGCGGGGTGGAAGTCAAAGGCGTGGACGTGGTGATTCCGCGCATCGGCGCCTCCATCACCGGATACGGCCTGGCCGTGGTGAACCACTTCGAGATGATGGGCGTGCCGGTGCTCAACGGCGCCACGGCCATCTCCCACAGCCGGGACAAGCTGCGCGCCCTCCAGTTGCTGTGCCGCGGCGGGCTGGACGTGCCCCGGACGGTGATGGCGCACGACCGCAGCAACGTCCGCAAGCTCGTGGAGGAGGTAGGTGGGCTGCCCCTCATCATCAAGCTGCTGCGCGGCACCCAGGGCGTGGGGGTGATGATCGCCCACACGCTCCAGGAGGTGCAGACCATCCTCAACACCTTCTGGGACCTGGGGCAGGAGGTGGTGCTCCAGGAGTTCGTGGCGGAGAGCAAGGGGCGCGACGTGCGCGCCCTGGTGGTGGGCGACAAGGTGGTGGGGGCCATGCAGCGGCGGGCCAAGAAGGGCGAGTTCCGCTCCAACATCCACCGCGGCGGCGAGGGCCACCCGGTGGAGCTGCCCGCCTCCTATATCGATGTGGCGGTGCGCGCCGCGCGCCTGCTCGGTCTGCAGATAGCGGGCGTGGACATGCTCGAGGGCCGGGCCGGTCCCCGGCTGATGGAGCTCAACTCCAGTCCGGGCTTCGAGGGCCTGGAGCGGGCGACGAAGCAGGACATCGCCGGGGCCATCCTCGACCATGCGCTCGCCCTGGCCGAGGCGCGCGCGGCCGCGGCGAACCCCTTGCTGGTGGTGTGACGCGCGGCTCGTGGAGCAGGCGGGCGGACGAGCCACTTGCTCGGCCCTCGTGGGAATGGGCTCGATTCCAAAATGTCGGAGGGGATTGGCAGTGGGAGTGCGGCCTTCGTAATCTGTGCGCGCTCGCACTCATGAAGCCCCTGCCCAAGCCACTGCAGATCACCGTCTACCAGGATGTGTTGTGCGCCTGGTGCTATCTGGCCGACCTGCGGCTGGAATCCCTCAAACAGGAGTTTGGAGACATCCTCCGCTGGCGCGTGCGTCCGTACCCGCTGCGCCTCCACGACAAGCGTCCCACGGAGAAGGAGTTGAGAGGGCTGACGGAGGAGGTGCGCCGGGCCCAGCAGGAGCCGGAGCCGGTGGCCAGGCTGCTGACGACGGAGCTGTGGCAGGGCGGAGACGCCCCGCGCACCAGCGTCCCGGCCCTGGCGGCGCTGGAGGCGGCGCGGCTGCAGGGCCCGACGGCGAGGGCGTACCTCGCGCGCGCCATGCAGCGCGCGGCGCTGGAGCAGGGCGTGAACGTGACGCGCACGGACGTCATCTTCGAGCTGGCCAGCCGCGTGGGCCTGAACATGGGCCCCTTCTCGGCGGCGTACCACTCGGAGGACACGCGCAAGCTCATCCTCGACGAGCACCAGCTCGCGGCCAGCCGTGGCGTGCGCGGGGTGCCCACCATCGTCATCGGCGGCCGGTGGATGGTGTGCGGCCTGCGCGACGCGGCCGAGTACCGCGAGCACATCCTCACCTGCATCGGCAAGCTGAACGCGCCGCGCTCGGGCTCGTCCGAGCGCATGGTGCACTGAGGGCCGCCGCGCCGCGGCCCCCTGCTCCGGGTACGGCCCTCAGCGGGGCCGTGCCTCGAGCTCCGAGCCCCTGCGCAGCGCGAGGTAGAGGCCTCCCACGAGGAGCTGGCCCAGCGCGAGGCCCGGGATGAGGCCCACGCAGCAGGCCAGCAGGCCCGCCATGGCCAGCAGGCCCCCGACGAAGGCCACGCCGAGCACCGACAGCCGCTCGCCGCGCGCCAGCGCGTAGCAGTCGCGCAGGGCCTGCACCGGGGAGACGTCCTCGTCGAAGGTGAGCACCCCCTGGAGCAGGTAGAGCGGCAGGCCGAAGTAGAGGCCGGGGATGAGCGTGAGGACCCCCGCTCCGAAGAAGACGCCCAGGGCGGCCGGCACGTCCACGTCCGTCGAGCGGAACACCTCGCCCCCGACGATGCTCTCCACGGAGTAGCCCATCGCCACCAGTCCCACGAACGACAGGACGGCGAAGAGGAGCAGCAGGGGGAGGAGCACCGTCACGATCCCGAGGAGCGTCGCCACCACGTAGCGCCCCGCCTTGTGGAACTGGGAGAAGAGCCGGGCGATGTCGGCGCTCCCTCCCTCGAGGACATCGAACACCACCCGCAGCATCCCCATCCCGATCACCCCCTGCGCCACCTGCAAGAAGACGCCGGAGAAAGCGGATGAGAGGAGGAGCAAGAAGGCGTCCTCCGGGCCCACGAGCACCTCCGCGAGCTTGCCGAGGAGGTTGGCCACCACGCTCAGGACCGTGGCCACCAGCATCGCCACCGACAGCATCACCCACTCGCGCTTGAAGGCCGCGAAGCAGTAGTCCCAGAGGGCACTGAAGTTCCAGGTGTCCCGCCACAGGGGAAAGGCCGAGTGCCCGGCGCGCTCGCGGCAACTGGGGCAGAACCGCTGGGCCCCGCGCTCGCCGCACACGTCGCACATGAAGTTGCCGCACCGCTCGCAGGTGCCCGAGGCACTCAGCGCCGGGTGGAGCGCGCAGTGCGCCCCCACCTCCCCGCTCCCGGAATCCATCACGGCCATCGTTTCCGACCTCCCGCGGAGCCCCGGGGCCGGAAGGGCCACCTGGGAGCGCCGCGCCCCACCTCCCTCCTTACCAGGGGGGAGCGGACCCGGAGGAGCCCTCCGAAAGAGACGCACACCCCGTGAGGAGGGGGGCCCTGGAAACAGGGGGGTGAATTTTCCGACAGCCCGCCCGTCTGCTTGGAAGTCATCGCCGTGATGAAATGGGCAGACCGGCCCTCCGCCGGCCCCGGAGAACCTCCATGCGTCGCCTTCTCGTCCTCACCGTACCTGCCGCCCTGATGATGGGAACGGGCTGTGTCGCCCACTACCACCAGCCGGGCTACTACTCGTCGTCGTCCTCCACGACCTACGAGTACCGCTACTCCGGCGCCCACCCCGACCCGTACGGCGAGTGGTGCACCGAGAACTACTCCCACGTCCACGGCTACGCGCCCTCGGACGTGAATACCTACACCTACTCGGACAACGTGTACGTGTACCGGGGCCCCCGAGTGGTCTGGTACATGGACTACCACCCGGTCTCGGGCGGCAGCGTCTGCTACATGCACGGGCGCCACAGCCACGACTACTTCCCGCACTCGTACTCGGGCTCCACGTACCGCTGGGACAACGGGCGCTCGGGGTACGTCTACAACAACTACCGGCCGCCTCCTCCGCCCCCGTCGTGGAACGGCAACTCGCACGACGCCTCGCCCGTGTACGGCGGCCGTCCGGGAGGGGGCTACTCGAATCCTCCGCCTCCTCCGCCCTCCTCGGGCGGTTGGGGCAACTCCAACCAGAACCCGCCTCCTCCGCCGGGAACGAGCTACGGCTCGCGGCCCCCGACGAGCAGCGGCAACTCCGGTGGCTGGGGCAGCCCGCCGCCTCCGCCTCCCACGGGTAACTCCGGCGGCGGCTGGGGCAACCGGCCTCCCCCCTCGAACGGCGGGGGCACCACGCCTCCGCCGCCTCCCCCGGGTAACTCCGGCGGTGGCTGGGGCAACCGGCCTCCTCCCTCCAACGGTGGTGGAAACAACGGCGGTGGCCATCCTCCGCCCAACAACGGCGGCAACCACGGGGGTGGCGGGGGTAACGGCAATGGTGGTGGCAATGGCGGTGGCCACGGCAACGGGGGTGGCAACGGCGGTGGCCACGGCAACGGCGGTGGCCACGGCGGTGGCTGGGGCAACGGCAACGGCGGTGGCCATGGCGGTGGCAACGGGGGTGGCAACAGCCATGGCGGCGGCAATGGCAACGGCGGTGGCTGGGGTAACAATGGCGGCGGAAACAGCGGTGGCGGCAATCCTCCGCCCAACCCCGGTGGTGGCGGTGGCGGTGGCGGTGGCTGGGGTAACGGCAACGGGGGTGGCAACGGCAATGGCGGCGGCAACGGGGGTGGCAACGGCAATGGCGGCGGCAACGGGGGTGGCTGGGGCCGCGGGGGTCGCCGCTAGGACCTGAAGTCCAGCAGTCCGTGATTCGAGGGCCGCTCCCTTCCTCTCCGCGAGGTGGGGGGCGGCCCTCGGTACTTTCCACCTGTGAGCACTCGGGACGTGGGGATTGCGTCACCCAGGGGACGTCTACGGCCCGAGGGTGGATTGCCACCACGCGGGAGCGTGAAGACCTTGGCGCGCAGTCATGATGCGTCCGAGTCACTTCCTCTGCTGCGCTCTCCTTGGCCTCGCCCCGGTGGCCTGTGGCCCTGGCACTTCCGCGGATCAGGATCCCGCCGTCGACCGCAGTGACAGCAAGACGGTGGATCTCGACCACCTGACCATCACCGTCGCCGGTCGCGCCGAGGTCTTCCCCGAGGCCGCTCGCCTGCTCGAGGCCCGGGGTCAACCCGTCCCCACGCTCGACGGCGTCGCCCTCACCATCGAGGAGCCGCTGCGCATCGGGGTGAACGACGCGGACTCCGTCTTCGGCCGGGGCTCCGTTGGCACCGAGGGCGGTTTCGCCGTGCCCGACGTGCCCGTGCGCGACATCAACCTGAGCCTCGCCACCAGCCTCGAGCCCGAGGGCTTCGTGCGCAGCTCCACCGTCGTCTTCGACACCGTCTTCACGCGCACTCGGCCGCGCACCGACATCATCGGGGCACGCGCCTGGGCCCTGCCCAACACCTTCCACGACACCCTCACCCAGGCCGTGGGCGAGTCGTGGATCCGCGCGCACACCGAGGACCGCGCTCGAGCGCTGCGCGAGGCCGGCTTCATCCTCGGCCGCGTCGTGGATGCCTCGGGAGCGCCCGTCGCTGGAGCTCGCGTCGTGCTCGACCGGGGAGAGCTCGCCAACCGCGTCTACTACCCCGCACCGGACTTCCAGAGCGCCACCCAGGACGCCACCAGCGCCACCGGCCTCTTCCTCTACGTGCACTCCGGCGCGGCGGCGGAGAGCTTCACCCTCTCCATCCAGGGCGCTCGGGACTACCTGCCCCGCCACGCGGGAGCCGCTCCCGGCAGGGCACTCGTTCTCACGCTGTACCCGGGCAACACGACGCCGTAAGCGCTGACGGAGGCCCGGCTGGCCGCCAGGCCCCGACGAGAGAATCCCGAGCCGCCACATTCCCCTCTCCCTCCGGGAGAGGGACGGGGTGAGGGTACCGCGTGAACACGGCTTGCCTCTGAGTCACCCCGGAAGCTCAGGGGAGCGCGGACCCCTGCTCCGCCGCTGAGAGCACCCGTGTCTCCAGCGCGGCCAGAAGGCCCCGGACAAAGGCGTCGAAGCTCGCGTCCTTCGCGCGGATCCGCTCGGGGTCGAGAAACCGTGCCATCCGCTTCTGCTCCTTGGGGCCCCAGCCTCCGAGCAGCTCTCCCAGGAGTTCCTCCAGCTGCTCCCGCCCGCGCGGCAACTCTTCCGGCAGGTGGGTCCCACCCGCTTGCCCGATGGCCTCCTCGTCCGCGAGCACCCAGCTCTCGATGGAGGGAACCAGGGGAATCACGCTCACCCTGTCCATCAGCCGCAATCGGACCAGAGGCTCCTGGATCTCGCTGACCATGGACGAGATACGCTGCTTCCTGTTGGAGCCCGTGCCGAAGAGGATGAAGAACCGCTGGTAGTTCTTGGTGAGCATCAACTCCACCACGGAGAAAAGGCCCTCCCGAGGGGTCCCCCCGCATCGAATGGTCGCGAAGCGCGGCTCCGAGGCGGGGCGATGCCGAGCAACCACTGTGCGCGCCAGTGCTTCCACGAGCAGCTTCTCTTTGTCTCCATCGACAAGGAAGGCAATCTTCCGCTGCGCTGACCGCTTCGCCGATTGTCTCCTCATGCGTTCCTCCAATAATCCTTGATGATTCTGTAGGTCACATGGCACTGCCCATAACTCGCCGCGTGCCGGAGTTTCAGGTCGAGCACCTCACGAAACGAGTGCGCGGGCGCCAATGCGTCGTCGAGGTCGTGCTCGTTGAACAGCAGGGTGTTGATGCCCTTGCCCCAGGTCAGCGCCTCAATGGCTCCCTTGCTGAATTCCGCGCCGATATAAAGGAAGACCCCCAGCGTCCCTGCCAGCTTGCCTTCGAGCTTGCCCCGGAAGGCGAATACATCCGCCACCGACACCCGCTCCCTCCACCGGGCTTCCAGCAGGAAGTGTCGCTGCCCGTCGGTGAAGGAGATGTCGATTTCCTCCCCTGGCGGCCGGGTGTTGCGCCAGGGGCGCAGCGACTCGGATTCGAGCAACTCGGATTCGAGCAACTCGTAGGCGATCCCCTCGAGACGGCGGCCCCGTTCCTGCGCCCCCATCCGCCCCTTCTTCAGCTCCTTGTATTCCCTCCGCAGTACGACCTTCCGGCGTCCCATGCCTCCGCCCCTCCGTCCCGGACAGGCCCCACGCCTCTCCATCACTGAACCCGTTCAGTATAGCGGAGGCGTCTGACGTTTCAGGTCAGGTAGTCTGGAGGCTATCGCCAGCCATGGCAAGACCTTCCCGGGGAACTCTGGTGAGCTCCAGACCCGGGTGTCTTTACTGGTAGGGGAACTCGAGAGGATGGATACCCTCACCCCGTCCCTCTCCCAGAGGGAGAGGGGATGTGGGGGAATCAGGGGCTCCCGGTCCCGCCCGCCGCGCGCGGCTCCTTCGGCACGAACCAACGCGGCAACCAGTCCGCTCCCTTCGCGCTCGTCAACTGCGTCTGCCCGCTCCCGTCCGCCCTCATCAGGAACAGCTCCACGTCTCCCGTGCGGTCCGACGCGTACACCAGGTACTTCCCATCCGGACTCCACTCCGGTTGGTCGTTCACGCTCTTCCCGTCCGTCAGCGCCACCGGCTCCCCTCCCGCCACCCCCGCCACCCAGATGCGCGCCTTCCCGTCCTTCTCCGTCTTCTCCCGCGCCACGAACGCCAGCTTCTGCCCGTCCGGACTCCACACCGGCTCCCGCTCCTCGCCCGTCACCGCGCTCCCCGACACCGCCCTCAGCCCCGTCCCGTCCGGCTTCACCACGAACACCCGCGTGCGCCCCTCCCGGTCACTCAAGAAGGAGATCCACTTCCCGTCCGGACTCCACTTCGGCGCCATGTCCTCCTTGTAGAACGCCGTCAGCCGGCGCACCTCCGAGCCGTCCGCCTTCATCACGTAGATTTCCGGATCGCCCTCGCGGCTGGACACGAACGCCACCTGCGTCCCGTCCGGAGACACGCTCGGCTCGAAGTTCCCCTCGCGCGCCGTCGCCAGCCGCGTCACCTCCGCGCCCGCGCGCGGCTCCTGCCGCACCACGTCGCTGAAGCCCTCCGCGTCCGACTCCGCCACGAACCAGCGCCCATCCGGCGACCAGCTCGGGTTGCGCGCCCGACCCCGGGGCTCCGTCACCAGCACCGGCTCGCCTCCCCCCAACGGCACCAGCCGCAGCTGCTCCACGTGCAGCCCCCTCACCTCCGCCGCCGCCACCACCATCACCGCCGCTCCATCCGGAGACGGCGCGATGGGGTACTCGTCCTCGGGACCTCGCGTCAGCTGGCGCTCCTCACCCGTGGGGCGCACCAACCAGACATCCTTCTGCGGGGCCCGCTCGGAGACGAAGGCGATGACTCCCGGCATCGCCTTGCGCTCCTCCGCGGAGAGGGGCCCGGAGCCGGATGCGCTCCCACCACACGTGCCCGCCTTGCATCCAACCCCGAGCAGGGCGAGCACGGCCAGTCGCCGCGCTCCACCCCGCCACGCCTGCTGCTTCGCGAAGTCCCGAGTCATCACGTCACGTCATTACCGCACGCGGATGGCGTCCGCGATGACCTGGTAGCCAGAACCGGTCCAGCGGCTCAGCTGAACCTTGTTCCAGCCGGCCGGGAAGCTCCAGGTACCCAGCGTGTTCCACGCGCCGCCACCGGCCTGCTGGTTCACGTTCACCGTGGCCAGCTTGGTGCCGTTCGCGTCCCAGATGATGAAGGGCGCCGTCGTCGAGCGATCCGTGGCCGAGGTCCACCAGGCGTCGATCGTCTTCGTGCCCGCCGCCGACATGTAGAAGTAGAACGTCGCCGGGTCCGACACCGCCGCCGTGGGGGCCGCGAAGTAGCCCGAGCCGTAGTAGCCCGCCACGTTCGTCGAGGACACCCAGTTGGCCGACACCTCGATGTAGCCCTTGGAGGAGTCGTTGTTGGCGTTGTTGCTGTCGATGATCAGCGCAGTGGTGGTGCCGCAGTAGCTCTGCACCTTGCTGATGTACGAGGACCACGGCCAGTTGGGACCCGGATCCGTGCGGCTGGCCGGCTGCAGACGCCCGTGCGCCACGATGTGGTAGCTGTCACGCACGATGGCCTGACCCTTGGTGATGTCGCACGTCAGCTTCGCCGACGCGTCGATCTGCCCGGCCGGGAAGGACGTCTGGCTGGCATAGCCGCCGTGCTCGATGCCCACCGAGAAGTGGTTCACCGACACGCCCTGCAGGCCGCACATCACGCCACCGTTGAGGTTGCAGTCGTAGGTGGCGCCCACGTGCCAGCCACGGTCCGCCTCACGCACCAGCTGCGAAATCTCCGAGCCGCTCTCGTTCACCACGTAGTGCGCGCTCACGCCCGAGGCGGTGTTGGTCAGCCAGCTCCAACAGCTCGAATACGTGCCCTCACAGGTGTGGATGACCACGATCTGCACGTCGCCCGTGGCGTCCGTGGGACGCGCGTTGTAGTTGGGCGAGGGGCGCCAGATGGAGGCGGCGTAGTCCGGGCCAGCGGCCATCGCGTGCACGCTGGGCGAGGCGAACTGCGCGCGCGCCTGCGTGGGCATGAGCGAGACGGCCACGTCACCCGCGGGCGTCTGGGCCACCGCGCCCTGGCGCAGCACCCCGTACACCTCGTTGTGGATGAACTCGGCCTGCGCGTCGGTGCTGGTGATGCCGCTGAGCTTCGCCACGGCCGGAGCCCAGGCGCCCAGGTCCGAGCGGTCCACCTTCAGCTCGTCCGCGGTGGCCGACAACAGCGCCGCGTAGGCCCGGATGTTGGCCTCGGGCTGGGTGCGCACGGCCTCCTCGGACACGCCGGCCAGGCGCGCGCCCTCGGCGACCTTCGCGCCGCGCAGGGCCATGAGGCCGTAGGCCGCGGGCATGCCCTCGAACTCCACCTCGCCCTTCACCATGTCCCACCGGGTCTCGGTGTAGGACACAGCCTTGAGCAGGTCGGCGGGAACGCGGAAGTCCGTGGCCGCCTGGGCGAAGAAGCCATCCAGCTGGTACGGGGTGCGCTCGGCCTCGCGCTGCGCGGGCGTGCGCGAGTCCTCGACAGAGGCAGGTGCGGGGGGGGTGGGCTCCTGAGGACCACAGGCAGCCAGGGAGAGCGCGGCGGCGGCTGCCACCAGCGGCTTACGGAACGGGTGCATGGATGCACTCCTTGGGGGGAAGAAACGAAGCGACGGCACCATCCCCTCCTACTACTAAAGGGGGTGGCTGGCTGGATAAGATGCCCTTTCCTGTTCCCCAAGGGAAGCCCGGTTTTCTTGAAACCCTATTCTGTAGGAATTTTGCCTTGCAACGATCGGCCGGGTGGTCGGGGAGTGGCCTGGGGGGCGATACGAGGGGCGACGAGGGGAGCGGGCTGGGTTAGGACAGGGTCATGCGTCTCTTCGCCATCGGGGACACCCATCTGCCCTCCACGCGCAACAAGGACATGCACCGCTTCGGGTGGACGGATCATCCGTTGCCGCTGCAGCGCGCCTGGGACGAGAAGGTGCGGCCCGAGGACGTGGTGCTGGTGGTGGGGGACATCTCGTGGGCGACGCGGCCCACCGAGGTGATGGACGACCTGAAGTGGCTGGACGAGCGGCCGGGGCGCAAGGTGCTGGTGCGTGGCAACCACGACTACTGGTGGGGCGACTCGGCGTCGAAGCTGCGCAAGCTGCTGGAGCCGTACAAGACGCTGGAGGGCTTCCTGCACAACAGCTCGGTGGTCATCGGGCGGTGGGTGATCGCCGGCACGCGGCTGTGGACGGCGCCCGAGGCTCCGCCGATGCCGGGCGGGGAGATGGGTGACGAGCACGGGGACGCGGGGTACGTGGAGCGGGAGACGCGGCGGCTGGCGGCGTCCATCGCGGACGCGGAGAAGAAGGAGAAGGAGAGCGCCGAGCCGCTGACGCGCGTGGTGGCGGTGCACTTCCCGCCGATGTACGCCAACGAGAAGCCGACGGCGTTCCTCGGCCCCATCGAGGCCTTCAAGCCCAAGGTCTGCGTGTACGGGCACCTGCACGCGGGAGGAATCCCGGCGGGCTTCACGGGAGAGCGCGCCGGGGTGCGCTACGTGCTGGCCTCGTGTGACGCGGCGGGCTTCTCGCCGATGCTGCTGGACGAATGACCGTCCCCCTCCGCTCGGAGAGGGACGGGGTGGGCGAAGCCCGGGTGAGGCGCGACGCGGCCCTCACTCCGCCACGGAGATGTGCTTCCAGTCGAACGCACCGCCCATCGGGCGGCACGAGCGCCACTTCTCACCACTGTCGACCACGGGGGCACCGCTCCGAGTCACCGGCACACCCACCGGACACAGGCCACGGGTGACGTTGCCGGACGTGTCGCGCACCTCGAAGTGGAGCGAGTACGCGCGGCCATCCCCGTTGGCCAGCCGGTCCGCGCGGACCTTCACCGTGGTGGCGTCCACGAAGACGACATCCGGCTCGCCCTCGCCCTGGGCCTCGTCGGAGGAGACGCAGGAGATGGTGGCCGAGGCCCCCGTCTCCGTGAGCCCGCCGCTGCACTGGTCATGCACCACGATGCAGTCCTCGAGACGGATGGTGCGGTAGAGCTGGTCCGCGGGCCACAGCGCCGCGGGCGGCGTCACGGTGACCGCGGGCGGCGTCTGGTCGACCACCTGGACGGTGGTGGTGCACGAGGCCTCGTTGCCCGCGCTGTCCCGCGCGGTGTAGCGCACGACGTTGGTGCCGAGCGCGTACCAGTCCGGCATGGGGCCGGCGACCTGGGACTCGGTGCAGACATCGAAAGCGGTGGCCACCCCGGGCACGACATGGGCGGAGTTGCGGCCGGTGCACTCGGCGACGATGGGCTCGGGGCACACGAGCAGGGGCGCCGTCGTGTCCACCACCGTCACGGTGGGAGCACAGGTGGCGGTGTTGCCGAAGGAGTCCATCGCGGAGTAGCCGAGCGTGTGCGCGCCGAGCGGCAGGGTGGCGGGCTCGGGCTGGGTGAGGCTCGCGGAGCCGCAGTTGTCGGTGGCGGTGGCCTGGGGAGGCGTCACGAGCGCCTGGCCCTGGCCGGAGCACTCCACGCGGAAGTCTCCGGGGCAGGCGAGCGCCGGGGCCTCGCAGTCGCGCACCGTCACCTTGGACCAGCAGGAGTCCTGCGCCTTGCCATCCGTGGCGGTCATACAGACACCGTGCACGCCCGGGGCATACGGGCCCAGCGGGTGCGCGTCCCACGAGAGGGAGTCCCCATCCGGGTCCACGGCGGCGGCCATGTCGGTGACGGTGGCGATGCACACGCCCGGGTCCGTGCACACGGAGACGTCATGGCAGGTGGCCTCGGGCGCGCGGTTCTCCTTCTGGCACGTCGCACCGCAACCATCCCCACCCGTCTGGTTGCCGTCGTCACACGCCTCGCCCGGGTCGACGCGGCCGTTGCCGCACACGTGGCAGTCCGTGTCCTGTCCATCCACCGCGCCGTCTCCGTCATTGTCGCGCCCGTCCGCGCAGTCCTCGGCGGTGAGGATGACGGCGGAGCCACCGAGCATCACCGGCTTGCCGGCGTGCGGGTTGTACGCCTCGTTGTTGTAGGCGAGCACGTGCAGGCCCGAGTAGCCGCTCGGCCCGGTGAAGACGTTGTGGAAGGACTTGTGGCTGAGCTCGAAGGCGCTGATGGTGGGCGCGAACTCGTGCAGCTCCGAAGTGGGCTCGGCGACATCGAAGGGGATGTCCTCCATCTGCAGCGGCATGGGGAGGAAGCCCCACCCGCCGGGAACCTCGGCCTGGGTGAGCGCGATGAGCGAGCCGCCCCGCACGTTCACGAAGTGGGCGATGTCCGGCTGGCGCGCGTTGAGCGCGAGAATCTGCTGCTCGGTGAGGCCACCCAGGGTGTGCCGCTCCGCCGAGGGCAGGAAGAGGAAGGCGAAGCGGTTGAAGTCCACCCGGGCGATGTCCTGGACGGAGCGCACGTGGGTGACGCGCGCGCCCGGGCCGCCATGGCCCGTATTGTTCCAACTGTTGAAGGCGGCGAGGGCCTGGCCCCCGTTGACGCCGATGGCGAGGATGCCGGTGCCGCCCGACTTGGAGCGGGAGAGCGCGGAGCGGAAGAGCGAGGGGTAGAGACCCCCGCAGCGGCTCTCCTCGCAGTGCCACAGGTCATCGGCGTCATCGCCCGTCACGATGACGAAGCCACCCCGGGGAGGACCGGAAGGAGGCGGCGGTGGGGCCGCGGGAAGGTCCTCGGCGGACGGGGTCGCGGTCTCCAGCACGGGCGACATGCCGTGCGAGCCATCGGACTCGTCGTAGTAACCACCACAGCCGGACCCGAAACCGACGAGCAGCAGGACGGACAACGGCACGCCAAGTCCCGCGAGGACGCCCGGCGAGCGAGCAGGCGGACATGTATCGAGCATGGAAATTCCCCAGCGTGGGAAAGGGGATACCCACGCATGGGAACATCAGTAGTGATGCGACTCCCCGCGCGAGGAGCGTGCCGGGCGCGCAATGTCCAGCGGAACAGCACCGCGCGTCCGCTCTCCGACGAATGCGAGGGGGCATTCGTCCACCAGTGACGTTCATCCCTTTGCCAGCCGGGCCCACCGGCTCCCTGTATTCCCTGTTTTCCAGGGTGGGTTCATCCTGACCCGGACCCATCCGGGCCGCCATGCGTCCGGAATCCATCGTTCCCCTGGCCGAGGTCTTGGGTTGTCCAACCTGCTGGATTCTCTCGGCTCTTCGTTTCTGCTCACATGCGCCGACGGGCAGGTGGGAGACCGCATGGTGGCTGCAGGAGCGAGAGAGGCGAGCGCGCGAGACTCCGGGACACCGGATGCCCAGCGGCTGGCGCTGCTCGTGGACGCGTCCCAACGGCTCGCCGATGCCGGCCTGGAACCGACCGCGGTGCTCGAACGCCTGTGTGCGCTGATGGTTCCCCGGCTGAGTCAGGCCTGCTCCGTGCGCCTGCTGTCCAAGGACGGCAGGTGGCTGCACTCGGTGGCCTCGGCGTACACGAGCCCGGAGGCGCGCCCCCTCATGGAGCACCTGGCCTCCATCCCACAGCCCTCGGACCGGGGCGTCCACTCCGAGGTGCTGCTCACCGGCCACGCCATCCATTACTCCCCGTCGCAGTTGACCGAGCTGCAGGGCCAGCTGCGGGCCCTGTACCCGCGCCACATGCCGGCCGAGAGCCCGCCGGTGTCCTTGAGCATCGCCCACCTGCTGGTGCTGCCGCTGCGCGCACGCCAACGCATGATGGGCACGCTCGCCGTCTACCGCGGACCAGAAGACCCTCCCTTCGAGCTCACCGAGCAGCTGCTGATGCAGGAGCTGGTGGACCGCGCGGGGCTGGCGCTGGACCTGGCGCGCGCCCACGAGGCCGAGCGCCGGGCCCGGCACGAGGCGGAGGTGGCCGCCGAGCGGCTCGCGCGCCTGCAACGCGTCACCGTCGCCCTCAGCGAGGCCATCACCTCCGCGGACGTGGCCCGCGTCGTCGTCGAGGAGATGATCGCCGCCATCGGCGCGGACCGGGCCGTGATGGCCACCCGGCTGGAGGCGGAGCCCGAACAGCTGGAGGTGGTGAGCCACCGGGGGGTCTCGCTCGCGGCCCTGGAGAGCATGCCCCGCATCCCCCTCACCGCGCCGCTGCCCGTGACGATGGCGTACCGCACGGGCGAGCCGGTGTGGCTGGAGTCGCGCGAGGTGCTCGCCCAGTCCTTCCCGAGCTCCCTCATCGCGGAGCCGGACCGGACCCGGGCCGTGGTCGCCCTGCCGCTGCGGCTCCGGGGGCGGGCGCTGGGGGTCATCGGTTTCGGCTTCGACTCGCACCGCACGTTCAACCCGGACGAGCGGGGCCTGCTGCTGGACCTGGCCCGGCAGAGCGCCCAGGCGCTGGAGCGCGCGTGGCTCTACGAGTCCGCGCAGCAGGCCCGCACCCGCGCCGAGCGCGTCGCCGCGCGCACCGCCCGCCTGCAGACGCTCAACTCGGCCCTCTCCCAGGTGCTCACCGCCCCGCGCGTGGCGGAGGTGGTCTTCGACCAGGGCCTGGCGGCCATCGGCGCCCAGATGGCGTGCCTCTGGCTCGCGGACGCGTCCGGCACCCAGGTCCGGTTGCTGCGCAGCGTGGGGTTGACGCCGGAAATGACCCGTGTGGCGGGCCACGCGTCACTGGGGCAGGGCAACATCCTGGATGACATCATCCGGCGAGGCGAGCCGGTGTGGCTCGAGTCGCGCGAGGAGCTCGCCCGGCGCTATCCCGGTTCGGAGGCGCGGCTGCGTGAAACCCCCATGTCCGAGGCCTCCCTCGCCGGGGCGTGCCTGCCGCTGATGGTGGACGGGCGCAGCCTGGGCGGGATCGCCTTCGGGTTCCGCGGGGTGCATCACTTCGACGACGACGAGCGCGTCTTCCTCTCGCTGCTGGCCCACCACGCCGCCCAGGCCCTCGAGCGCGCCCGGCTCTTCGAGCAGGAGCGCCTGGCCCGTGAGGCGCTGCGCGACGCCCACCACACGCTGCGGGCCATCATCGAATCCTCGCCCATGGCCATCATCCTGCTGGAGCTGGATGGGAAGGTGCGCCTGTGGAACCCCGCCGCCGAGCACATCTTCGGCTGGACGGCCGAGGAGGCGCTCGGCCGCCGCTCCCCCATCGTTCCCGAGGACAAGCTGGGGGAGCTGCAAGAGAACCTCGCGCGCGTCGCTCGCGGCGAGTCCATCCTCGGCCGGGAGCTGCGCCGCCAGCGGCGCGATGGCTCCCTGCTCGACGTGGCCATGTGGAGCACCTCGGTGCAGGTAGCGGGCGATCAGCGGCTGTGCCTGTCCATCCTGGCGGACATCACCGAGCGCAAGCGCGCCGAGGAGGCGCTGCGCTTTCTCGCGGAGGCCAGCACGCTGCTGGCCAGCTCGCTGGACCACGAGGTGACACTGGAGCGGGTGGCGCACCTGGCCGTCCCCACCTATGCCGACGGCTGCCACGTGTACCTGCTCGGCGAAGGGGGCAGGGTGAGCTGCGTGGCCACCGCCAGCGCGGCGGACCAGCGGGAGCCGCCGCGCGAGCTGGGGCCGCTGGAGCCCGGTGGGTCCGCCGTCTCGCGCGTCATCCTCTCGGGGCGACCGGAGCTGTGCATGGACCGCGCGGCCCGCCGGACTCCGCCCCGCGAGCAATCCCCGCTGCCGTGCGAGCTGGCCACGAACTCCTACCTGTGCGTGCCCCTGCTGGTGCGAGGCCAGACCCTGGGCGCGCTGTCCTTCGTGTCCTCGCACCACGACTATGACGCGCAGGACCTGGAGATGGCGCAGGAGCTCGCCCGGCGTGCCGCCCTGGCGCTCGACAACGCGCGCCTCTACCGCGACGCACGCGAGGCCATCCGGGTGCGGGAGGAGTTCCTCTCCATCGCCAGCCACGAGCTGCGCACGCCCATCACCTCCCTCCAGCTCCAGGTGCAGGGCCTGCTGGGTGCGCTCACCCGCGGCCCCGACGGCCTCCCCCCCGAGCGACTGCGCCGGGGCCTGGAGGTGATGGACCGGCAGGTGAAGCGGCAGATGCACCTGGTCAGCGACCTGTTGGACGTGTCCCGGCTGGACGAGGGCCGGCTGGTGCTGAGGCCGGAGTCGCTGGACCTGGCCACCCTGACGCGCGAGGTGGCGGAGCGCTTCGAGCAGGAGCTGGTGCGCACCGGCTCGCGCCTCACGCTGAGTGCCCCGGAGCCCGTCTCCGGCCAGTGGGACCGGCTGCGGCTGGAGCAGGTGGTGACGAACCTCATCTCCAACGCGGTGAAATACGGGCAGGGCAACCCCATCGAGCTCACCGTGGATGTCGAGGGTGGGAGCGCCCGCCTGGTGGTGCGGGACTCGGGCATTGGCATCGCGCCGGAGCACCTGGATCGCGTCTTCGGCCGTTTCGAGCGCGCGGTGTCCGAGCGCCACTACGGAGGCTTCGGGCTGGGGCTGTGGATCGCCCGGCAGATCATCGAGGCCATGGGGGGCCACATCTCCGTGAGGAGCCAACTGGGCCAGGGCTCCACGTTCTGCGTGCAATTGCCCCGCGAGGTGGGATGAGCCGGCGAGCGGGTGATGGCCGTCCATGCCGGTGAGCGGAGGACCCGGCGAGCCATCCCCGAGGTGGGTCCACAGACTGGAGAGGAATTCCTTCCTCGAAAGGACGAGCCATGGTCACGAAGACCCACCTTGGCAGCAGTACCTTCAACAAGCTGCTCGCCGTGCTGGTCATCCTGGGAGCCATCAACTGGGGCCTCATCGGCTTCTTCAAATGGAACCTGGTGACGGCCATCTTTGGCGGTGACGTACGGCCAGGGGAGGCGAGCAGCCTCAGCCAGGTCATCTACATCGTGGTGGGCCTAGCCGGGCTGGCGCTCGCCTTCACCTTCCCCTGGAGCAGCAGGAGGGTCACACCGGGAGAGGCGGACCGGAGGATCGACACGCGCCGGGAAGTCCATCCATAGGACCAAACACCCCTCTCCCTCTGGGAGAGGGACGGGGTGAGGGTATCCATCCCCGTCCTCTCCACCGTGGGACCTACTTGCCGGAGCCGGAGCTGGAGCCACTGGCCGCGCTGGAGGGCGAGCCCAGGTGCTTCTCCAGGAAGAGGAAGGTGGCCATGGTGATGGTGTCCTTGTTGGACTTCTTGCCGAAGCCATGGCCCTCGTCGAGGGCGAGCATGTACCAGACGTCCGCGCCGCGATTGCGGACGGCCTTGACGATCTGCTCGGCCTCGGACTGGGGAACGCGCGGGTCGTTGGCGCCCTGCTGCACGAAGAGGGCGGCCTTGATGCGCTCCACGGCGTTGAGGGGAGAGATGCGCTCCTGCACCTTGCGAACCTCGGCATCGCGCTCGTCGCCGTACTCGGCGCGGCGCAGGTCCCTGCGGTAGGCCTGGGTGTTCTGCAGGAAGGTGGGCAGAGAGGAGATGCCCACCACGTCCACGGCGGCCCGGATGCGCTCGGGGAAGAAGGCCACCGAGGCCAGCACCATGTAGCCGCCATAGGAGCCGCCGTAGACGCCGACACGGGAGGCATCCAGCTCCGGGCGCGAGGCGATGTAGTCCAGCGTGGCGCCGATGTCCGCGAGGCTCTGCTCGCGCTTCACCCCGTCATCCATGGCGCGGTACGCCTTGCCGTAGCCATCCGAGCCGCGCACGTTGGGCACCAGCACGGCCATGCCCAGCTCCACCACGACGTACTGAATGAAGGTGCTCAGGTTGGGTCGGCTCTGCCCCTCGGGGCCGCCGTGCCAGATGACGACCACGGGCACCTTCCCCTGGGCCCCACGGGGCATGTAGAGGAACGAGGGGACCTTCACGCCGTCGGTGGAGGGGTAGCGCACCAGCTCGGGCTCCACGAAGGTGTCCGTGTCCAGGCCGCCCACCTCCGAGCGCGTCCAGCGGGTACTCTTCTTCGTGCGCAGGTCGAGCAGGTAGACGTCCGAGGGAGACTTCGACGAGGACAGGGCGTAGGCGAGCACGTCCGAGCGCCCGCGAGGGAAGCCCAGGCCTCCCATCACGCCCTGGGGAATCTCCACCGGAGAGAGCGCGCCGCTCTTCGTGTCCAGGAGGTACAGCCGGCTGTAGCCGTCCTCGTTCGTCTTCACCGCGAGCTTCTTGCCGTCCGGGGAGAGCGCGATGGCATCCACGTTCCAGCGGATGGACTTCGTGAGGGACGGGGGCGGGCTGGTGGGGGGCGCCTTGTCGACGTCCAGCTTGTAGAGCTCGGCGAAGTCGCTGTAGCGGTCGGTGACGAGGTAGACGCTCCGGCCATCCGGGGTGAGGGCCGCACTGTCGACGCTGCCCTTGCCCTCCCTGGGCGTGAGCTGGCGGCGCTCGCCGGTCTTCACATCCACCACGTGCAGGTCGCTGTCGTCCGCCGCGCGGAACTGGGTGACGAGCAGCTTCGAGCCATCGTGCGAGAAGCCGGCCGGCAACCAGGAGCCCTCGGCCTCGGTGAGACGGCGGGCCTGCTTGGGATTGTCCGTGGGCGCCACGTAGACATCGGTGTCCTTGCCGTTGCGGCCGGTGCCCCCGTAGGCGAGCCACTTGCCATCATCGGAGATGTCGAGCTGCTCGTGGCGGCTCTTGCCATCGGTGAGCAGCTCGGAGCGGCCATTGCGCCGGTCGAGGCGGAACACCTGGTAGAACTCGCCGCCGCCCACGTCCTGCAGGAAGAAGACGACGCGCGGGTCGGTGGGGAGGAACTGCGCGTTGTTGATGGGCTCGGGCGTGAAGGTGAGCTGGAAGCGGGCGCCCAGGGGCTGCTCGACGAGGTGGAGCTGGTTGGTGTCGGCGAAGCGGGTGGAGATGAGCACCTGCTTGCCATCCTGGCTCACGTCCAGCAGGGTCGCCGCGCGCGACTCGAGGTACTGGAGGACACGGCGGCGCAGCTCGGGAGGAATGGCGGGCACCCCGCTGGCCAGCAGGTTGGGCTGTCCGGGCAGGGGGGCGATGCCGGGCACCGAGGACGGAGCCGGAGCCTGGGCGGTCGCGGGCTTCTGCGTGGCTTGCGCGGGCGTCGCCGCGGCTGGAGTACCCGACAGCAGCGAGACGAGCAGTGGAGTGAGGGATCCGAGATTCATGGTGCGCGAACCCTAACAGCCAGCGGGCGCGCGCGCGCTCCCTCTCCCCCTGGGAGAGGGCCGGGGTGAGGGTCTACTGCTGAACGGAGACCGTGGACGCGATGCGCCACGCGCGCCACCGCACGAGCGCGCACCCGAGGGTGAGCCCGACGAGCGCCCCCGTCACCGTGGGCCAGAAGGCCCACCAGAGCTGCGCCTCCAGCGCGCCCATGTCCTGGTAGCGCGACAGCCGCAACCCGAGTCCCACGCAGGCCCCGGCGACGGTGGGCAACAGCACGCGGAGGAAGTCGGCCACGGAGCCCCCTGGCACGGGGGCCAGGCGTGGATAGCGGCGTGCCATGTACCCGAGCACGAGGAGCGAGCCCACCAGGGACGAGGCGTGTTGCAGGACGCGGGCGAGCGGCAGCTCCCTGCTCCCGGCTGGCACGCGGATGTCCGGATAGAGGACCTCGGCGGGCCACATGGTGTGGTGGGTGAAGCCGTCCCAGAGGATGTGCGTGGCGGCGCCGAGCACGAGCGCCACGACGACGAGAAGACAGGCGAGCGGCGTACGCGGCAGGCCCTCGGTGCGCGCGAAGCGGCCCCACTGGATGCCAGCGACCTCGGGCAGCGCGAGGCGCAACGCGGGAAGGACGAGCGCCTCCAGCCACAGCAGGACCACCAGCCCCACGGGCACACAGAAGGAGATGAAACCCGGGACGGTGTGCGCGAAGTCGCCGAGCTCTCGCAACGCGTACAGGTAGGAGAGATCGGGCGCGCAGGCCCCGATGATGAGCGCGGTGGGTGTCAGCCCCCAGCGGGAGAGCCGGAAGAAGGGCAGGACCGCGGCGGCATGGGCGGGAAGGGTGACGGGCACGGGAGTCTCCGCAATCCGTAGTCACTCCGGTGCCCGCGGCAAAGCCCCCGGGTGTCAGGGCCGCCAGGGCGAGTGGCGAACAAAGGACACGAGATACCCTCACCCCGACCCTCTCCCGAAGGGAGAGGGAGGTCAGGCTGCGTCCACGCCCTTCCGGGCCTTCGAGGGGCTTGCGCTCTCGGGTCTCCAGGGCCACGCCAGCGGGGCCATTCGCGCGTAGAGCAGGAACAGGGCTTCTCCGTCGGCGTGCGCTCGGCAGACCCGGCTGGCCTCGCTCAGCAACAGGCCCGGTGACAGCACCCGGCCGGACTTGCGCAACGCGAGCCTCAGTTCCTCTGGCACCGCATCGAGGATGCCCTCCTTGTTGAGCCGCTCGTCGTTGGCCTCCGCGCACAGCTCCAGGTGGCGCACCAGCTCGGACTTCAGCCGCGCGTCGTGCCCGAAGACGTAGGAGCACATCTGGAACAGCTCCGAGCCCGCCTCCGTCATCAGGTCCGACTGCTCGCGCGCGAAGCCCGGCTCGCCCGCGGCCCGCCACAGGCAGTCCCACCGCGGCTCCGCGGCGTGGCGCGCGTACAGCGCCCGGGCCGTGAGGTAGCTCTGCATCGAGTCGTGGAAGAAGCGCACGTGCGTGGGCACCGGACCGGGCCTCGCGTCCGCCGGCACCAGCAGGCCCGCGTCCAGCAGCACGCGCAGCTTCGGCTCGTCCGGGCTGTCCCGGTAGACGATGAGCCGGCTCCGGTGCTCCCAGTAGCTGCCCAGGCACAGCGCCTCCGCGAAGGCCAGCAGCTCCGAGGTGGCCGCGTCCTCCGGGTCCTTCTTCAGCAGCCCCGCGAAGACGGCGCGGTAGAGGTTGATGACGCTGTCCACGTCGCCGCCGCCGAAGCGCAGCGCCAGCCTCACGAGGATGGGCACGTACGTCCCGTCCGCCGCGCGTCCCCGGCAGATGCGCTCGAGGGACCCGGAGAGCGGCACCGGCTTCCCATCCGCGCCCGGGTACGCGGCCTGGAAGCGCACCAGCCCCGCCCCATCCAACCGCTTCGGCTCCACCCCCATCCACCGCAGCGAGTGCGCCATCGCCGTCCGGTACGCCTCGTTGGGCCGCGCCGACAGCAGCACCGGCGCGTGCAGCCCCATCTCGCGCTCCAGGTAGCGGCGCAGCGCCTCCGGCTCCAGCTTCGACTCGGTGAGGCCATCCAGCACGAGGAAGAAGTCCCCCGACTCCAGCAGCGCGTCCCGCAGCGCCTCCGGCAGCCCCAGGTCCCCCAGCGCGTCCTTCGCGGCCGTCTCGAGGTCCTCCGCCGCCGGGTCGATGAAGACGGGCAGCGGCGAGGAGGGCCGCTTCTCGAAGCGCTCCAGCGACAGCCGGACGAGCTGCCGCAACAGGGCGCTCTTCCCCCGGCCTCCCGCGCACTGGATGAGCAGGTGCGCGCGCTCGCGCGTGAGCAGCGTGGCCAGCTCCTCGGCCGTGCGCTCCGAGGCCGAGGGCGGCATCCCGGGTCCGGCGTGCTCGGTGACGTGCGAGGACAGCTCCACGTACACCTCGCCATTGGCGTGGGCCGAGGCCACCTCCACCCGGCGGCGCACCTGCCGGACATAGGAGGCGAAGAAGCGGCGCCGGAAGACGGGCCAGCGCAACAACGGCGCGGCGGCCCAGGAGAACGGGTGCGTGAAGACGAGCCGGCGGAACACGGCCGGCGACAGCAGCCCCAGGCCCGCGCACAGCACCAGCTCGGCGCACACCACGGCCAGCACGGTGGGCACGTGGATGCGCAGTCCGCCCAGCACCCCGAGCAGCTCGCCACCGCCCGCCCCCACCACGGAGGCGATGTAGCCGAACAGCGGCAGCCACCGGCGGGACGCGGCCGAGGGGCGCAGCAACAGCATGGGCAGCAGGAGCAACAGCGTCACCGCGAGGCACGCCAGCGCGGTGCGCACCCAGACGCGGTCGAGCAGTGGCACGCCGAAGGGCACGTGCCGGAAGGTGGTGGTGAGCCGGGTGCCGTTCTCCACCTCGTGCGCCACCACGACCCGGTAGAGGTGCTCCGCGTTCCCCGGAGGCTCCGTCCATTGGAAGAGCACGCCAGACGGTCCCCCGAGGCGCCGGACTCCCTGCCCCGCCAGCTCGCCGTCCCCCTCCTCCGCGCGCAACTCGAGCCGCAGCGAGCGCCCGACCTCCGTGGCGTGCGCGAGCCCGGGCCAGTCGAGCTCCAGCGACTCCAGCGGCATGCCCGCTTCGAGCTGACCCTCCACCCGCACCCTTCCACTCGCGTCGCGCTCCAGGCGAACGCCCCCCGCGAATCCCACGACCGTGCGCCCCACATCCGAGGCCGGCCCGTGGATGTAGCCGCGCGGGACGCCGGCGATCCACACCCGGCCAGTGCCTGGAATGGGGAGCACGTCGCTCATTCCCACGCCCTCGAGCACCTGCGTGGCTCCGAGCCCCTCCGCACCGAGCGAGAGCCTGTGGAGCCGGGTCCCATCGTCCGAGAGCAGCCAGCCGCCTCGCGCGTCCCAGGCCCTCGGCGACGGGGAGCGCAGCCCCGTGTCCAGCGAGGCGCTCACGAGGATGTCCCTGCCCTTCACGAGCAGCAGGCGGACGACGCCATCGGGCGTCACCACCCAGGCGCGCTCCGCCGAAATGGGAACGAGCCGGGCCCTGACGAGCCACTCCGCGTCCGCGCCGCGCGCCACCTCGTCGCCGTTGCTCGCCAGGACATAGACGCGCTTCTCATCGACGGCCCACACGGACCCGTCCGGCGACTTGTCCAGGGACCTCACCACGCCCTCCACTCCCACCACCCCCGTGCCCACGCCCTTCCCGTCGGACCCCATGAGCTTCAGTGACCGGCCCGCGGCTTCCGTGACACCGGGGTTCGCGTCCACCACCATGAAGAGGTCGCCACCGCCCAGGCCGAGGAACTGCCGTATCTCCCTGCTCATCGGAGCCGACGTGGTCTTCGCCCCATCCCGGCCCACGAAGAGGAAATCCATACCGCCGGCATCCTCCGGCGCGGCGGTCCTCTCCCGAACGAAGCCCGCGCCTCCAGGGTCGGAGAGCACCGAGCTGGCCGCCCCGTACGAGAGCACCCAGGCACGTTGGGGCTGCGCGGTGGGCACCAGGGCCGAGACATCACGCATCCGCAGCGGACGCGGGTTGAGCTGGGGACGCGCCCGCAGGTCCACCTGGTAAAGGCTGTGGTCCAGCACGAGCCAGCCCTGCACACCCTCCCCGACGGGCGACACCTCCTGCACGGTGGTGCCCGACAGGGACAGGTCCACCTTGTCCACCACGGTGCCCGCGGTGTCGATGACCCAGAGCTGCTTCTTGAGCCCGAACACGACCCAGAGCCGCTCGTGGCCCGCGGACGGCTTCCACTCCAACTCCTGGGCGAGCGCCAGGAGTTGCTGGACCGAGCCCTGGTGGTCCACCAGGAGCACCGCACTGCCCCGACCCACGGGCAATGGCAGCCGCACGTGGACCCAGGCCCGCTCGGGGTCGGCCGTGGGAATCACCTCCACCACCTCCCAGTCCTTGCCCTTGAAGCGTGCATCCTTGTCGCTGAAGAGCTCGGGGAAGAGCGGGTCGCCGGACTCGTTCACGAGCCAGAGCCCGGCCTGGTCCGGCGTCCATCCCCAGGCGTGGGAGCCATGCCCGCACGGCACCATCTGACTGCCTCGCGGGATGGGCTTCAGCCAATACCCCTCGACCTCGGCGTCGATGGGAGGTGGCGGCTCCTCGCTCCGGGCACGGGCGGCCACGCTCGCGAGCAGCAGGAGCACGGCGCTCGCGAGGAGCGGTCCCTTCGGAAACAGGCTCCGCCGAAAGGACCAGGCAAGGGGTGGAGTCGTCATGCGGAGCCCGCATTCTGGCACAGGTCGCACCACCTCCGGGGCTCGCCCGCCCGCCGCAACGCCTGCCCGCCCCCTCATGTCTGGAAGACCCGGGAGCCAACACTCCGAGGCCGTTGATGCACGCCACCCGACACGCCACGGCCCCACGGGACGAGGAAGCGACGGGAAGCGAACGATGCATCCGGGCACCAGCCGACCCATCTTCCCCTCTCGGTACGTCCAGGAGACCTGTGTATGCGGCTAGTCGTATCCCTGCTGTGTCTCGGCCTGATGTCCGCGAGTGGCGTGGCGCGGGCGCAACAACCGGCCTATCCGCCTCCGGCGCCCAGCACCCCGCCGAGGCCCGCCCCAGTGGCACAACCGCCTCCGGCGTCGCCGACGGCGCCCACGGCCCAACCGGCCATGCCTCCGCCGCCTCCTCCGGCACAAACCACCACGCCGCCGCCTCCGGCGCCCGCGGCGCAGCCTCCCGCGCCTCCGCCGGCCAACGTCTCGGAGCCGGCGCCTCCACCGCCTCCGGCGCCCGCGGCGCAGCCTCCCGCGCCTCCGCCCGTGACGACCGAGTCCCAGGGCCCCGCGGAGACGCCGTCGGAACGAGCGATGCGCTACAGCCGCTTCTCCTCGGGTTCGGGCGGCATGATGCTCGTCTTCACGGAGATCCTCAGCGGCCTGGTGACGGGAGGACTCATCGGCAACACGCTCGAGTCGAGGAACGGGACCTACGTGGGGGCGGTGCTCGGAGGCCTGTCGCTCGGCACCGCCGCGGCCCTGTACCAGTACTACGTCCCGGTGGAGCGTACGGAGTCACTGCTGGCGGTGAGTGGAGCGGCATTGGGCTTCCTGGCCGGTTTCGGCTACGGCACCGAGCACGGGCTGAGCGACCGGGACCGGGCGCTCACCACGCTGCTCACGACGCAGATCGGCATCATCGGAGTGCTGGCGGCGACGGCCGGACCCGGAGACGTGAGCGAGGGGGACGCGGCCCTGGTGGGGATGACGGCCATCTACGCCTTCGTGCTCACCGGGCTCATCCAGTCGACGGTGGCGCTCGGGCACGAGGGGGACGACGATCCGGACCTCTCGCCGACGCTGGTGGCACCGGCGCTCGGCATGGCGCTGGGAGGACTGCTGGCGGTGCCGTTCGAGATTTCACCGGAGCGGGCCTTCAAGCTCACGGCGCTGCCGCTGGGAGTGGGGGCGGTGCTGCTGTTGGCGGGCACGGCGCTGGCGGAGGGCCCAGCGGTTCCGCTGTCTGCGATGGGAGGAATCGCGGCGACCTTCGTCATCACGCTGCTGGCGACGCAGGAGCCGCCACCGGATGCGGCGCCCACGATGTATCAGCGGTCGCGCCAGTCGGATGCCGTCCAGGTGATGCCGGTGCCGATGGTGATGAGCGCGGGCCGGAAAGGCGAGTCATTGGGAGCGGGCCCTGGAGTGCTGCTGCGCTTCTAACCAGCAGCACCCCACTACCAACACCAACACCAACAACAACCCCTCTCCCTCCGGGAGAGGGACGGGGTGAGGGAACCCGGACCTCGGGTTCCCCCCCGGCTCAGCCCTCGACGTTGCGCAGGAAGTCGGCCACGTCGCCGAAGCGCTGGTCGAGGAAGCGGCGCACGCCGCCCGTCACCCCGCGGGCATCCATCGCGCGCTGCATGCTGCGCAACCAGGCGTCGCGCATGGCGACATCCACGGGGACATGACCATGGCGCATGCGCAGGCGCGGGTGGCCATGCTTCTCGATGTACTGCTGGGGTCCGCCCAGCCAGCCGATGAGGAAGAGACCAAAGCGCTCGCGCATGCCACGCGAGACCTTGCCATCCTCCAGCTCATGCAGGCGGGCGAGCGCTGGCTCGTGAGCATCCATGGCGTCGTAGAAGGCCTCTGCCAGGGCGCGCACGCCCTCCTCGCCGCCGAGGCGGTGGAAGGGCATGTCCTCCATGGAGGGGACCCAGTCATCGTCGGTGCCAGGAATCTTCAGCCCGATGGGCTTCATCTCGGTGGACATGGCGTGTTCAACCCACTGGCCATGTGCGCCATTTCTGGGCGCCATGCAACCGCCGAGTGGGCCGGAAAAGCTCAGGCGGCATCCGGAGCCCAGCGCTTGGGGCGAGTCTTCAGGGTGGTGAGCCCCAGCGAGTCGCACAGGGCCAGGAAGCGCGCGCGGGGAACACCGGCCCAGGCCAGGTCCTCGAGGGACTCGGCCAGGGGCGCGTCCGTGACGAGGGTGGCGAGCTTGCGATACAGCAGCGCATCCTCGCGGTGCTCGCGCAGGGTGGCGGCGAGCTTCTCCGCGCCTCTGGGGCGCACGGTCCACGAGGCCGCGTCGGCGGGAATCGCATCCAGATGGCCGTACGCGCAGAGCAGAGCCGACGCACCCTTCTCTCCGAAGCCGGGCAGGCCAGGAATACCATCCGCGTCATCACCCACGAGCGCCAGCAGGTCCGGAACGCTCGCCGGGGGCACCCCCAACTTCGCCCGCACCGCGTCCTCGTCCAGTTCCTTCTGCTGCTTGCGGTCCACCTGGACCACCTTGCGACCCCGCACGCACTGCCCCAGGTCCTTGTCCGGGGTGAGCAACCGCACCTGCTCCACCCGACCGGCCCAGCGAGCGGAGGCGGTGGCCAGTGCATCATCCGCCTCGAAGTCCTTCATGGACCACACGGTGAGCCCGAGCGCCCGAGCGGCCTCCTCGGCGAGGTCGAACTGCGCGTGCAACTCGGGGGGAACGCCCTCGTCGGACTTGTAACCGGCGAAGAGGTCATTGCGGAACGAGCGAATGGGGTTGTCGAAGGCGAGGGCCACATGGGTCACCGCCTCCCCGGAGTCATGCAGCAACGCGAGCATCGAGGAGACGAGCCCCACGGTGGCCTTCACGTCCTGGCCATCGGGCGAGGAGTGCCCGGGCCGAGGCGAGAAGTGGGCACGGTAGAGCTCATAGGTACCGTCGACGAGGTGCAGGCGCATGGATGGCTCTCTAATCCAATCCGGGCCTCAGCGCAGGGGCAGTTCGCGGATGGATACCTCTTCGAAGCCGAGTCGGCGGATGGCCTTCACGAGGTGCTCACTGGCCACGATGACGGTGGTGAAGTTGGCCAGCCGGAACAGGTCCAGGTGCTCGGGCAGCGAGGCCCTGTCGAGGAGGGGTTTCCCGGGCAGGCTGAAATCGTACCGACCACACTTCGCGCAGGGCTCGGCCTTGCCCGGAGGGATGCAATCCCGGTGCAGCAGACCATGCGGTTCGATCTGCAGTTCCAGCAGCTCTGGCGCCTGCTTCTGCCGGAAGCGCAGCTGCGTGCGGAAGGCGTTAAGACCGCGAATGCCCTCCGCTCGCAACTGCTCCAACGCCTCACGGCGGATGAGCAGATCATCGTGAATCATGAAGAGTTGCGCGAAGGTGCCTCGGGCGGAGCCCACGAGTGGGCCGAACTTCGACCCCGGCTCCAGTAGCGCCCCCACCGGTACCAGGGGCCGCACCAGCTCGCGAAGACGCTCGAACTCCGCGAAATCCTCCTCCAGATAAGCCTCTTCGAGCTTCTTCGCCTCTGGCAATCCCGACAGGTCCGCACCCGGGTAGGCGGGCCCTCCGCCCCAGATGGCCCGGCATGCAGGGCAATTCACGCCGGGCAGCTTCCACTTGTGGAAGGCGGTGTACACCCCCGTGTAGGGCCACGCATCCGGCTTCGAGGGGCCCTGGCCGCGAAATCTTTCCGGGAGTTCCAACCCGTAGAATTTCATCCTTGCCTCAATACCGGATGGGGGGAGGGAGCCGGATAGGACTGTAGTACGGCTGGATGGCCCCATAGATGCCGAAGCGCACGCACAATTCCCAGGCGAACTTCCAGATTTCCTCCCTCGTCGCTTTCTGATGCGTCTGGATGTACTGCCGCCATGCGGCGTTCCATTCGCCGCCGTTCGCACCCCGGTGGATGCGCTTGTGCAACAGCTCCTCGATGAGGAGCGTGTACTGGTGGATGTCGATGCCCTTGAACTTGAACCAGTCGATGAACTCGCGCGGAAAGATGTGGTGCTTCTCGTGAGGCCGGCGCATCCGTAGCTCGATCTCTTCGAGGAGCTGCTTCTGACTGGGCAGCAGGCCGCGCAGGTGGTGGTTTCGCCAGGGGATGACGAAGACGGGCTCGCGATCCTCTGGCAGTCTCAGCGGCCAACCCCGGTACCGCATGGGCGTGACAGGAGAGGGCAGCGTGATGGCCACCGGCGAACCTCCGCGCGCCAGCACCACGCTTCCGGGCTGCCCATCCGCCTCGTGTGCCTCCTCGCTCGTGGCCACCACCACGTCCTCGCAGAAGAAGAAGCCGCACACCTCCTCGTCGCACGCGAGGACGAGGCACGAGTCCTCCTCCTGGCAGGTCGTATCGAGCGGAACCTCCTCCTCGCGAGAGGAAGGGCCCGAGGCCGCGCACCCCGCCAGCAACACCCCCAGCAGCAGTCCCCAGAGTCTCATCTTGTCGTGCATCGACTCGCCACCTCAGCGCCGGCGGTAACGAACCACGGTCACGTCGATGTCGGCGTCACTCGCCTCCAGCGCGGACACCATCACCTCCAGGGCGCGCGCCTCGTCGAAGCCGCCACTGCCCGAGCCGATGACCGGAAACGCCACGGAGCGGAAACCGTGCTCCCTCGCCCGCGCGAGCGCGTTGGCCACCGAGTCCCGGATGGCCCGCTCCGACGAGCGCCAGAGCATGTCGATGCCGGTGACATGGATGATGCCCCGGTAGGGCAGGCGGCCCGCGGAGGTGACCACCGCCGAACCGAGCGGCATCGGCCCCACGCGCGCCAGCTCGCGGAAGGGCCCCACCCCACCCCGCTTCTTGATGGCCCCCGACACTCCCTGCGGCAGCAGCAACCACCAGGGGATGATGTTCCGGTTCCAGGCGTTGACGATGGCGTCGACCCGCTGCTCCAGCAGGTCTCCCTCGACGATGCGCGGCGTCATGTTGGCTCCAACCTCCACCAGTCAACGCGAGCCCCCGCCGCCTGTCGAGCCTCCCCTCACGGCGCACACACGCACGTCCCGGTCCGCGCTACCCTCTGGATGCGCTCATGCCCCTGGACAACCCGCCCGTCCTGCTCACCACCCGACGTCTGAACCTGGCCGTGCTGCCACCAGACGCCGCCGCGCGCGTGCTGGCCTACCACGAGGCCAACCGCGAGCACCTCGGCCCCGTCTCGCCCGCGCGCCCCGACAACTTCTTCACCCATACCTGGTGGCGCTCACGGCTGGCCCAGGACGCCGAGGACTGGCGGCGGGGGCTCGCCCTGCGCCTCTTCATCCTGTCGCGCGAGGCACCCCTCACCGCCGCGCCCGTCCTCGGCAGCGTGTCCCTCACCGACATCCGCCGCGGGCCCCTCCAGTCCTGCGAGATGGGCTTCGGGCTCGACCACGCACACCAGGGCCAGGGGTTGATGACCGAGGCCGTGCGCGCCGTGTGCGACTACGCCTTCGGGCCCATGGGCCTGCACCGCATCCAGGCCAACCACCTGCCGGAGAACCACCGCAGCGCCGCCGTGCTGCACCGCCTCGGCTTCACCGTCGAGGGGCTGGCACGCGAGCTCGTCCTCATCCAGGACCGCTGGCGCGACCACGTCCTCACGGCGCTGTTGGCGCCTCGTACACCGGCAGGGTGAAGGAGAAGGTGCTGCCCCGGCCCGGCTGGCTCTCCACCTGGATGCGCCCGCCGTGGGCCTCGACGATGCCCTTGGCGATGGGCAGCCCCAGTCCCGCCCCCTCCCGTGCCCCTTTCGCCTGCCAGTAGCGGTCGAAGAGGTGGGGCAGGCTCTCCGGTGCGATGCCCCTTCCCGTGTCGCTGACGCGGAAGCGCACCACGAGCCCCTCGCGCCGGGCCCCCAGGATGATGTGCCCGCCCTCGGGCGTGTAGCGCAGCGCATTGCCGATGAGGTTGGAGAACACCTGCAACACCCGGCTCCGGTCCACCAGCACCAGCGGGAGCGCCCCCTCCACCTCGCGCTCCAGCCGCAGTCCCCGCGTCTCCGCCAGGGGCCGGTGCAGCTCGATGACCTCGTCCATCAACCGGCCCGCGTCCTCCGGGTTGCGCTCCACCACCAGGCGTCCCGCTTCGATCTTCGCCACCTCCAGCAGATCCTGGATGAGGCGCACGGCCCGGTCCGCCGAGCGCCGCATGAGCTCCGCCTGCTTGCGCCACGAGTTTCCTTCCGCGCCGGAGGGCAGGTGCTTGAGCAGGTAGGTGGCGCCCAGGGAGATGACGTTGAGAGGGTTGCGCAGGTCGTGCGAGACGACGGCGAGCACGTCGTCACGGGCGTGAGTGGCCTGCTGGGACTCCATGTAGAGCCGGGCGTTGTCGATGGTGAGGGCGGCGCGCCCGGCCAGCCCCTCGGCGAGCGCGAGGTCCACCGGGCCGTAGCGCCGCCCCGACGCCGCGGTGGTGGCGAAGGTGATGGCGCCCAGCGTCCGCCCGCGCGCCACCAGGGGGACGATCATCAACGAGCGCGGCGCCAGCTCGCGCTGGGTGGCGAAGTCCTCCTCGTCCTCGGCGGAGGCCCGCAGCCAGACCTCCGTCACCTCGGGGACGAGCTCCGGCTCACCGGTGCGCAGCACGCTCTGCACGCCCACCACGGTGTGGCACCGGGGCCGCACGCACCCGAGCCGGCGCAGCAGCGCCTCCTGCTCGGACTCCCTGTGCGCCATGGCCACCCGGTGCACCTCGTCGCCCTCCAACGTTCCCACCACGCAGTAGTCCGCCAGCCGAGGCACCACCAGCCGGGCCAGGCTGCGCAGCGTGGCCTCGTACTCCAGCGCCGCCACCAGGACCCGGCTGCTCTCGGAGAGGAACTGCTGCGACTCCTCGGCGCGCTTGCGGTCCGAGATGTCGCGAATGATGGTGGAGAACATCTCCAGCCCGCCCCCCGGCTCGCGGTGGGCGAGCAGTACCTGGGAGACGGGCAGCTCCCGCCCATCCGGGGAGAGCAGCGCCGTCTCTCCCCGCCACATGCCCTCGCGCAGCGCGGTGGGCACGCCCTCGCTCAACAGGCGCCGCGCGGCCCAGGTGGGCTGGGCCGAGGCGAGGCGCCAGGCGCTGGCGTCCTGCTCGTCCGCCATTCCCACCATGCGCCGGCCGGCGCGGTTGAGGTAGAGCCCCTGCCCCTGCGCGTCCGTGCTGCCCACGAAGTCCGGAGTGGCCTCGATGATGGAGCTGAGCCGGCGGCGCGCCTCCTCCGCCCGCTTGCGAGCCGTCACCTCGCGCAGGTACACGGAGACGCCCTCGCTGGAGGGGCTGGCGTGGCACTCGAACCAGGCCTCGAGCGAGGCGAGGTACATCTCGCACTCGGAGGCACCCTGGCCCTCCAGCACCCGTTCCACCCCGTGCAGCAGACCGCGCGCGCCCTCCTCCGGAAGCACCTCCTCCAGGTGCTGGCCCAGGAGCTGCTCACGTGGCCGCCGCAGCACCTCGGACGCCCGGCGGTTGACGAAGGTGACGCGCCGCTCGCGGTCCAGGGCGACGAAGGCATCGGTGATGCTCTCCAGCAGATCCTCGATGCGCGCGCGCGCCGCCTCGGCCACGGTCCGCGCCGCCTCCTCGCGGGCGAGCCGCAGCGCCGCCTCCTCCGCTCGCTTGCGCTCCGTCACCTCGCGCATCACGGCCACCCAGTGCGTCAGCAACCCCTCCTCCTCCATCACCGGCACCAGGGCACTCTCCGACCAGAAGGTGGAGCCGTCCTTGCGGTAGATGAGCAGCTCCTCGCGGAAGGGCTCCTGCCGTTTCATTGATTCGAAGATGCGCTCGAGGACGGCCGGGTCCGTCTCCGGCCCCACCAGCCGTATCGTCTCCAGCCGCTGGAACTCCTCGAGGCCGTACCCCGTCATCCGGGAGAAGGCATCGTTGGCATAGACGATGTTCCAGGGACTGCCCTCCACCTCCCGTGCCGGAGCGAGGATGATCACGCCGTCATGGGCGTTCACCACCATGGACTCGAAGAGGCGCAGCCGCTGCTCCGTGCGTTTGCGCTCGGTGATGTCCCGGAAGTAGATGGCGAGCCCCTCCTCCGAGGGGTAGGCGTGGATCTCCACCCAGGTGTTGCGGGGCGGATCATGCTCCTCGAAGCGGACGGCGCGTCCCTCGGTGAGGGCGGTGCGGTACTCCCGCTCGGCGCGCGAGCCGATGAAACGCGGGAACACCTCCAGGATGGTGCGCCCGAGCATCTCCTCGCGTGAGCGATGCGACAGCTCCTCGGCGCGGTGGTTGACGTAGGTGAAGCGCCAGGCCCGGTCCAGGGCGACGAAGGCATCGGTGATGCTCTCCAGCATCTGGCGCACCCGCCGCTCCGCCGCCTCCGCCTCGGCGCGGGCGGCCTGCTCGCGGATGAGCTGGCGCTCGCGCGCCTCATGGCGCACGCGGGCGGAGATATCGGTGAAGGTGATGACCGCCCCGATGATGCGCCCGCCCCGCAGGACGGGGCTGCTGCGGTACTCCACCGGGAAGGCGACGCGGTCGCACCGCCAGAACACCTCGTCCACCACGTGGTGGGTCTGGCCATCGCGGAGGGCGGCGTGGAGCCTGCACTCGGGCTCGGGGAGGGGCGTGCCGTCCTGGCGCGAGTGGTGGATGAGCGCGTGCAGGGACTTGCCGATGAGCTCCTCGGGTTTCCAGCCCAGCATGCGCGTCGCGGCGGGATTGACGAAGGTGGTGCGGCCCTCGGTATCCAGGCCACAGATGCCCTCGTCCACGGACTCGAGGATGCGCTCGCCCAGGTCGCGCAGCAGTTGGAGCGCGCCCTGCTCCTCGGCGGGCCGCAGGGAGCAGGCGAACCCGGCCAGCCCGCCGCTCGCGTCATACAGGGCGGTGAGCACCTGCTGCGCGAGGAAGCGGGTGCCGTCGCGCCGCACGCGCCAGCCCTCGACCTCGCCGCGGCCTTCCAACCCGGCCTGACGCAGGTCCCTCACCGCCAGGTCCCGCTCCTCGGGCGGATAGAGGGCGGAGAGGGGCTCGCCCAGGAGATCGGCCTTCGAGTGACCCGTGAGCCGCTCCGCGCCCGGGCTCCACAGGGCGATGCGGCCCTTCAGGTCGAGACCGACGAGCGCGTAATCCCCCGCCTGCTCCAACATCAGCAGTGCCAGCCCTCCACGGGGTCCGAGCGCCTCCTCCGAATGCGGCTCGTCCCTCGGCTCCTCAAACTCACCGGGAGCACCATGCGTGGTGGGCGGCAACCGTTCGTCCCTCCTCTCGGTCAGCCGTGTCCCGCTCTCCCGCGCGCGGAAGGGAAGGTACGGGTTTCCAAGGATCTGGACGCGATCGCCCCGGCTGCAACGAGGGCCCAGCCAGACGGTACCCGGCCAGCGTGTCGGAACAGGAGCCTTGGGAGCGGCTGGAGACATCCAGACCTGGATGGTCGTCAGTCCTTTCGCACGCGATGCACCCGCGGCCGGGAATGAACAGCTTCCCGCGAAACCAGGGATGGGAGGGGGACATGGCAGGTGCTCGACGATCGGAAATGCCCGGATGGGTCTTGGGTCTCGTCCTCGCGGTGTCGGTGGCCACGAGTGCCGAGGCCAGGGAGGTGCAGCGGGACTACGGGGATGTGCTCGCGTACATCTCCCAGGGTTGGGACGTGCTGACGCGTTCGCAGAGCTCGTGTGAAGTGGTGAAGGATCCCAAGCTCGAGCCCGGTGAGCACTCCGTGCTCTACCTGCCGATGAACCTGCCCGAGCCCGCGTCGGTCCAGGCCCTGCGCCAGAAGTGCCCCGAGGTACAGGTGCAACGTCTGCCCCAGGTCATCACCGGACCGGGGCAGGTGGACGTGAGGAAGCTGCGGGCCCAGGGGTTGCTCTACCTGGAGCATCCGTATGTGGTGCCTGGCGGCCGGTTCAACGAGATGTATGGCTGGGACAGCTACTTCATTCTTCGTGGGCTGCTGCGCGCGGGCCGGTGGGAGCTGGCCCGGGGCATGGTGCGCAACTTCCTCTTCGAGGTCCAACACTACGGGGCGGTGCTCAATGCCAACCGCACGTATTACCTCACCCGCTCGCAACCGCCCTTCCTGTCCTCGATGGTGATGGCCGTGTACCACGAGGGGAAGCTGGGCGAGGCGGAGCGGCGCGCGTGGTTGGAGGAAGCCCTGCCCTACATGGTCCGCGACTACGAGATGTGGACGAAGGGCGAACACCTGGCGGGCGACACGGGGCTGTCGCGCTACTTCGATTACGGAGAGGGTCCCGTGCCGGAGATCGCCGATGACAACCGCCACTACCGGGACGTGGTGGGGTACTTCCTGCGGCACCCGGAAGACAGCAAGGGCTACATGACCGAGGTGCCCGTGAAGAGCCAGGCGACCAGCGAGGTGAACCCCATGTTCACCGTGCAGGTGTGTGAGCAGACACCGGGAACGACCGCCTGCACGCCCCAGGAGGCCCACACGCTCTCCGAGGAGTTCTACAAGGGAGACCGGGCCATGCGAGAGTCCGGGTACGACGTCTCGTTCCGCTTCGGGGCCTACGGCGCGGGGACGCACCACTACGCGGCGGTGGACCTGAACAGCCTGCTCTACAAGACGGAGACGGACCTCGAGCACATCAGCACGCTGCTGGGCCGCGACGCCGACGCGCGCACCTGGAAGGAGCGAGCGGCCCAACGCAGGGAACGGATGAACCGGTACATGTGGGACGCGAAGCGCGGGATGTACTTCGACTACGACGTCAAGACGGGCCAGCGCTCGACGTACGAATACGCGACGACCTTCTATCCACTCTGGGCGGGGCTGGCCTCGCCCGAGCAGGCCCGGGCGCTGGCGAAGAATCTCTCCCACTTCGAGCAGCCCTGCGGTCTGGCGATGGGCCAGCAGAAGACGGGGGCCCAGTGGGACTTCCCCTTTGGATGGGCGCCCGCGCACCTGCTCTCCATCGAGGGCCTGCGCCGCTACGGCCGCCACGAGGACGCCGACCGGCTCTCGTACAAGTACCTCGACCTGGTGGCCGGAGACTTCCGCCGCATCAAGAAGCTGTCCCCGGAGAAGAAGGGGGCCATCCTGGAGAAGTACGACGTGGTGGCCTGCACCTCGGATGTGAATGTGACGAAGGGATACTTCGTGAACGTCATTGGCTTCGGGTGGACCAACGGCGTCTTCCTGGAGCTGCTGCACGGGCTCCAGCAAGAGCCCGAGCGCCGACGCGAGGCAAGGCCCGGGAAACCGCTGCCGAGGCCCTCCCCGAGGAAGGGCCCCTGAGCCGCCCGGCCCTCTCCGGCCCGGCGTGCCGGAGAGGGCGGACCCGACGCTGGCGCGGCCTCGAGCCGCGGCAGTTGCAACTTCCCGCTCGCGTCGAAGATGACACAGAAGTTTGACTCTCGAGGGTCGGGAGAGCATCCGCATCACGACAAAGGCGCTCACGTCCCGTGGCGAGGAGAGCACGTCACCCATTACGCCATGAGCCCATGGACACACCCAAGACAGCCGCGGTGGTGGGAGCAGGCCCGGGACTGGGGGCGGCGCTGGCGCGTCGCTTCGCCCGGGAGGGATATGCGGTGGGCCTGTTCGCCCGGAGCGAGTCGAGCCTGCTCCCGGTGCGACAGGAGCTCGAGAAGACAGGAGGACGCGCGGGCGTCTACGTGGCGGACGCGGCGGACGAGGCCTCGCTGCGGTCCGCCTTCGCCAGGATGCGCGCGGAGCTCGGCGCGCCGGAGGTCTGCATCTACAACGCGGGGACGTACGCGATGGCGGGGCTCCTGGAGCTGACGCCGGAGCAGTTCGAGTCCTCGTGGAAGATAGGCTGCATGGGCGGCTTCCTCACGGCACGTGAGGTGGTGCCGGCGATGCTGGAGCGCGGGAGGGGCACGCTGCTGTTCACGGGGGCCACGGCCTCGCTGCGAGGCGCGGCGCGGTTCTCGGCGTTCGCGGTGGGGAAGTTCGGACTGAGGGCACTGGCCCAATCGCTGGCGCGCGAGCTCGGGCCCAAGGGCATCCACGTGGCCCACGTCGTCATCGACGGGATGATCGACACGCAGCGTGTACGGAACATGATGCCGGGCCGCGAGGCGTCGACGATGCTGTCACCGGACGCCATCGCGGAGACGTACTGGCAGCTGCACCGCCAGGACCCCTCCGCGTGGACGCAGGAGCTGGACGTGCGCCCCGCGGCGGAGAAGTTCTAGCGCTTCGTCATGTCGAAGAGCGCGCGGGCCTGGGGGCCGAGGAAGCCATCGAAGCCGGGAGCGCGCTGGGCGATCTCGAAGTACGCATAGGGCCAGCCGCGCGTGCTCCCATCCTTGAGCCGGATGGAGACGGAGGCGGCGCGGGTGGCCGTCTGGCGGAGGGCGCTGCCCGGCTCGCCCTCGATGTCGCTCTTCATGGGCACACCGGCCTCGCGCATGCGCCGCTGCCACACGTCCACGTCGTCCACGGAGCCGGTGAAGTGGTTCACCTTGCGGCCGAAGGCGAGCAGCCACGCGCCGTACTGGGACTCCTTCTCCAGGGCGAGCAGCGCCGACTCGTCGGGCGGGGGCGGAGCGGAGAACCAGTCGGCGAGCGCCTCGATGGAGTCGGGCGGCGGCGGGTCGACGAGGAGCGAGGAGAGGATGCGCTGGGCCTCGGGCGAGAGCTTGTCGGCATGGAGCTCGGAGATGAAGACGCGGGGCAGCCCCTCCGGGTGGGACATATGGATGGCGGAGAGGTGCGTATCGGGGAAGGTGTACTGACCCGCGGGCTTCCAGCCGAAGCGCTCGAAGACCCGGGAGAAGAGCGCGATGCCACCACCGGGCCGGGCGAGGGAGCGGAGCGCGACGTGGTCGTTGCGGAAGCTGCCCCCGGAGAGCTGGACGAAGGTGCGCGCGTAGGGCACCTCCGCGGCGTAGCGTTCCCACAGCAAGTCCAGGAGACGGGTGGCGTCGGAGCTCATGCGCGCAGTCATAGCCGGAAGCCGGGCCGGTGTGCAGCGCGGAACCTACCAGCCCAGCGCCTCGGGGGCCTCGCGGAAGAGGTTCCGCAGCTCGGGGTGTTGCCGGTGCTGCCGCTGCATCTCCCTCCACACGGTGGGGTGCGCGGCCCTCTGGATGGAATGGATGCGACGCGCCAACGCTGTCTGGGGAGCACCCTGCTCTCGCAGAGAGACGTACTCGGAGAGACGGGCTCGATAGCCACTGAAGGCCTCCGCACGCGCGACGGGGAGGAACTCACGGGCATTGAGCCGCAGGATGTTCAGGGTGTACTCGGCCCGCGCGTGGTCCTTCGAGCCCTTCGCCGCGATGGGCATGAAGAGGAAGGTCTCCTTCAGGTCGAGCATCAAGAAGGTCAGCGGATCCTCATGGCGCGGATCGATGAGGGCGGGAGTGCCCTGACGAGGTGGTTTGATGGGCGCATCCGCCCGCCGCCCGACCTCCACCGGCTTTCGCGCGCCACGGGGGAAGAGCGCGAACCGGTTGTTCTTGGGTCCGTTACAAGGACCGCAGGCGTAGAGGTAGTTGCTCCAGGCGAAAACCAGCTCGGGGTAGAGATCCTTGGGCCAGATGTGCTCGACCTCGTCAGCCGCCGAGTCCTCGCAGTAGCCACAACGCCGGGAGCCCGTGCACATCACCGTCAACGCGCGATGGACCTCCGCGAAGGTCTTGTTCTTCGCCTTGTTCCGCAGGGAGAAGTGCCGCTTCGCGGCTTCGACGCGCTCGGGATAGCTCGCGAGTGCATCCACCCCGTCCTGCCAGCGTTCGAGCTGATGTAACGCCGTGGCGGAGAGAGGAACGTCAGGCAGCCGGATCACTCCGGGCTCCCGATATCCGCGTCATGAACGGTCATCGCGGCGGTGGGCTGACTCGCGCGCAGGGCCGCCAGTTCCTTGCGCTCGGCGGCGCTCAGACCCTTGCGCAGCTCCTTCAGGTTCAACTCGGCCAGCCGCTGCAACCGCCGCTTCGCACTCTCCGAGCGCGCGATGCCCTCACCGAACAGTCCCGTGCCATAGGCGTCGAGCACATTGCCGAAGATGAGCCGGTCGAGCTCCACGCCCGTCACCTGCCTCGCCTCTTCGTCCGTGCCGGGCCTGGGGAGCCGCCACACCGTGCCCACCTCCGCTGCCTGACAGACGAGGGGGCTGTGGGTCGTGACGATGAACTGCATCTTGGGGAAGTGCTCACGGAACCAGAGCCCCACCTTGCGCTGCCAGGTTGGATGCAGGTGCGCGTCCACCTCGTCGATGAGCACCACGCCCGGCACATCCACCTTCGTGGGATCCTCCGGGTGGAAAACGCGCTTCGGCCCGTAGGTGGCCGTGAGCTGGCGGATGAGCTCGAAGGTCATGCTCAGGATGGAGCGGTAACCATCGCTCAGTTCCTCCACGGGAACGCGGTAACCATTACCGTCCACGAAGAGCACCTCACGGGAGGAGATCTTCTCCAGGCGTGCTTGATGCGGCAGGAACCCCGGCTGATTGATGAACCTCTTCAGCGGCTCGAGCAGCGCCCCGTCCGGATCCCCTTCGAGATTCTTGAATTGCAACTGCTGAAGCCACCGCAGGCCTTCGGTCAGCGCCACTCCCTCATCGAAGACGGAGAGGTGCCGGGCAAGCCGTGGATTGGAATCGAAGAGCTTCTCGTAATCCTCGTCCCCTCCCGTAAACCGCCGGAACGGCCCATAAGAGGCGGAGAACCAACCCCACGCATTGCCTCCCCATACAGGGGACTCCTCGGGCAACCATCCTAGATCTACCTCTTCGTCCTCGTTCTCCAACAGACTCACGGAGATCCACAGCTCCTGGGTCTTGCTCCGCGCCTTCCTGTCGCCCGATTTGTCGAGCTTCGGGTTCGAAGCCAGGAACAGGTCGATCAATCCCTGCGTCGCGTGACGTTGCCACCGTCTCCAGTCCTGCCGGAGCGCCGCCGCGCCGTCGGGTCCTACAAGCCCCAGCGCAAGGGAACGCAGCACCGAGGATTTTCCCGAGCCGTTGTCCCCCAGGATGACGTGCCATCCCGGCGCGCGCTGGAGGGGGACCTGCCACTCCATCCGCTGAATGGACCGGATGTTCTCGATGACGAATCGCGTCAGGTACATGGCTCGGACACCACCGTAACCGCATCCGCCCGCCGCACCAACGAGACTCCGTCTCGGCCCGCCTTCACTTCCCGCGCCGCTGCGCGAAGAGCCAGGTGCTCACGGCCTCGTCGAGGTACACCGTGTCGAAGATGTCGTGCCCCAGGCCGGACAGCTCGGTGTAGCGCACGGTGGAGCTGCCCGCGCTCTTCAACAGCTCCACCAGCGTGCGGCTCTCGGAGACGGAGGACACGGTGTCCGCCTCTCCGTGCCACATCCACAAAGGCAGCCCCTTGAGCCGCGCCACCACCGAGCGATCCGTGTACCGCCCGGACACGGCCACCACCGCCGCGAAGCGCTCCGGATACCTCGCCGCCAGTTGCACCGCGCCCCGAGCCCCCATCGACTGGCCGGTGAGGTACACCCGCTTCCGGTCACCGCTGTACTCAACGAGGGTGTTCTCCAGCGCCTGGAGGGCGAAGTCGGCCACCTCTCCGCTCCAGTCACGATCCGGTGGGCACTGGGGCAGCACCAGCACGGCCGGGTAGCGCTCCGGGTGCACCCGCGCCGCCTCCGCCAGGCTCTGCGTCCTCGGCCTCAACCCGTCCGTCCCGCGCGAGCCCGTCCCGTGCAACGCGAGGATGACCGGCCACGACTGCCCCGGGCGATACCCCGGTGGCAGATACACCGAATAAGGGAGCGTCTCGCCGCGCACGGTGAGCATCTTCGCCACGAACGTGCCGGGCGTCCCACCCGCGGCCTGCGGTACAGCCGCCTCCGGCACCCCCGCCAACAGCCACGCCACCAGAGCCATCGTCACCGTGCCCATGGGCCACCTCGCATCCCGCTCAGGTCCTGTCGTGGGACAGGGAAAGCCCCTAGGCTAGCCATGCCTCACTGGAGGCGGGACGTGCTCGGCGAGTGGTGGGTCTCCAAGGGTTGCGTTTCCATCACCCGGCGAGAAACTCCGCCCACTCAGGTGGGAAACCAAGGCTGCGCACGTCCCCGGGGTTGGACCTTGGAGGGGTTTCACTTCCCGAGGACGCGCGCAGTCTTCAGCCAGCCCGTGCCGTGGCTTGCCTTGGAGGGGTTCCCCAGCGAGCACGGGCTGTATGGGTGGAACACGCGGTGTCCACCCGAAATTCGCGCGCGGCGAATACGGAAAAATCGGACGGAACGCCAGACCCTGGCTCTCAAAGCCATCAGTCCCACTTGGGGGTGGCCATGAGTTCGCCTGATTCCAGCTGGGCGGCGCGTTCAGCCTACACCCTGGAAGGGTGTGTGCCTATCAAATTGTGGTGGGGCCTCCACCAGGGATTGAGAGGACGCGCGTCCGCGCCGCTACCGCCGGTCCGACATCATCCGACCCAGCATCAGCAGCACGATGGCGCCGATGACGGAGCCGATGAAGGTGGTGGGCCTCAGCACGCGCCAGTTGCCGCCCCAGACGATCGAGGCGAGGAAGCCCCCCATGAACGACCCGGCGATGCCCAACAGCGTGGTCGAGATGAAGCCCATCGCCTGCCGGCCAGGCATGACGGCGCGGGCGATCAGCCCCGCCAGGAAACCGCAGACAATCGTCGTACACAGGCTGATCACTTCATCCTCCACTCATGCTGGGTGTGGCGCCAGTCTGCATGAACTACGCGCCCTGGCGAACTCCATTGCGCTGAATGGCCAGGAGTGCCGAGAACGAGCCCGGAACCCCGGCGCTGTGAAGCCGTTCACACCTTTGGCGTGAAATCGTTCGTACTCCGCACCAGGGGGGACATGGTCGTCTCGGGGACCGAAAGTCCCGAGAACGTCGCCATGTCAGAGCCCTTCATTGGCGAGGTCCGCATGTTCGCCGGCAGCTTCGCGCCCCGCGGTTGGGCGCTGTGTGATGGCCGGCTCTTGTCGATCTCGCAGCACTCCGCCCTCTTCTCCGTCCTGGGAACCGCCTACGGAGGTGATGGAATGACCACCTTCGCGCTGCCGGACCTCCGAGGCCGCGTGCCGCTCCACCCCGGCTCGGGACCCGGCCTGACGCTGCAGGGCTCCGCCCTCACCGACTGGGACCAGCGGGCCCGCGACACCGCGAAGGACCGCCGGACGAACGAGCTGCAGCCTTATACGCCGGTGAACTTCATCATCGCGCTCGAAGGGTCCTTCCCCGCTCGCGGCTAGCGTCTCCGTGCTAGAGAGCCGGCTCGCATGGGCACCCGATCCAACCGCACGCTCTCCTCCGTCCTCCTGGCGCGCACCGCGTCCCTGTCGATGGCCCTGGCCCTCGTCGCCTGCTCGGACAAACCGGCGGACAAGACGCCTCCACCCCCGAGCGCGGCCTCCGTCTTCAAGGACGAGCCCTCTCGGCCCGAGTCGCCCTCCGTCCCCGCGCCTCCGTCCACGGGCACCGCCGCCGCGCCCCAGGGCAACCCGCCCCCGGCCAACACCGCCCGGACTCCCGAGCAGCTCTTCGCCAACCTGGGTTGCAAGGCCTGCCATGGTCCGGGCAGCGCCTTCTCCTCCGCCCTCCCCAATGCGCGCACCAAGGAACCCGAGGTGATCGCCATGTGGATCCTCGACCCCCAGAAGGTCCGCCCGGGGACGGTGATGCCCAGCTTCACCGGCCGCATCAGCACCGAGGAGGCGCTCTCGCTGGCCAGGTGGATCAAGGCCGGCAACCCGGTGCCCGCCGCGCAGTAGTACGGCCCGCGGCCGGGCCTACCCGGCCGCCACCTCGCGCAGGCTCGCCTCCACTCCGGCGAGCAGCTCGTCCAGCGCGGCGTCCGGGATGTTGAGCGCGGGCGCCACGTAGACCGTGTCCCCCAGCGGGCGCAGGTACAGCCCGCGCCGCCGCGCCGCCTCGTACACGCGCCAGCCTCCTCGCGCCAGGTAGCCGCCCCCTCCCAGGTCCACCGCCCCCACCATGCCGAGGGCCCGGGGGTTCTTCACCCCGGGAATCGTCCCCGCCATGCGCTCGAAGGCCGCCTTCACCTTCGGCGCCTTGCGCGTCACCTGCCCCAGCACGTCCTCGTCCCGGTACACCGCCAGCACCTCGCGCGCCACCGCCGCCCCCAGCGGGTTCCCGCAGTACGAGTGCCCGTAGTACAGCGCCCGCTCGCTCCCTCCGCCGAAGCCCGCGAACACCCGCTCGGAGGCCAGCGTCACCGCGAAGGGCATCAGCCCTCCGGAGAGGGCCTTCGCCAGGCACAACAGGTCTGGCACCACCCCGGCCAGGTCACACGCGAAGCGCGCCCCCGTGCGCCCCAGGCCCGTGAAGACCTCGTCGGCGATGAGGAAGGTGTCCACCGCCCGCGTGGCCTCGCGCACCGCGCGCACGAACTCGGGCGAATACACGAGCATGCCCGCCGCGCCTTGAATCACCGGCTCGAGGATGACGGCGGCGATCTCCTCCGGGTGCTCGCGCAGCGTCGCCTCCACCTGGGCGAAGGCGCGCTCCCAGCCCGCCGGCTCCGCCGGGGACGGCACGTGCACCACGTCGAAGAGCAGCGGCCCGAAGACGTCGCGGAACACCTGCACCCCGCCCACGCTGGTGGCGCCGATCGTCTCGCCGTGGAAGGCCCCCGAGAGCGTGATGAAGCGCGTGCGCCGGGGACGGCCATTCTGCGCCCAGTACTGCGCCGCCATCTTGATGGCCACCTCCACCGCCGTGCTCCCGTTGTCCGAGAAGAAGACCCGCGAGAGCCGCTGTTGCGCCGCGAGGTCCGCGCGCCCTGCGCCCGGGGCCAGCGCGACCAGCTCTCGCGCCAGCAGCGCCGCCGGCTCGTGCGTCACACCCGCGAGCGAGGTGTGCGGGAAGGTGCCGGCCTGCTCGGTGAGGGCCTTCACCAATCGCGGGTGCCGGTGCCCCAGCGTGGACACCCACCACGAGCCGTTGGCGTCCAGGTAGCGCGTGCCGTCCGCGTCGTGGAGATAGGGCCCCTCCGCTCGCACCACCACCAACGGGTCCGTCTTCGCGATGTACTCGTCCATCGCGGTGTACGGGTGCCACACGTGCCGCTTGTCCCACGCGACGATGTCCTGGCGATCCATTCCGGTTGCTCCTCCCGATGCGCGGCCCTCCCTACCACGTCGCACCGAGACTCCGCTCGGGCTCATCTCGCGCCGCGTCACGACACCTGGAATCCGCATGACGCGGTGGGTCGGACGCCCGGTGTGCAGCCGTCGGCTTCCTTCGTGCGGGGCCGTGACAATCTCATGATGGAGCCGCGTGTAGACCCCAGCTGTCCATTCCCCTCCCCCGAGGACACATGGTCTACGCCTTCTTCATCTCGCACTGGCTGCTCTGCGTCTTCTTCCAGAGCTTCTTCCAGCACCGCTACGCCGCGCACCGCATGTACACCATGGGCCCGCGCACCGAGCGCGTCATGCACCTGCTCACCTACCTCGTGCAGGGCTCCTCGTACCTGTCGCCCCGCGCGTACGCCATCCTCCACCGCCAACACCACGCGTACTCGGACACCGAGAAGGATCCGCACTCTCCGCACTACTACCGTGACGTGCTGCGGATGATGCTCTTCACCAAGACGCGCTACGAGGCCTACGTCCACGAGCGCGAGCAGCCCGAGCCCCGCTTCCTCGGTGGCTACCCCGAGTGGAACCTCGTCGACCGTACCCTCGCCCGGTCCTGGCCGATGACCTTCGTGTGGATCGGCCTCTACACCGCCTTCTACGTGGCCTTCGCCACCGCGTGGTGGCAGTTCCTGCTGCTGCCCATCCACTTCCTCATGGGCCCCGTCCACGGCGCCATCGTCAACTGGTGCGGACACAAGTACGGCTACCGCAACTTCCCCAGCAGCGACCGCTCGCGCAACACGCTCCCGCTCGAGTTCCTCACCATGGGCGAGCTGTTCCAGAACAACCACCACCGCTTCTGCATGAGCCCCAACTTCGCCGCCCGCCGCTGGGAGGTGGACCCCACGTGGCAGGTGATGCGCGTGCTCGCCTGGCTCGGCGTCATCCAGATCGCCACCCCGCAGCGCGCCGTGTACCCGGACCCCCGGCCCCAGCACGCCGGAGAGCCCACCCACGTCGAGGGCCAGACGGCCTGACCCGGGCAGCGGGGTGCTAGGGTAGGAGCCCCATGAGGCTCATGCTCCTCGGGGGCTCGACGATCACCCCGGCCCTCGTCCTGCTCTGGTACATCTACTCGCGCGACCAGTTCCCCGAGCCGCGTGCACTGCGGCTCAAGACGTTCCTGCTCGGCCTGTTCTGCTGCTTCCCCGCGCTCGTCGTGCGAGCGACCGTCGAGCAGTCGTTCCCGGAGCTGACGACCCCGGGAGCGTTGAGCACGGCCTGGTGGAGGGCCCTCTTCTCGCTGGCCATTCCCCAGGAGCTCCTCAAGTTCCTCCTGCTGTACCTCTATGCGCGGCGCAACCCCGCCTTCAACGAGCCCCTGGACGGTGTCATCTACGGCGCCACCATCTCGCTCGGCTTCGCCACGCTGGAGAACATGACCTACGTGGGCGAGTTCAACATGGACATCGCGGTGGTGCGCGCCCTGCTCGCCGTACCGGTGCAGGCCGCCACTGGAGTGGTGATGGGCGCCTACGTGGGCCGCGAGCACTTCACCGAGGATCCGTTCCAGAGCCTCTCCTTCCTGGCCAGGGGACTGGGCGGTGCCATCCTCCTGAACGCCCTCTTCAATGCCTCGTTGCTCACGCACCAGGTCTCGTTCGCCTCGCTGGCGATCGCCGTGAACGCCCTCGGCCTGTGTTGGGCCTGGAGGCTCTTCAAGGCACTCCGGGAGGAGCAGGACCGGCTCTTCCATGTGCTGAAGCTCCGGGAGGAGAGGCAGGCCGCGGATGACAGGGACGGCCCGCCCTCCGCACCGGAGCCGGAGATCGCCTGGGCCGCGGTCCCACGCGAGCCACCTCGCGAGCTCTCCTGGTGGGCCCTGACCAAGCTCGTCCTGGGAGGAGTGGGGCTCAGCATCTGCGGGCTGTTGTGGCTCGGTACGCTCCAGCTCTTCTGCGAGGAATTCCAGCGAAACGGCCTCGGCGGCGCGCTCCTATCGGCGCTCTTTGGCGTGCTCTTCGTCGACCTGGTTCCCACCTGGCTGTTCTGGTCGCTGTTCCGCTCGGGGCTGCGCGGCCCCTTCGTGCCCTCGACCGTGTCGTGAACAGGAAGCCCCGGGGAAATTCCCCAGGGCTTCCAGGTGCTTACGGCCCCCGCCCCTGCCCGCCCGGCAAGGGAGGAGGGACGGACGGCGAGCGTGCGGAACCCGCGTTAAGAAGCTTCTCCGTGGCCGCCGACTCTCCCCTCCGCCTCCGCATGCTCGAGTCCATCACCGACGTCCCCGCTTCCGCCTGGGACGCCCTCGTGGGACCCGATGCGCCTCCCTTCATCCGCCATGCGTGGCTCTCCGCCATGGAGGAGAGCGGCAGCGCCCAGCCGGAGACGGGCTGGGAGCCCCAGCACCTGACGCTCTGGCGCGGGAAGAACCTCGTCGCCGCCTCGCCCGCCTATCGCAAGAACCACAGCATGGGCGAGTACATCTATGACTTCTCCTGGGCCAGCGCCGCCGAGCGGCTCGGCATCGAGTACTACCCCAAGCTCGTCGTCGGCGCCCCGCTCTCCCCCGCCACCAGCCCGCGCTTCCTCATCGCCCCTGGTGAGGATGTTTCCGCCCTCCGCCTCGCGCTGATCCAGGCCGCCCTCGAGAGCGCCCGCGAGGGGGGTTGTTCCTCCGTCCACTTCCTCTATCCCCAAGAGGACGAGGCGGAGTTGCTCGAGCAGCAGGGACTCGCCCGCCGCATCACCCTCCAGTTCCACTGGAAGAACCCGGGCTATCGCGGCTACGACGACTACCTGGCCCGCTTCGACTCCAAGCGCCGCTCCCAGCTCAAGCGCGAGCGCGGTGCCGCCGCCACCCAGGGCATCGTCATCCGCACCGTGCGCGGCCAGGAGCTGGGCCCCGAGCACGCCCAGCGCGCCTTCCGCTTCTACGAGGCCACCTGCGAGAGCCGCGGGCCCTGGGGCCAGGTGCAGCTCACCGAGGACTTCTTCGTCCGGGCCTTCCGCTCGCTGCCGGAGACCGTGGAGCTGGTGCAGGCCGAGCACAAGGGCAAGGTCATCGCGGGCGCCTTCAACCTCGCCACCCCCGAGCGCCTCTATGGCCGCTACTGGGGCTGCTTCGAGGAGCATCCCTTCCTGCACTTCCACGTGTGCCTGTACCACTCGGTGGACGAGTGCATCCAGGCGGGCCGCAAGGTGTTCGAGCCCGGTGCGGGCGGTGAGCACAAAATCGCTCGCGGCTTCGAGCCCACCGCGGTGCACAGCGCCCACCTGCTCTTCGACAAGACGCTCGACAGAGCCGTGCGCGACTTCCTCCGCCGCGAGCACGCCCACCTTCAGCCCGCCATCGAGCAGGCCGAGGACCTCGCCGGCCTCAAGCCCTGGCCCCTCCCCGGTCAGGGCCGCGCCACCGGTTAGTAGCGCACGTCCAGGCTCGGCAGCAGCAGCCGTGCCTCGCCCTGCGCGCGCAGCGACTGTCCCAGGTCCAGGTGCACCACCGCGTGGCCTCGCTCCGCCAGGTACGCCACCGGCGACTCGAAGCGCAGCGGCGCCACCCGCGTGTCGATGACTCCTCCGCTCGCGGCGTCCTCGTAGCCGCCGAAGTCGTCGAACTCCACCTCCACCTTCACCCGGTCCACCCCCTCCGGCACCACGAAGCGGCCAATGAGGTACGCCTGCTCGGGGTTCGTGAGGTCCATCGACTGGCGGGACTTGAGCCGCGTCGGCAGCGAATACCCCTCCATCGTGGTGACCGAGATTCGCCGCACCTGCACCAGCGCCGAGGCATAGCCCGGGTTGTTCACCCCCTTGAGGCGCAGCTCGAAACGCTGGCCCTGGAGCTCCTCGGGGAAGTCCGGACGCGGTCCCGGAGCCTCCTGCGTCCGGCCCGCCTCACCGCAGCTCGCGAGCACGAGCGCCACCGCTCCCATCGCCGACAGCATCAGCTTCTTCATGGTGTGTGTTCTCCTGGAAGGCGTGTGAAGGAAACGGCCCTACGGACGGCCCGGCTCCGTCGGGTCCGCGGCGATGCTCGCGGCGTGCGCCGGCGTCGCCCGTCCCGCGTCGAACCCCTGGGGCAACGGCTCGCGCGTCCCCGCCTCGTTCTGGCTCCTCAGCTCCTTCATGAGGCGCTCGGCGCCCTCTCCACCCGAGCGCAGGGCCCTCAAGGCCTCGTCCAGCACCCGGCCCCGCTTCGCGCTGGCCCCGAAGAGCCGCTCGTTGCAGGAGGCCACCAGCGCCTCGCGCGCGAGCTCGAAGCGCCCCGCGTCCGCCTCGCTCCGGACGCCTCCGTTGCGGTCCAGGCCAGGGCTCGCCCACAACAGGCCCAGCGCCTGCTCCAGCGACTCCACCCGCGCCACGCCCAGCTCGAGGTACCCAAACCCGAGGCACTGCTGGAGCGCCTGCTCGTGCACCTTGAAGAAGCCCGCGTTGCGCGAGGTACTCCGAGCCCCGGACGCCGACTCCGTGCAGTACGGGTCCTCCGGCGGGCACGCCATCTCGCAGTCCACGAAGGGCTCGCAGCAGGTGACGCGCGCGGCGCACTGCGTCTCTCCCAGCGCCCACTTCACCCGAAGCGCGCTGTCGAAGTTCCCATCCGCCCTGCCATCGCTGGCCGCCAGCGCCTGACACGCCTCGGGCGAGGCCAGCTTCAGCTCGAAGGTGGCCTCTCCCGACCTGCCCACCCCGAGCGCCAGCGGCGTGGCGAACGGCGCTCCGAAGCCGTACGGCGCCAGCAGCGGATCCTCCACCAGGTCCGCCACCGACTCCGCCTTGGGGTGGACATTCCTCAGCGTGTAATGGAAGCGCAGCGTGGCCGGAAACTTCGTCACCCGCGGCGCCTCGTCCTTCGGCCCACCCTCGCCCTGGACCTGGACGCGCTTTTCACAGGTGAACTCGTGGGCACTCGCCGCGCCCGCCGCCCCCAGCACCGTGGCCATGGCCGCCGCCTTCCATCCCCTCAGCATGTCGCTCCTCCCTGTGTGGACCCGAGCGCCCTGACTGCTCGCGCCGCCGTGCCCCTTCACGACCCATACCGGGCGAGAAACCACCCACTTCGTCCACCGGCGGTCGCTTCGTGGGTACACCGAGCAACAGGGATGCTTGCCTGCCTGCCCTGGGCTGGGAAACGGCGTACCCCTCGGTGGGAAGGAGGTTGCCCACCATGGGACCTGACACAACCCGGTGAATGGAAAGTGAATCGCGGTGAAACAACTCGTAGAGTCCCCCCCGCTATGAAAGCGCCTGAGACGGAAGCGGACTTTCTGCAGTGGTACGAGGACTGTTGGGCGGATCGGGACGAGGTGGAGTACCCCAAGCTCTTCGGGGCGATCAGCGAGGAGGTCTACACGCTGGAACAGAGCGGGGCCCTGGAGGCATGGCTGGAGAGTGACCTGGCCGAGGTCAAGGAGCTGGATCCGAACTGGGGCGGCATGGGCGTGCGCGTGGCGCCGCCGAGCCCCGAGTACCCCTACTGGACGTACGTAACGAGCGGTCTGTCCAACCCCTTCACGGTGGTCCCCGGCCAGGAGATCGAACCCGGCACGCCAAGCGGCATCGGCTACGAGATGGTCATCCACACGTCCGAGGAGGCGCAGTGGCCGGTGCTCCGGCTGCTGGACATGATGGCCTACAACCTGGTGTGCATGCGGGCCTTCGCGATGGGGCACCGCTATCCCGTGGAGGGCACGCTGACGGGCGGTGAGACGAAGCTCAACGGCTTCGTCTTCGTGATGGACCCGTCGCGCCCCTCGCACTTCCAGCTCGAGTCGGGGCAGGTGCAGTTGCTCACGCTCGTGGGCGTGACGAAGAACGAGATGGCCTTCTCTCGCTCCAACGGCATGGACCGGCTGATGGCGAAGCTGGTGGCCGCGGGCTCCGGCTACATCACCTACCCGGACCGCGAGCAGGTGCAGCTGTAGTCCGCAACCTCCTTCCCCTCCTATTGGGAGGGCCCACCCCTCTCCCGCTCTGGGAGAGGGGTCGCTTCACCCCAGGCGGCCGTAGACGGCGCCGCGGACATCCACGCCCAGGCCCCACTCGCGGCCGGCGATGTCCACCTGAGGCCCGATGGGCAGCGAGTGGTTCGACCACGTCCGCCCCCCGTCCTCGCTCTGGTGCAGGGCCAGGTCGGTGCCCTTGGACGGGTCCGCGCCCCGGGTGAGCAGGCGCAGCACGCCATCCGTGGCCACGAGGCGCAGCGGCTCACGGCCCTTCGGCAGCGGCTCCAGCCAGTGCACCTCCGAGCCCTGACGCTCGCCCACCCGGGCCTGCCCGTCCACCACCGCGGCCACGAAGGCCCCAGCCACGTCCACCACGCGCGCCGCGCCCACGTCCACCTGGCTCCAGGTGGCGCCACCATCCGTCGTGACAGAGAGACCGCGACCCAGCAGGGCCACCCCGCCCTCCACCCGCCGCAGCCGCTCGGTGTGCGGGTTGCGCTCGCCCTCGAGCTCCAGCTCCGTCCACGTGGCACCACCGTCCGCCGTGCGCCCGAGGAACCAGGCGCCCAGCACCCAGACCTCCTGCGCGCTGACGGCCAGCACCTGACCGAGGCTCGGCGCCCCCACGGGCCCGCGCGTCTGCCACTCGCGGCCACCGTCCGTGGACACCAGCAGGTGGTAGTCCGACCCCGAGCCCGAGGGCTTCAGCGTCGAGCCGATGGCCACGGCCAGCGCCCCGTCGCAGTCCAGGGCCTGCACCCAACCCGGACCCTCCCAGGTCCTCGACACGGACCCGGCGGCGACGCGATGGATTTGAGCGCGGCGGCCCCTCATCCGCTCCAGGAGGCTGCCTCCGGACGGCTCCACCACCGCGCCGATGAGCCCGAAGCCCTCATGGCTCGCCGCCACCGCTCCGATCTTCAAACCCTCGGACAGCTCTCCCAGCCTCTCCCAGTCTTTCTCCGGCACGCGTCAACCTCGGATGTCGAATGCGGGGGCGAAGATGCCAGCCCGCCCGCTACCAGGGAAGTGAGAGGTGGGGCAGCTTGATGATCGGCGGCCACGACGGCTTGATGTCCTTCCACAGCTCCTTGAGCGACTCCTTGGCCACGCTCCCCAGGTCCTCGGGCTTCATCTTGCCGAGCGCCACGGCCACCTGACGCAGCCCATCCTTGGTGAACAGGTCCTTGAGGTCCGGCGTGGTGCCAATCTTCAACAGGTCCTGCGCCGGCAGCTTGTAGAGGCCCGACTGCACGTAGGCGTCCGGGTGCGAGTCGTAGGCGAACTTCTTGAAGGCCTCGGGGTCGCGCTCGAGCTGGGCGAAGCCCACCGGGTCCTCCATCCGCTTGGTCTCGATGGACTCCTGCAGGGCCTTGAGCGTCCGGTCGCGCCACGCGAGGCCCTCGGGGGTCAGGTCCTTGGACCCGAGGCTGCCGAAGCGGTCGCAGTACTTCTGCCCGTACTCCAGGTAGTACGCGGGCGGCGTCATCCCCGGGTTGCGGCGCACGAAGTCGTCGTAGCGCTGGCGGTAGTAGTCCTTGGTGCCGGTGGGAATCTCCGCCGGGAGGTTCCGGGCGGCGTTGCTCCGGGCCGTGCCCCCAGCGGCGGCCGTCTGGGCCGCGCGGGGCGTCTCGAAGGTATCGGCGGAACGGGCGGCCGGGGCCGTCGGAGAGGGGGTGGCCGGCGTGCGGACCGCGTTCTTCTGCGCGGCGGCGGGCTTGGACTCCGTCTGCGGCGCCTGGGTCCGGGTGGGGGGAGTGCCGGGGCGGCTGATCCTCATGATGGCGTTCCTCGGGATGCGCCCGGCGCTGGGAACTTCGGGTCAGGCCAGGGGGGACAAACGCGATTATCGCGAGGACCCGCCGGAAGTTTCCACCCGAGCGCGGAAAATACCATGGGTGCGCTCCGTGGAGACTGGGGGTATGGGAGCGCTCACGGCCCGCCCGTGCCCACCAGGTCGATGACGGCGATCTCCGGCCGGCACAGGAAGCGGATGCGGGGGGCATGGGGCTCGACCCCGACGCCCCGGCTGACGAAGAGGGTCGTCTGGCCCACCTCATAACGGCCCATCTCGTACTTCTTGTCGAAGCGGGACATGGTGAGGACCGCACCATAGAAGGGCAGGCGCACCTGGCCACCGTGCGTGTGGCCCGCGAGGTAGAGGTCCGGCCCGAGCGGGGCCAGGTCCTCCACGAGGTCCGGCGTGTGATAGGCCACGAGCCGGAAGCCCTCGGTGTTGTCCCGCAGACACGAGGCGACGGCTCCGGGTGCCCCGTAGGGAGCGCCACAGAGCACCAGCCGCCCCTCGGCGGTCCGGAGGGCCTCGCTTCGCAGTTCCTCCGCGACTCCACCACCGAAGAGGTCCAGCCCGCGCCACAGCGAGACGTCGTGGTTGCCCTGGACGGCGAAGCGGCCGTAGCGCGTCTGGATGCGCGAGAGCACCTCGCGCAGGACGGGAAGCCCGGCCTCCGAGTTGAGGGAGTCCCCGGTGAAGACGAGCAGGTCCGGCTGAAGCGCGTTGACCTCGTCCGGAAGACGCGAGAGCGCCCTCGTCCATCCGTCGACGTGGAGATCCGAGAGATGGACGATGCGCAGCGTGTTCCCCGCGGGCAGCCTGGGTGTCCTCACCTCCACGCGGGTGACCTGGAGCCAGTCGGCCTCGATGGTGAGCGCGTACACGAAGCAACCCACGCCAATGAGCAGGAGGCCGATGAAGAGGACAGCGGCCCTGCGAGTTCCTCGCGAGACGGGCCGCTTGCGCAGCTTCGCCAGGAGGAGCTTCACCCCCAGGAAGAGCCCTCCGCTGCACACGATGGCGATGAGAAACGCTAGGAGCACGAACCGCTGCTCCTGCGCCTTGAAGGCCTCATTCATGCAGAGCCCTTCGCGATGAAGGCGCACGCCGTGGACAGCGCGGCGCACAGTGGCGAGTAGAGCCACGTGTCCCAGGTCGCGAAGCGGGTGCCCCGGACGCGCTTGAAGAATCCCACCCGCCGGAACTCGCCCACGGCTCGCATTCCGAACACTCCCGCGAGCACCCAGGTCCCCAGCGTCACCACGCCCCAGAGCATCGTGTCCCGGACATGGTCGGCCAGCGCCCCGCGCAGCAGCACCACGACCGCCGCGGCCAGCAGCAGCCCCGCGACTCCCAGGGTCATCGCCGGCGAGGGCGTGAAGGCCCGTGCTCCCCCCTCCTCCGGCAGCACGGCCGACATCGCCCAACGCCCCCCGAGCGCCCAGTAGATATGGAGCAGGGACAGCAGGAGCAGCACCGCGCAGACGAGCAGGGTCACCAGGAGCATGGCAGTGAGGCCCAGCCTACCCGCTCGCCGGGCGGGCGACCTGCCAGAACGTAGGGAAGTGTCCGCCCGGGCAGCTTGAGCCCCCTTCCCTCCCTCCCCAGCTTTCGGCGGCGCGGAATCCTCCGCGCGGCTTCAGGAGGAGGGCAGGCATGGCGGCGATGGACCTGAACAAGATGATCGATCGGCTCAATGAGCTCATCGCGCTCGACTTCGACGCGGTGGGTGCCTACGAAGCGGCCATCAACCGCATCGACGTGGAGTCCCTGCGCATGAGCCTGCGCACGTTCCAGCAGGACCACGAGCGCCACATCCGCGACCTGTCCCGGGTCGTGCTGACGCTGGGCGGCACTCCCACGAAGAGGCCGGACCTCAAGGGCTTCATCCTCAAGGGCTTCACCGCCGTCACCTCCATGATGGGCAACGAGGCCGCGCTCCAGGCCATGCGCGGCAACGAGGAGCTCACCAACCGCACCTACCGCGCCGCCCTCGAGGTGGAGTGGGGCGACGAGGCCCGCGCCATCATCGAGCGCAACTACTCGGACGAGCAGCGCCACCTGGCCTTCATCGAGGCCGCCCTGCGCAACCGCATCTGGGAGCAGAGCACGGTTCAGCCGTAGGCCACGCGAGGTGCCCGGCCAGGGTTCGCGGCCCGGCCGTCCGGCGACCCGGCACGGAGCGGGCGTCCTCGAGCGGGACGGCTGCCCGCTCCCCCGTGTGTTCCCTCTCCATCGGGTGCGGGAGACACCCGCCCCAGGGGAGGGAGACATGCGAGAGAGCGAACACCCCGCGCGCTGGTGGCATGCGCTGGAGGATGGACGCATCCAGTGCGACCTGTGCCCTCGCGACTGCAAGCTGCACGAGGGCCAGCGGGGCATGTGCTTCGTGCGCCAGCGCACGGGCGACCAGATGGTGCTGACCACCCACGGGCGCTCGTCGGGGTTCTGCGTGGACCCCATCGAGAAGAAGCCCCTGGCGCATTTCCACCCGGGCAGCAGCGTGCTGTCCTTCGGAACGGCCGGGTGCAACCTGGCGTGCCGCTTCTGCCAGAACTGGGACATCTCCAAATCCCGTGAGATGGACCGGCTCACCGATGAAGCGAGCCCCGAGGCCATCGCCCGCGCCGCGGAGGCGTACGGCTGCCGCAGCGTGGCCTTCACGTACAACGACCCCGTCATCTTCGCCGAGTACGCCATGGACGTGGCGGACGCCTGCCATGCGCGCGGCATCCAGACCGTCGCGGTGACCGCCGGCTACATGCACGCCGAGCCGCGCCGCGAGCTCTACGCCAGGATGGACGCGGCGAACGTGGACCTGAAGGCCTTCACCGAGGACTTCTACTTCCAGCTCACCGCCGCGCACCTGAAGCCCGTGCTGGAGACGCTCGAGTACCTCCACCACGAGACGAACGTGTGGCTGGAGATAACGACGTTGCTGATTCCGGGGAAGAATGACTCGGACGCGGAGGTGCGCGCCATGAGCGAGTGGCTGATGCAACACCTCGGGCCGGACGTGCCGCTGCACTTCACCGCCTTCCATCCGGACTACAAGCTGCGGGACATCCCGCCCACCCCGCCGGCCACGCTGCGCCGGGCGAGGGAGCTCGCTCGCGAGGCGGGGCTGCGGTACGTGTACACGGGCAACGTGCACGACCCCTCGGGCGAGACGACGTCCTGCCCCGGCTGCGGCTCGGCGCTCATCGTGCGCGACTGGCACGAGCTGCTCACGTACAGGCTCACGGCGGACGGCAAGTGCCCGGACTGCGGCGCGAAAATCCCCGGACACTTCGACGCGAAGCCCGGAGATTTCGGACGCCGCCGCGTTCCCGTGGCCGTGATGTGACCCGACTTCCCCTCTCCCTCCGGGAGAGGGACGGGGTGAGGGTATCTCGAACCCCGGGTTGAACCCGTGGCGCCCCACCGTTACGCATTGACGCCGTGCTGGACTCCGACGCCACTCCCATCCGTGTCGTCCTGATCGCCGAGGACCCTCTCGCCCGAGGTGCGCTCTCCCGGGCCCTCGTCGAGCAGGGCGGCGACATCGTCGTGCTCCTGTCTGGCACACTGGCCGAGGTGGAGTCCTCGCGCCAGGACTCCCCTCCCGATGTCGTCCTGTGGGACGTGGGCCTCCACCCGGCTGACGGTGGACGGCTCGATGCCCCCGAGCTCGGTGCTCCCGTGCTCGCGCTCGTCCCCGATGAGCCCTCCGGAGAGGGCGCGCTCTCCGCGGGTGCTCGGGGCCTGCTGTTCCGCGACGTGGCCCCCGCTCCGCTGCTCGCCGCGCTCCGGGCCGTGGCCCGAGGGCTCTCCGTGTTCGACCCCGCTCTCTCCTCCGTGCGCACGGCCCCACGGGCATCGAATCCTTCCTCGGGGCAGGAAACGCTGACACCTCGTGAACGCGAGGTGCTCGCCCTGCTCGCCGAAGGCCTGTCCAACAAGGCCATCGCGGACAGGCTCGCCATCAGCGAGCACACCGCCAAGTTCCATGTGAATGCCGTCCTCGCCAAGCTCGGTGTTCAGCGGCGCACCGAGGCCGTCGTGCGGGCCGCTCGCATGGGACTCGTGACCCTCTGATGACGGAGGGGAACCTGGGGGACTCGATACCCTCACCCCGTCCCTCTCCCAGAGGGAGAGGGGAGAGTGTGGGCCCTGTTCTTCCTGGGGATGACCCTCACCCCGACCCTCTCCCAAAGGGAGAGGGAGCCTGTCCATTCGGGTAGGTCGGGTACCATCCGTCTCGCCGATGTGCGGCCTGGGCGCTCCTCTTAGCTTTTACAGCGAAAGGAACGCCTCAAATGTCCCTCGACCTCAACGCCCTCTCCCAGTCCCTCGCCTCCATCGTCGAGCGCGTCGCTCCCAGCATCGTCCGCATCGAAGCCCGCCGCCGCCACGGCGCCACCGGCATCGTCTGGAGCTCCGAAGGTCACATCGTCACCACCCACCACTCCATCGAACACGAGGGCTCCATCTCCATCGGCCTCTCCGATGGTCGCACCGTCTCCGCCGAGCTCGTCGGGAGAGATCCCTCCACCGACCTCGCCCTCCTCAAGGCCGATGTCCCCGGCCTCGTCCCCCTGCCCCCCACTCCGCTCCAGGACCTCAAGGTGGGCCACCTCGTACTCGCCCTCGGCCGCCCGGGCCGTACCGCGCGCGCCACGCTCGGCATCGTCAGCGCGTTCGGCGAGGGCTGGCGCACCTTCGCCGGTGGCCGCATCGACCGCTACCTGGAGACCGATGCCGACCTTCCCCCCGGCTTCTCCGGTGGCGCGCTCGTGGACGCGCAGGGCCGCTTCCTCGGTCTGCTCACCGCGGCCCTGTCCCGCACCGCCGCCGTCGCCATCCCCGGCGAAACCATCACCCGTGTCACCCAGGCCCTCCGGCAGCACGGTGGCATCCGCCGGGGCTACCTCGGCGTGGGCGCCCACCCCGTCCGTCTGCCGCAGGCGCTCGGGGCCCGTGTCGGGAGCGAGGCCGGCCTCATCCTCCTCACCGTCGAGCCCGACGGCCCCGCCGACAAGGCCGGGCTGCTCATCGGCGACGTACTGGTGAGCCTCGGGGGACAGCCACTGCACAGCATCGAGGAGCTGCTCGGCTACCTCGGTGACGAGAAGGTGGGCACGCAGGTGCAGGCACGGGTGCTGCGCGCGGGCGAAGTGCGCGAGGTCCCCATCACCATCGGCAAGCGTTCTTGAAGGGAGAGTGAAGCCATGAAGTTCCTCCAACAGTTCTCCGATGAGCTCGAGTCCCTCGTGTCGAAGGCGGCGCCCGCGGTGGTGGCCGTGGAGCACGCGCGAGGCCATGGCACCGGCCTCTTCCTCACGCCCGACGGCTACATCCTCACCAACCGCCACGTGGTGCGCAGCCCGCGCCGGCTCACCGTCGAGCTGCACGATGGCACCGAGGTGCGCGCCGAGCTCGTGGGCGCGGACGCTCCCACCGACCTCGCCGTGGTGCGCGCCGAGACGGGCTCGAAGTTCCCCACCCTCCCGCTCGCGGATCCGCATGACGTGCGCGTGGGCCAGCTGGTGATGGCCATCGGCAATCCCTTCCGCCTGGAGCGGTCCGTGTCCATGGGCGTGGTGAGCGCCGTCAACCGCACCCTGCCCCTGCCGGATGGGGTGGTTCTCGAGGGCCTGCTGCAGACGGACGCGGCCATCAACCCGGGCAACTCGGGCGGGCCCCTGCTCAACATGCGCGGGCAGGTGGTGGGCATCAACACGGTGGTGCTGCCGTACGCGCAGGGCATCGGCTTCGCGGTGAGCGCCACCACGGCGGCCTGGGTGGCCAGCCTGCTCATCCAGCGCGGCAAGGTGGACAGGCGCTTCCTCGGCATCGCCGCCACCGCCATCAACCTGCCTCCCGAGCAGGCCCGGGACACGGGCCAGCCGCGCGCCGTGCGCGTCCTCAAGGTCGGCGAGGGCTCGCCCGCGGCCGACGCCGGTCTCGAAGCGGATGACCTGCTGCTGGGCATCGACGAGCGGCCCGTCACCAATGTGGACGACGTGCAGCGGCTGCTGGCGCTCGCCACCGCGCCCGAGGTCAGTCTGAACGTGCTGCGCAAGGGCCGCCGCCGCACCCTGCGGGCCCGCGCCGCCCAGCGCGAGCACAGCAAGGCGGCGTGAGCCTCCCACTCACGGCATGACGTGGAAGAGCAGCGGCAGCGAGGTGCCACCTCCAGGTCCGGGGGTGTGCACCACCACCGTCGCCTCACCCGCCGTGGCCAGGGCCGAGGCCGGCACGGTGGCGACGAGCGTCTCGTCCTCCAGCCGCGTGGGGAGGGGCTCGCCATTCCATTGCACCACTGAGGCCGCGTGGAAGCCCGAGCCACTCACCCGGAGCGGAAAGGACGGGCTGCCCACGGGCATGCCAGCGGGCCTCAGCCTCTCCAGGAGCGGCACTGGCCGTTCGGGCGTCACGTGAAGGAGCGCCGTCAGCGACTCGGTCTCTCCCACGGCGGAAGGCTTGGACAGGCGCACCTGCACCATCTCCGCGGTACGCACGTCGGCCGCGGTCACGGGAATCCAGGCATCGAACCCGGACGAGTTCAGGCTCATGCTCCGGGCCGTGCCATTCCACAGCACCTGGGTGTCCGGCGGCCGGTATTGGCTGGAGTATTGGGCGCCAACGAAGTTCTGCCCGTGCACCCGCAGGGCACCGGAGCCGGTCTCGCCCCACTGCCCCACCGACACCACGCCGGGAGAGAGCGTCCTGAGCAACGGCGTGCGCGGGGGGACGATGTGGAAGAAACTGGGAGCACTCAGCCCCACCCCGGGCGTGGACACCCGCACCTCCACCTTCCCGGCGGAGGCCAGCTGCTCCTTCTCCAGATGCACGGAGAGGCTGCCCACGCCACGGATGAAGGGCACGAGCACTTCGCTCCCCCAGTGCAGAACCGAGTCCTCGGTGAGGGGGGAGTCGGACCGCCAGCCGCTCACGTTGAGGAACAGCTCCTGGGTCCCCACCTCGGCGGAGGCCGGGGACAGCGTCCCCCCCCACTCGCCGGGCGCCAGGACGGTGAAGATCACCGGGTCGCTCAGCCCCCCTCCTGGCTCGGGACTGAACACGCGCACCTCGGCGGTCCCCGGACTGGCCAGCAGCGAGGCCGGCACACGCGCGGACAGACGCCCCTCCCCAAAGCGGGAGTACTCATCTGCGTTGAACCAGGTCGACAGTGCCATCCCATTCCAGAGAATGACGGACGTGGGCTCGAAGCCATACCCCACCAGGGAGAGCGCCACCTCCGGTGTGCCCGCGGGGGCTGTCATGGTGCCGGGCAGGCTGATGAGCGGAACGGCGTGGCGTGGCTCGATGCGCAGCAGCAGCGGAAGGGACGTTCCTCCCCCGGGGCCCGGGGTCACCACCGTTATCCGAGCCACTCCGGCACTCAGGAGGTCCGCGGCCGAGAGGGTGGTACCCAGGGTGCTCGAATCCGAGAAGGTGGTCTCGCGCTCCTCGCCATTCCATCGAATCCGCGAGGTCCGGTGGAAGCCGCTGCCGTACACCCAGAGCGTCCTCGAGCCACTGCCCGCGGTGAAGACGGCGGAAGAGAGGTCCCGGACCACCGGCGCGGGACGTTTCTCGGAGACGAAGAAGCCCAGGGACGGGGAGCTCTTCCCGTCCCCTCCCACCACGGTGATCCGCGCCGTGCCGGACAGGGTCAGGTCCGCCGCTGGAATCTCGGCCAGAAGACCCCTGTAGGGGAGGAACCGGGTCGTCCGCGCGCGCCCGTTCCAATACACCGTCGAGGCGCCATCGAACCCCTCCCCCCACACCTCCAGGGTGAAACCAGCACCTCCCAGCTCCGCACTCGCGGGGAACAGCTCTCGCGCCACGGGGCCCGAGCGGATGAAGAGGAGCGTGGGGCTCGACGTGCCCCCGCCCGGAGGGGCGTTGTGGACCGTGAGCTCCCCCTGGCCGCTGGTGGCGACGAGCTCCGGTGGGAGCACCACCGTGAACGTCCCATCGCCGTTCCGGAAGAAAGAAACCCGGGTGCCGTTCCAACGCACCTCCGTGCCGGTCCCCCGGCGGAGCAGGCCCGTGCCCCGCAGGGTGAGATAGGCATTGCGATCCGTGGGCGTGCCCGCGTCCACTCCCGCATCCGCGCCTCCGGACTCGCGGACGGAGATGACGCGCGGCCAGACGTCATCGATGACCGGCTCGGGGTTGCGCACCTCGAACGTCACCCGGGCCGACGAAAGCGGCCAGACGGAGGGAGTGTCCACGTACAGCAGGCGGGTGTCGGCCGAATAGCAGGTCGACCGTTCGAGCCGCGCGATCAGCTCCTGGTTGCTCACGAAGGTGGTGGGCAGGGGGAGGCTCCCCACGAGCGACACGACGGAGGTCCGCAGGAAGTTCTTCCCGAGCACCCGGACGGTGATGGGCTCTCCGGTCTGCTCGCAGTCAGCGGCGATGTGGCCGGGCACGAGCTCCGAGATGACCGGCGAGGGCAGCGGGACATAGACCCGTGCGGACAACCCTCCTCCGGGAGCCGGTGCGAAGACCTGAACGGCACCATTCATCACCAGGTAACGGAACGAGGCACTCGGGAACGTGGCGGTGAGCCGGGTCTCGCTGACGTAGGTGGTGGAGAGGGGCTGCTCTTCCCAGTGGATGATGGAACCGGGAACGAACCCCCGACCCTGGACGGTGAGGATGATGGTCTCCCCATCAGGATCCGCGTAGGTGAGCTCCGAGGAGCGCTCCACCACCGGCACCGGAGTCTCCTCCGGGGAGACGCCCGTGTCCGGCTTGCTTCCCGTTCCGCCCGTGCCCGCATCGGGGTTCAGACTCAGTCCCGGTCCACAGGCACAGAGCACCACGGCCAGGGCCCAGGCCCCCAGGTGATTCCAGACTCGCATCGACGCCATCCCCTCGTTTGGATTTCAGCGCGTTGCCTCCTGAACCCCGGAGGCGGAGGGAATGCGCAAGGTTTCTTCGCGTCAGCGCAGCACGAAGGCCACGCCGAGCCGGCCGCTGGGGATGAGCTGCGTGGACGTCGGCCCGTCCTGACGCTTGAGCAGGGTGATGGGGGCATGCACCTCGGCGAGGGCCAGGACGCTGTCCGACAAGGGCCACCGCACGCCAACCCAGGGGCCGAGACCGGGGCTCACCAGCCAGCCGATGACCTGCGCCCCCGAGGTCTGGTGGATGAGCTGTCCCACCAGCGCCATCCCCAGATAGGCCTGGAAGCGATCCCCGGGCCTGCCCAGCACGTTCCAGCGCAGGCCCAGCGAGAGCTGTCCCACCGTCTCACGTATCTCTCCCACGCGGAGGCTGCCTAGCTCGAGCCCCGCCACCAGCCGGAGCGTCCCCCTTCCCGAATACGAGAGGTGGGCCAGCGGCATCAGCTCCCCGCCGAGCGCGGCCGTCCCGCGCACGCCCGGCCCCAGGGTCAGCTCCGCGCCCTCGATGAAGGGCACCACGGGCTCCGCCTGTACGGGCACTTCCGGAACGGGAACCTCCAGCTCGGGCTCCTCGCCCTTGGCGCTGGCCGCGACAGTCGGTCCCGCCTCGGCGGGAAGCTCCTCCCACCGGAGCTGCTTCGCCTCTCCGGTGCCCACGCGCACGCGAGCCCGGTGGAGCTTGCCGCCGCGCCACACCTTCACCGCGTACTCGCCCGGAGGCAGGGCCACCTTGCGCGGAGCGCCCGCGGGCAGCTCGACCAGGATCTGGTCGCGCAATATCTGGATGAGGAGCGCACGCTCGAAGCCCTCGGGCAGCTCCAGGGCCGAGGCCGGCGTGTGCACCTGGGTGAGCACCAGGTCTCCCTGTCCCGAGAGCCGGTAGTCGTAGGCCGGGTGCTGGCCGCCCGTGAAGGTGTTGGAGGTGGCGGTGACGGTGCACGAGAAGGCGTACTGGTAGGCCTCGGTCAGCGTCACCTGTCCGTCGCCCGAGGCATCCGCCGCGCCCCGCAGCCCCGACACCAGGTGGTGGGTGAAGAAGGAGCCACCGATCTCCTTCGATTCCAGCGACACCTCGTCCTCCGCGCTGGAGGTGAGCAGCACCTGCCCCGCGCTGGCGACGTCGTCCGCGAGCTTGATTTGAAACGCCGGGCCGGGCGTGCCCCCCTTGGCGCGCAGCAGCGCACCACTCCGGCAACTGTCGACGACGGCCAGCCGCACCTCGGCGCCCGTGCGCTCCAACCACTCGCGGAGCGCGGTGAAGGTGAGGCGCTCGCGGCCCAGCTCGAGCGCCACCCCATCCGAGTGCCCGGAGAAGTAGAAGAGGAGGACGACGCGGGTGCCCGGCTCGCCCCGCCAGGAGGAGATCCTCCGGGTGGCGAGGTTCAACGTGTCTCGGAGCTGGGCCAGTCCCTTGCCCTGGAGGAGGAAGAGGTCATCGGGGGCCACGTCTCCCAGCTCCGTGAGGACACGGGCCATCTTGCCTGCATCGGTCTCCGCGAAGCGCAGCGGCGGCCGGTCTCCACTTCCCACGTTGTTTCCCACCAGCACTGCGACGCGGCGGGTGTCCGCGAGCGCGGGCGAGCCCACCAGCAGCGCGGCCAGGACGGGGAGCAGCAGGAGTCGCGGGCTCATGGCGTGGCTTTCTCGAAGAGGAAGGAGGCCTGGTCATCGGCCTCGACGGGCAGGCGCGTGGAGGCGCGGATGGCGGCCGGGCCACCGGATCCTATCTCCTCGAGCGCGGCGCGCACGGTGGTGGCCTGGAGGGGCTCGCGGGAGAAGAGCGCGAAGAGCCGCTCCGGTCCCGGCGCGGCGTCCAGGATGATGCTGTAGGGGAGCGCCACCGCCTCGCCCGTCTCCACGGGGCCGCTCTTCAGCCCGTTGAAGGGGTAGTAGATGCTCGGCTTGCCCGCGCCGTCGATGGAGACCACCATCAGGTACGGCAGCCCGCCGGACTCCACCTGGAAGCGGATCTGATCCTTCGGAGCGAGCGGCTCGCCCTCCCCGGCCTTCCACACGCGCTCGTCGCGGTGCACGAAGACCTGGAGCGTGGCCCCGCCCTTCACGGCCAGGTCCGGCGCCTCGTGCACGGCCTCGCGGGGCAGCACGAGGAAGAGCGCGAGTCCGGCCACCGCGAGCACGGGCACCACCCGGGCGAACAGCGCGCCCCAGCGGGCCCACGGCGAGGGACGCCACCGCGGATCCGCGAGGTGATGCGGAAGGACATGGCGGGTGAAGTGGGCCTTCAGGGCGGCGTTCTGCTCGGAGCGCTGGCGGCACGTGGCGCAGGTGCCGAGGTGCGCCGCCATCCGCTCCTTCTCCGGGGAAGGGAGCGCGTCGAGCGCGAGCGCATCGAGCTCCAGGCTCGAGAGGTGGGCCTGCGCGGGATTCATGCGTCACTCCTCCTGGCGAACTTGTGGGCGTTCTTCTCGAACTCGGCGAGCCGGTTGACGACGGTGCGGCGGGAGATGCCGAGCACCTCGGCGACCTCGTCCTGGCCGAGCCCCTCCGCGTGGTAGAGCCAGGCCACGGCGGCGACCTTCTCGGGAGCGCGGGCGATGACGCGGCGGGCGAGGTCGGCATCGAGCAGCACCTGCTCCAGGTGGGGCCCGCCGAGCTCGGGCAACTCGGCCACGGGCTCGGCGTGGCGGCGACGGTTGCGCTCCTGGTTGAGGCAGTAGTGGGTGGCGACGCGGTAGATCCACGCGAGCGCGTGCTGGTTGTCGGCCGCGCGGTCCAGGTGCTTGTAGAGCCGCAGGAAGGTCTCCTGGGTGGCATCGGCCGCCGCGGCGTCGTCGCCCAGGATGCGCCGGCAGCGGGCGTACAGCGTGGGCCCGTAGGTGCGGTAGAGAGTGGTGAAACGGTCTGGGTCCATGGGCCTGCGGCGGTGCTCCTACACGAGCGGTCACAGGTCGAACACCGACGCCCGGGAAATCGCGCAAGAAATCTTCAGGGCCCCTATCTTCCGCGACCATGCGATTCGCCATCGTGGGTTCCGGCGCCGTCGGCGGCTTCTTCGGCGCGAAGCTGGTCCAGGCGGGCCATGACGTGACGTTCCTCGCGCGGGGCGCGCACCTGGAGGCGCTGCGCCAGCGGGGGCTCGAGCTCCGCACGCCCACCGGGAACGTGCGCGTCCAGGTGCGAGCGGAGTCGGACCCGGCCCGGGTGGGGCCGGTGGACGTGGTGATGCTGGCGGTGAAGACGTACGACATCGCCGGTGCGCTCCCGGCGGTGAGGACGCTGGTGGCCGCGTCCGACACACCGGCCCTGGGAGGGAGCACGGCGGTGGTGCTCACGCTGCAGAACGGCGTGGACAGCCCCGACGAGGTGGCCGCCGCCGTGGGCCGGGAGGCGGTGCTCGGCGGCTCCGCCTACATCTCCGCTGCCATCGCCGAGCCCGGAGTCCTCACCCAGACGGGCACGCACCAGCGCATCACCTTCGGCGAGTACTTCGGTGACACCTCGCGCGTGTCCTCGCGGGTGGCCACCCTGCGCGACGTGCTCGCCGGAGCCGGCATCCACACGGACGCGGTGGCCGATGCCCGCGTGTCGCTCTGGGACAAGCTCGTCTTCCTGGCGCCCTTCGCCGGGCTCACCGGCAGCACCCGCCTGCCCATCGGCGTGCTGCGCGACTGCCAGCCGGCACTCGACACATATAAGGAGGCGGCCTCCGAGGTCATCCGGGTCGCCGCCGCCGAGGGCGTCACCGTGAGCCGGACTCCGGACCTCCTGGTGGGAGAGCTGGCCAGACTGCCTCCGCAGACACGTGCGTCGCTGCTGGTGGACCTGGAGCAGGGCAAGCGGCTGGAGGTGGAGGCGCTGATGGGCTCGGTGGTGCGCCGGGGCCGGGCGGCCGGAGTGCCCACGCCGGTGATGGCCACCTTCCACGGCGTGCTCGCCCCCCATGCGAGCGGGCGGCCCCAGGGCTGAGGGGCTCCCTGGCTCGAACGCCCTCGAAGGCGAGCGTGGCACGAACGAGCGCCTGGTCCGCCGCCTGCCCATTTGCACGCACGCCGAGGCCCACCAGCTTTCCCCCGTCCAAGGAGGAATAAATGACGAGAAAGCTGATCGCTGGTGTGGCGGTGCTCACCCTGTGGGCCGGGAGTGCCGTGGCGCAGGAGCGCCGGGAGGCCAACGCGGACATGCGCGGACTGACCGTGCAGCTCGGTGGCGGTGTGGAGGGCTACACCAACGCGCTCGCATCGGACATCAACCCTGGCGTCGCGTACGGGGCGACCCTGGTCCTCAAGCCCACCAAGGTGCTGGGGCTCGAGGTCGGCTACTCCGGAGCGGTGAACAACTTCGACCGCAACTCGGTGGCCGCCTCGGTGACGACGAGCGGCCCGGACATCATCCGCAATGGCGGCCAGGCCGTGGCCACCGTGGGCCTCACCGCCGCCCCGCTGCAGCCCTATCTGCTCGCCGGACTCGGCCTCAGCCACTACAACGTCCGCGGCAGCGCCCCGGGCTTCCAGGATGACAACGTGGGCAACGTGCCGGTGGGCGCGGGGCTGCGCCTGTACGCCGGCAACTTCACCGCGGACGCGCGCATCAACTACAACGTCCTCTTCGATCAGGAGTTCGCCGCCGTGCCCACGGCCGACGTCTCCCTGCCGGTGGGCGAGACCTTCAGCAAGGGTGGCAGCTACACGGGCACCCTCAACTTCGGCGCCACCTGGTGAGAACCGGTGGGGACGAGGCGGGCCGGCCCCCTCACGCGCGAGCCTCGCCGCCGTGCATCGGCAGGCTCACGCGGAAGGTGGTGCCCCGGCCCACCTCGCTCTCCACGGAGATGTCTCCCCCGTGCGAGGAGATGATGCGCTGACACACGGAGAGCCCCAACCCGCTGCCCTGGCCCACGGGCTTGGTGGTGAAGAAGGGCTCGAAGATGCGCTCCAGCTTGTCCGCGGGGATGCCGCATCCCGTGTCGCGCACCTCCACGGTGACTCGCTGGGCGTCCTCCACCCGGGCCACGAGTTGAATCTCGTTGCGCTCCACGGCGCCCGGCGAGATGGCGTGCGCCGCGTTGATGAGCAGGTTGAGGAACACCTGGCACAGGCGGGCGCTGTTGCCTCGCACCGGCGGCACGTTCTCCACCAGCTGCACCAGCCGCGCGCGGTCGCGGATCTCATGCGCCGCCATCTTCGCCGCGCTGCGCACCACCTTCACCAGGTCCACCGGTCCGCTCTCGCGGTCGTCCGGGTGGGACAGCATCTTGAGATCCCTCACGATGAGGCGCACGCGCTCGGCGCCCTCGCGCGCCTCGGCGAGTGACTCCAACAACTCCCTGCGCTCCACCTCGGTGGGCGCCGCATCCAGGTCCGTCACCACCTGCTGGGCGTAGTTGAGGTTGCTGAGGACGAAGGCGAGCGGGTTGTTGATCTCATGCCCCACGCCCGCCGCGAGCTGGCCGATGGTGGCCAGCCGGTCGGCGAAGAGGAGCTGGGACTGGGTGGCCTGCAGCTGCGTGAGACTCTCGGTGAGCCGGGCGTTGGCCTGCTCCAGCTCGGCGGTGCGCTGGTGCACGGTCTCCTCCAGGAGGGCGTTGGAGCGCTCCCGCTCCCGCAGCGCCTCCTGGAGCTGGACGGCCATGCGGTTGAAGGAGCGCGCGAGCTGCCCGTACTCGTCACGGCCTCCCTCCGGGAGCAGGGTCTTCAGGTCGCCCGAGCCCAGACGCTCCGCGCCCCGCAGCATCTCCAGCAGCGAGCGGCGGATGGTCAGGTAGATGGCGATCGCCAGCGAGCACAGGAGCCCCAGCGCCACCCCGGGGACGAGCAGCCCGCAGGCCCGGCCCATCCGGAGCGCCCGCTGGCCCTCCTGCGTGTGGGCATCCAGCTCCGCGCGCTCCAGGTCCCAGGCCCGCTCCAGGAGGGGCGCCACCTGCGCGCGGAAGGAGGAGAGCGCTCCGTGCAGCAGCGTGGCCTCCGAGCCCGCCGGGGCCTCCCGCACACTCCGCTCGGAGCGCCGCAGCCAGTCCAGGTGGGCCCGCTGGAGCTGGTCGATGCGGACGAGCTCCTCCGCCTCGGTCGCGTCCTTCTTCTCCTGGCGGACCAGCTCCCGCAGGTGCGAGAAGCCCTGCTCTGCCTGCTTCTCCCGCTCCGCGAGCAGGGCCCGGGTGTCGCCGCCCGTCCCATGGGCCTGGAGCAGCTCGTGCAGATACCCGAGCGACTCGTCCGTCATCCGGCCGTAGAGCTCCGTCTGCTTCTGGATGGCGAGCATCCGCTCCATGCTCGCCCGACCCCGGTCCGCCAGGACGAAGAGGAAGGCGCCCACCAGGACGATGAGCCCCACCGCTACGGACGCGAACAGCAGCACCTTGCCGCGCACTGTCATCGTGTTGGCCTCACCCGCGTGGGATTGATCCTGGAAAATCCAGGTCCAATGTCCAGCACTGGAATTCTCCTGGAGCCGGGAAACCCTTCCAGTTCCCCGCGGGTGGAAACCCGCTCGCGTCCGGTGTATCCCCAGCGGCCCCTCCGCCCGGCGGTGGCGCGCCCCCCGGGGAAGCGTGTCCGGGGGCAGACATGAAAACGCCCCCGTGTCTGTGAACGGTTTCACACCCCCTCAGTGAGGTGATTCACAGCCCCGGGGGAGGTCCTCGCGGTATCAACATTCCTGGGAACGGGGACTCGATGCCCGTTGGACCCGAACGCCGTACCCGAGACGACCGGGGCCATGCCTGAGGGGGGATGGCCACAGGGCGCGGGGATGGAACAAGGTCCGACACCATGGCCATGCCGGGGGGTGTGGCCTACCGTCCAAGTTCCCAGGGGAAGGAGAGGCCACGCTGGGGGGCGCGGCCTCCGCCCATGTTTTCGGGAGTCGAGACCGCGCGGGGGGCGCGGGCTCCTCCCCACCTCAGTCCACCACGTCGCGGCGCAGCCGCTCGGGGTCCACCAGGGTGATCTGCCCGTTCTCGTACGACAGCAGCCCCTCGCGGGCGTAGAAGCGCAGCCACTTGTTGGCGCTCTCGCGCGTCACGCCACACAGGTTGGCCAGGTCCGCCTGGGTGAGCTGCTTGGGGATGACGATTCCGCCGCCGGCGTTGGGCTGGCCCTGCGTCCGGGCCAGGTCCAACAGCACCCGTGCCAGACGCGCGCGCGCGTCCAGGAAGGCCGAGTCATGCACCAGCTGGGTGACGCGCCGCACCATCTGGCTGAGCACCGCCAGCAGCCCCATGGCCACCTGCGGGCGCTCGCTCAAGAAGCGCCGGAAGTCCTCCTGGTGGAGGCTCAGCAGGTGCGTCTCCTCGCGCGCCACCGCGTCCGTCGAGCGCGGCTCCCCGTCCAGCAGCGCCAGCTCCCCGAAGGCATCCCCCCGGCCCAGCAGCGCCAGGATGACCTCCTTGCCCTCCGCGGAGCTCAGGCGGATGGCCACCTCGCCCTTGCGCACGATGAACAGCGCCGTCCCCACATCCCCCTGGTGGAAGATGACCTCGCCCTTGCTGTAGCGCCGCTGCTGCAGCAACGCGGAGAGGTTGTCCAACTCCTCGCTCGCGAGGTGCTCGAACATCGGGATTTGAGCCAGCAACTGCGAGAAGGACATGGGGGAACCTCGGCATCCTGAACGGGCGAAGCAGGCGAACGCCGGAAGTCTCCTCCCGCCCGCGCACGGGTCAAAACCATATCGGATCCTCCCCACAGGCCAATGCCCGCTTGCTTGCACTCCTCTCATGACGGGGGGCGCGGGCAGGGTCACATTGACCATCAAGTATCATTGCGGAATGATGTGCCGAGGGTGTAACGCCGAGCTCGACACGCGTGGATGCCCCGGCCGTGTTTCTCGAAGCGTGATGAGCGAATGACCGCAGAGGCTCCCTCGGCCGCCACGGCCCCCCGTCCCCAGTGCCCACGTTGCGCGACGGTGCTGCCCGCCGTGAGCCAGGGCACGCAGGTCATCCGTTGCGCGGGCTGTGGTGCCGCCCTGCAGGTGAGTGTGCGTCCCGTGGAGCCCTCGGCGCCCCCCCTCCCAGGCCCCTCGGCCGACGGTCCGGGAGTGGCGAGGCCCCGCCGCCGGCCCATGGTGGAGGTCCCCGGCCCCCGGCGCGTGGAAGCGGAGCCCACCCCGGCGCCCGCGCACACCATCACGGTGGAGCTGTCGCAGCGGGACATCGACTACGAGCCCGAGCCCGAGCCCGGGTCCGCCCCCTCCACCCCGGCGCCCGTACGGCCGCCGACGCCAGCCCCCGCCGCCAGCGCCGACGTGCCCTGGTTCGCCGAGGACATCGAGCGGTTGCCGGAGACCAACGTGGACCTCGGGCAGCTGGCGCTGGAGAACTTCGAGCCCTACCCGCCCCTGCCCCTGCCCCCGCGGCCCGACGTCCCCCCGTCGTCCCGGTCCGTGGAAGCGCCGTCACGCCCGCCTGGTGTGCCAGCGTCTCATTCGCAGGTGAAATGACGACCATCCAGCAGGCTGGTGCTCTGACGACCAGGCCCGCGACCCCATGACGCCCCCGAGGGGTGGGTGGGGTATCATGCCCGGGGCGCGCGGTTCGACGACGGCACGCATCAAGGAGGGAGTGGAGGAGCGTGATGAGGAACCCAACCAGCATGGAGTCATCCGCGGACGCCTCGGCGGACCTCCAGGGGGCGCGGCAGGGTTGCATCGAGCTGGGGCGCCAGGCCGAGAGCGTCGCCGAGTTGGTGTTCCCCCTGTTGCGGCAGGCGACGCAGGAGCTCAACCGGCTGGAGACGCAGCGCGACGAGCTGCGCAAGACGGCGGCGACGCGCGAGACGCCGCCGACGGTGCTGAACCGGCTGAACGATCGCATCGAGGAGCAGGGCCAGGGCGTCAAACGCCTGGAGCGGGCCAGCCGCGGACTCAAGGAGCTCATCTCCGGGCTCGGCGGGCTGGGCGAGCGGCTGCGCAACGGACTGGCCCGGCGCGACGAGGAGCAGCGCGAGCTGGAGGCCATCGCCCGCGAGGAGAAGCGGATGTGGCTGCGCGAGCTGGAGACCCTGCGGGAGCAGGCGCGAGGCCAGGCGGGCGCCTCGGGTCCGTCGCCCGCGCAGCAGGAGGAGCTGCAGCGGCTGCGCGCCGAGAGCGAGGGCCTGCCCAAGCTGCGCGCCGAGAGGGATCGGCTCGCCCACCGGGTGGCCGAGCTCGAGAAGGGGCTGGCCGAGCGCGAGCAGACGCTCACGGCCAAGGAGCAGACCATCGAGGACCTGCGCAGGATGATCGTCCTGCTCACCGGGGACTCGGCGGCGGCCTCCACCCCGTCCACGCCCACCGCGCCCAAGCCCGTGCCGGCGCCCGTCAGCGTCGTTCCCCTCGGCACCTCCAGCAAGACCCCGGCGGCGCAGGCCCCGAAGCCCAAGGCGTCCAATACGATGTTCGGCAACAGCACCATGCAGCTGGCCGACAGCCTGTTGGAGACGCTGGGCGAGAGCGCCCCGGACATGCCGTACACCCCGCCGCCCATCTCCGTGGAGCCCCTGGCCCCCGACAACCGGCCTCCGAGCATGGAGATCATGCTCGGCCCGCTCGATGAGCTCGTGGCGCCGCCGCCCGCGGCACCGCCGCCCGTGCCCGCCCTGCCGCTCGCGCCGCTGGTGCCTCCCGTGGCGCCGCTGTCCACCATGCCCAAGGCGAGCGCGCGGGTCGCTCCGCCGCCTCCCTCCAAGACGCCCGCCCCCCTTCCCGGCATGGCCATGAAGGTGGTGAGCCGCCCCGGCACGCTCGTCATCAGCGAGGACATGTTCAACGACATGCTCGTCGAGGAGAAGGACCTCGGCGGACCCGGTAAGAAATGAGCATGGCGCCGTCCGGGGACACCACACTGCCGGCGCGCTTCGGCCGCTATGTGCTGCTCAGCCACCTGGGGCGCGGCGGCATGGCGGACATCTTCCGGGGCGTGGCGCTCGGCGCGGGCGGCTTCGCCAAGCCCGTCGTGGTCAAGCGCGTGCTCCCGGAGGCCACCCAGCAGGAGTCCGCGGTGAAGATGTTCATCGAGGAGGCGCGGCTGTCGGCGCTCCTCCAGCACATGAACATCGCGCAAATCTTCGACTTCGGAGAGCAGCGCGGCGAGTACTTCATCGCCATGGAGTTCATCCATGGGCGCGACCTGCATGACGTCCTGCGGCGCGTGTCGACGCGGGGGCAGGGCATCCCCGTGCACGTGGCCTGCTACATCGCCATGGAGGTGCTCAAGGGACTGGACTACGCGCACCGGGCGCGCTCGGCCGCCGGCGAGCCGCTCCACCTGGTGCACCGCGACGTCAACCCCACCAACATCCTCCTGTCCTTCGAGGGGGAGGTGAAGCTGCTCGACTTCGGCGTGGCGCTGGTGGGCAACGCGGACACCACGAACAACGTGCGCGGCAAGCCGGGCTACATCCCGCCCGAGCAGCTCGCCCGGAAGAAGGCGGACGGGCGCGGCGACATCTTCGCCCTGGGCATCACCCTCTACGAGATGCTGGCGCGCCGGCCCGCCTTCAAGCCCGGTCCGATGATGGACGTGCTCAAGCAGACGGTGGCGCTGAAGGCCCGGCCCCTGCGGCTGCAGGACGCATCCCCCTTCCTGCCCGAGCCGCTGTGCGCGGTGGTCAACCGGTGCATCCTCGCCAACCCGGACGAGCGCTTCCAGACGGCCGCCGACGCGCTCGACGCGCTCGACGAGTTCCTGCTGTCCGCCGGCCTGCGCGTGTCCCAGCGCGACCTGGCCGCGCTGATGGCCAGCACCTACGAGCCCGAGGTGCGCACCCCTCCGGTGCAGCCGCCCATCCCCCCGGAGCTGCTGGCACAGGAGGTCCCCGCCCCGGTGGCCCCGTCCGCCGCCGCGCCCACGTACGCGGTCCGCGAGCCGGGTGGAGGCCTCGCCCTCTCGAAGCTGGGCGAGGACGACGTGCAGCTCCTCTTCGCCGCCGGAAAGCTGTCTCCGAAGGCACAGGTGTCCCAGGCCGGCGGGCCCTTCCTGCCGCCCTCCGCCTTCGCCCGCTTCAGCGCCGCGGCGGCCTCGGCCCAGGAGAGCCTCGCGGCCCGGCTCGCCAAGGCCCCCCCGCCCCGCTATGCCGGGAACCTGACGCTGGCGCCGGCGCTCCGGGTGATGGCGCGGCTCATGCTGTCCAAGGCCACCGGCCGGCTCCACTTCGCGGACAACCACGCCCACAAGGAGCTCTTCCTCAAGGCGGGCCAGGTCATCGCGGTGCGCTCGAGCGTGGCGGCGGACCGCTTCGGCCCCTTCCTGCTCCACACGGGAAAGCTGACGGCGGAGCAGTGGCAGCGGGCGGTGGAGAGCACGCGCCCCTTCTCCGGCCGGCTGATGGACGCGCTGCTCGCCTCCCGGGTCCTCTCCCCCGCGGAGCTGGCCGAGTGGTCGCGCGAGCACCAGCGCACCGTGGCGCTCGGCCTGCTGGGCTGGACGCGGGGCCGCTATGCCTTCTTCGAGCGCGAGGCCCCCATCACCGACGGCTCCGAGGAGCGGCTGGGAGGACTCGCGCTGCTCAACGAGGGCCTGCGCGCGCACTACCCGCTGGAGCGGCTGGTGCGGGAGCAGGAGCCGCTGCGCCACAAGCCCCTCTTCCGCAACCTGGACGCGCCGGTGGCCGCCAGCGACCTGGCGCTCTCGGCCTCCGAGCTGCGCGCGGCGTCACTGCTCAACAAGCCCGGAAATACCCTGTCTTCCGCGCTTGCGGAACTCAAGCGTCCGGAGGATGAAGTAGCTCTGCGCCGCGTGGCGCTGCTCTTCACCGAGGTAGGGCTCCTGGCGGCGGCCTAGAGGTGGGCCAGGAGGGACGGGGCGTATGGGAATCGTTCTCGGAATCGACCTGGGCACGACGAACAGCTGCATGGCCGTGGTCGATCCGGCCACGGGACATGCCCGCGTGCTGCCCAACCGCGAGGGAGAGCGCACCACCCCGTCCGTCGTCGGCTTCGATGCCTCGGGCAAGGTGACGGTGGGCAGCGCGGCCCGCCGCCAGGCCGTGCTCCACCCCCGTGACACCGTCTTCAGCGTGAAGCGGCTCATCGGCCGGCGCTTCTCGGATCCAGCCGTGCAGCGGATGACGAAGCTGCTGCCCTACGAGGTGGTGGCGGACCCCTCCGGCAACGCCGCGGTGCGCGTGCACGGCCAGGTGATGACGCCGGCCGAGGTGTCCAGCCACGTGCTGCGCTACCTCAAGGAGAGCGCCGAGGCTCAGCTCGGCCAGAGCGTGGACGGCGCCGTCATCACCGTGCCCGCCTACTTCGACGAGGTGCAGCGCCAGGAGACGAAGAACGCCGGCCAGCGCGCCGGGCTCACCGTGCACCGGCTGCTCAACGAGCCCACGGCGGCCATGCTCGCTTGCCGCTTCGACGAGTCCCAGCCGGAGAACATCGCCGTGTTCGACCTGGGCGGCGGCACCTTCGACATCTCCCTGCTGCACGTGGAGGGCGAGGTGGTGCAGGTGCTCGCCACCTGCGGCGACAACTTCCTGGGTGGCGACAACGTCGACGAGCTGGTGGTGGAGGCCCTGCGCCGCATCTTCCTCAAGCAGACCGGGATGGACCTGACGGGCAACCCCGAGGCCCTCTGGCGCTTGAAGGAGGCCGCCGAGTCCACCAAGCGCACCCTGTCCGAGACGGACCAGACGTCCATCGACCTGGCCTTCCTCGCCACCCTCCCCGAGGGGCCCCTGCACCTGTCCATCCCCTCCTTCTCGCGCACCCTCATGGAGAACCTGGTGTCCAAGGAGCTGGACAGGCTGCGCGGCCCCTGTGAGCAGGCCCTCCAGGACGCGGGCCTGAAGGTGGAGGACATCCACCGCGCCATCCTGGTGGGCGGCATGACGCGCATGCCCGCGGTGCGCGCACGCGCGGAGAAGTACCTGGGCCGGCCCGGCGAGCGCTCCGTCAACCCCGACGAGGCCGTGGCCGTCGGCGCCGCCCTGGAGGCGGACATCGTCGCCGGCACCTCGCCCGAGGAGCCCAAGGTGCTGCTGCTGGACGTGCTCTCGCGCAGCCTGGGCATCCGCACCGAGGGTGGCCGCTTCAGCGTCCTCATCCCCCGCAACACCACCATCCCCACGCGAGAGACGAAGGTGTTCGCCACCACCTTCGACCACCAGACGCACGTGGACATCGAGGTCTACCAGGGCGAGGAGCCCACCGTGGAAGGCAACCGCTACCTGGGAGAGCTGCAACTGGCGGGACTGCCCGCCGCGCCGGCCGGCACCGTGCGGGTGGCCGTGGACTTCACCATCGACGCGGATGGCCTGCTGCAGGTCACCGCGCGCGAGCCCGCCACCGGCCGCAAGGCCGAGGCGACGCTGCGCCCTCCCACCGCCAGCTCGCCCTGAGAGGGTTTCCCCATGCCCCAGGACCTCTCACCCTTCCACGACAAGAATCCCTTCGAGGTGCTCGGGCTCCAGGGCACGGAGGACCTGCCCGCCATCCGCAAGGCCTTCCTGACCATCGCCGCGAAGTCCCACCCGGACCGGCTGCGGACGAAGTCGGAGGCGGAGAAGGCCCAGGCGCTGGAGACCTTCCTGAGCGCGAAGAAGGCCTTCGAGGTGCTCTCCCACCCGGACAAGCGCCGCGAGTGGAGCGAGAAGCTGGCTCGCACGAGAGCCGCTCCTGGCAGGCCCCAGACACCGGCCGCCCCGGTGGTGCCACCTCGCGAGACCCCGAGCGCCCCGGTTCCCGCGCCGGTTCCACCCCGTCCCGGCCCCGCCTTCACTCCCGTCCACGGCGTGCCCGTCGCCCCGCGTCCCGGAGCTCCGGTGGCACCGCCCTCGCGCGGAGTGCCCGCCGCCCCGCCCCCTTCACGCCCCGGTCCCGCCCTGACGCCCGTGCACGGCGTGCCCACCACCCCGCCCCCGTCACGCCCCGGTCCCGCCCTGACACCCATGCACGGCGTGCCCGTCGCGTCTCCACCGTCGCGCGCCGTGCCCACCGTGACGCCGGCCGCGCCCGCTTCGCCCGAGGTGAAGACCCCGTCCCTGCCCACGCCACGCGGAGGACCCCTGCCCGCCGCCATGGCGCTCCAGCTCTACAAGCTGGGCATGCTCGCGCTGGAGTCCGCGGACTACGCCAAGGCACTCGACCTGTTCGCCAAGGCCGCCAAGGCATCCCCCACGCCTCGCAACCAGGCCATGGAGCTGGTGAGCCGGGGCCACCAGTACCTCAGCACCCGCTTCTTCGATCGCGCGCGCGAGAGCTTCGAGCGCGCCCTCCAGCTCCTGCCCGAGTGCCGCGAGGCCCGCGCGGGCCTGGAGCTCATCGACAAGCAGTCGGGCCGCTACATCAAGGGCCGCTAGGCGCGCGCCCCCCTCACTGGATGGTGATGGGGATGTTGTAGAGGAAGCACACCGGCACCTTCTGGGGCTTGTACTGCCAGCCCTCCTTGATGCCCGCGATGATGTCCTCGTCCGCGCCGGGCACGGCCTTCACCGGCGTCACTTCATAGACGCTGCCGTCCGTGGACACGCAGATGCGGTACATGCCGTTGAGCGTGCCCTGACCGCGGCGCGACTGCTTGAAGACCTCGGACAGGCGCGGCGGCGTCTGGCGCACCACGTCACGCTGGATGACGAAGGGCGGCACGTTCTTGGGCTTCACCGGCTCCTCGCCCGTTCCCCCGAGCTGACCGCCGAGCTGCCCTCCCACCACGCCCCCAATCACTCCGCCCACCACGCCGCCCTCGACGCCTCCCTGCACTCCGCCCTCGACTCCGGCCGGAGCATCCTCCGCGGCCGGCTCGGCCTCGGGCTCCGGCTCGGGCGTCGGCTCCGGTTCCGGCTCCTTGGGCTTCTCCTCGATGATCGGCTGGATCTTCTCCGGCTGGCGGATCACCACCTCCTTGCGAGGCGTGGGCTTGCGCTGCACCACCGAGCGCACACCCGCGGGCGGCGGAGGGGGCGGCGGGGGCGGCAGTGATCGCATCAGCGACACGGCCACCTCCTTCTCCTCCACTGGCTTCTCCTGGGGCCTCGCGAAGAGGAACAGCACCCCGATCACGCCAGCGTGGACTACCACGGAAAACAGGGTAGGACCGAACAGGTGGGAAGACTGAGAAGCGGTCTGCTGCGCGAACATGAGATCTGGGGGCTGAAGGTCTCCCTCTCATACCACACTCCGGCCCGGTGTCTCCCCTACCCCCCCGGTCAGGATGTGAACTGCACGTGAAAATGGGTGCCCGGTTGGAAAAAAGTCCCAAGTGTTGATACATGGCCTTCCCGGCAGCGGCGCGCGTTCACTTCAGAACGCCCATGTCGAGGCCTCCCCCAATCTCCCCACTCTCCCCAGAGAGGCTCCTCGTGCAAACGAAGCAGAAATGGGCACTGACGCTGATGATGGCGTTGGGTGCCGTGTCTTGTGGCGGCTCGGCTCAGCCGGGTGATCCGTATCGGGGCACCATCGACGCCACCGGACTCGACGCGAAGTTCCAGCCCCACGCCACCTGCGGCTCCAACAAGCGGGACAAGTGCCCCTTCGAGGCGCAGAAGGCCTACAGCGGGGGGACGCAGTTCTCCTACTTCTTCCTGGGCACCATCGCCAAGGACAACGCGAACCTCGCCAAGGACGCCCTGCAGCGTCCGGCGGTGCCGGCCAAGTTCGTGAAGATCACCGCGTATGACTTCCCGGACGGGTGCAAGACGGGCAAGGAGTACGACGTCCGCACGGACGCGTACCGCGAGGACACGCAGTACTCCGTGTTCGACGGGCTGCCCTCGAGCACCACCAGCACCAGCACGCTGGTGGTGCCGCTGGTGAAGGTGAAGCCCTGGACGGGCACGGCGCAGCAGCCCTGCAACGCCATCAAGGATCTCACCTCCCTCACGGAGGGTGACTTCGGCGGCAGCGCGGCCGAGGGCGAGTCCTTCGCCTTCCGCGCGATCGTCGACACGACGTATGCCCCCTATCCCGCTCCGGCCGAGCTGAAGTACGGGTGGTACCGCGGCCTGCAGCTGGCCTACTTCGACAGCGGCGCGGTGACGGTGGACGAGGCCGGCAACTTCCAGGCGATGGACGCCGTGTGGCTCAAGGCCGCCGCCGCCGACAGGACCCCGGTCTACAACTCCAAGTTCGTGTTCCAGGCGAAGCCCGGCGAGGCGAATTGGTCTCCGGTGGTGCGGGTGTATGAGCTCGTCCCGCCCGCGGGCAGCAACTACACGAGCCTCTGCTACGACCCGCCGTGCGCCGCGGACGCGCTCGACATGACGACGGTCAAGACCCTCAACGGCGTGATGTTCCTGGCGAGCAGCCCGCAGTGAGCCCCTCCTCTTCCCCCGAGATTTCATTCATGACGACCACCACCCTGCTCCGTGGCCGGGGCCTGCTGCTGGCACTGCTGGCGCTCACCGTCCTGCCACTGTCCGCGCTCGCCGCGGGCGAGAACTACGGCCGCGTCTCCGGCTACGTGTACGACCCCACCGGCACCCCGCTGTCCGAGGTGCCCCTCACCATCAGCGGCCCCGCGCTCCAGCAGCCCATCTCCCGCACCAGCGGTGAGGACGGCCGCTTCGAGTTCGGCCAGCTGCCCCCGGGCGAGGGCTACTCCCTCGAGGTGAAGGTGGAGGGTTTCACCCCCATCAAGAAGACCGGCATCATCATCCGCCTGGGTCAGACGACCCCCGTGGACGTGAAGCTGGAGGTGCTCACCGAGACGCAGGCGGTGGCCACCTATGAAATCGTCGAGAAGGTCAACCCCATCATCAACCCCGACTCGGCGCAGACGGGCGCCGTCGTCACCTCGGAGAAGGTGGCGTCCATCCCCGTCTTCACCCAGGTGCAGGCCATTCCGCAGCTGGTGGCTGGCGTGGGCCCGGGCAACGCCCCGAGCAGCCGCGGCGGTCTGTCGCGCTACGGCAAGTTCTACGTGGACGGCATGGACACCACGGACGTGTCCGACGGCTCCATCACCTCGCCGATGAACTTCTACGCGGTGGAGAACTTCGAGGTCATCACCGGCGGTCTGGACGCGCAGTACAACGCGCTGGGCATGGTGGAGAACGTCGTCACCAAGAGCGGTTCCAACAAGTTCACCTACGACGCCACCATCATCCTGTCGCCGGCCTGGAGCAACGCCAAGGCGAGCTCCGCCACCAACCAGACCCCCTCGACGGGCGGCTTCCTGCAGAGCAGCACCCCGCAGTCGGAGACCGACTTCTACTCGCCGATGCTGGCCTTCGGCGGTCCCATCATCAAGGACCGGCTGTGGTTCTACGTCAGCGGTCAGTGGAACATCAGCAACCAGGAGACGCCGCTCACCGTCAATGGCGTCCAGGAGAACCGCCCCAAGGACACCAACACCCGCATGGGCCGGCTCAAGCTCACCTGGCAGCCCACGGACAAGGACCGTCTGTCCGTGGCCTTCAGCATGGATGACAACGTCATCGGCAACAACTCCTCCCGGGCGACGACCTCGCTGGAGGCGGAGTCGCGCATCGATCGTGGCGGCACCTTCATCATCGCCAACTACGACCGCAACATCAGCCAGGACGTCCTCTTCCAGCTCCAGACGGGCGCCACCAACAAGCGCGCGTTCATCGGTCCGCAGAACGAGGACCTGAACGTCCCCGCGCACGTCGACCTGGGCAACAACTCCTTCCTCACGGGCTCCTGGGGCAACTACACCAACGAGAACAAGTGGCGCTTCCAGTTCGACCCCACCGTCCTCTTCAAGGCGGGCGCGCACCAGATGAAGGGCGGCCTGCAGCTGGGCTACCTGACGGGCCGCCTGCAGGTGGGCAACACCGGCAACGTGCGCTACTTCGACCGCAACGGCGTGTGCAACCCGGACGATGTGGCCGCTGGCGGCTGCGAGTCGAAGACCACCTACTACAACCTGGATGGCCAGCCGGGCTCGCTCACCACGAGCGCCTCGGTGGCGCAGCTCGGCGCCTTCGTCCAGGACCGCTGGACCGTCAACCGCTACCTGACGCTGGTGGCCGGTCTGCGCGCGGACGTGGGCCGGATGTACGCGGACGACAACCAGTTCGTCACCAACCTGGTGGGCATCGGTCCCCGCCTGTCGGCCACGTACGACATCACCGGCGACCGCAAGACGCTGCTCAAGGCGCACTACGGCCGCTCCAACGAGGTGGGTGATGTGTATGTCGCGCAGCACGCCAACCCCGAGCCCATCCAGATGTCGGCCAAGGTCGTCAACGGCGCCTTCGTGGAGTGCACCCCGGACACGGTGCTGGATCCCAGCAACACCAACTGCACCCGCGCCGGTGGCCTCGCCCGCCGCACCTTCGACAAGACGCACACGCCCCCCAGCGTGGACGAGCTGAGCCTGGGCCTGCACCGCGAAATCACCGAGGGCACCGTGCTGGGCCTGGACGTCACCTACCGCCGCTACAACAACCTGTGGGTCGACGAGGAGGTGAACCAGATCTGGGACGCCTCCGGTACGCGCGTGGTGGGCTACGTGGACCCCAGCAAGACCGGCTCGCAGGTGCTGGTGCACAACCCGGACGACGCCTGGCGTGACTACAAGGGCATGGACCTGTGGGTGCAGGGCCGGACCGGCGGGTGGGACCTGCTGGCCAGCTACACCCTGGGCTTCAACAACGGCACCGTGGACACCTACTTCGACGGCTACGGCGCCAACCCGCGCATGAAGTACCTGTTCGAGGGCGCGACGCCCGACGACATCCGCCACACCTTCAAGGGCTCGGTCAACTACACCACCAGCTTCGGCCTGGACTTCGGCATCCGCGCCCGCTACCTGACGGGCACGCCGCTGTGGATGAACCAGTCGGTGTCCTACCCCGACAGGACCACCCTGTACCGCTCGCCGCGCGGCACCGGCTTCTCCACCAACCGTGGCACGCCGAACTTCAACGACCCGACCACCATCTCCGAGCTGCGCAACCCGGACCAGTTCGTCATCGACGCCCAGGCGCGCTACGACATCGGCCGGCTGTTCCAGATGTCCAACAAGCTGGAGCTGACGCTCATGGTGGTGAACGCGCTGAACAACACCGACCCGACGTTCTATTACGACCGCTGGGCGCCCACCAACAGCGACTACGGCCTGGTGTCCGGCCGCAGCCGCCCGCTGCAGGCCGAGCTGCTGCTGCGCTTCCGCAACTAGCGTCAAAGTCAGACACGACGTGAATCCGGGGCCCTCCGCGAGCAATCGCGGGGGGCCTCTGGTTTTTGTATACGGTGCCTCCCATGTCCCGACCCTGGCTGAGCGCCTTGCTTCTTCCCCTCGTGCTGTCCCTCGCGTGCGCCGCGCCGGCTCCCGCCGTGCGCGCCCCCGCCCCCGAGTCCGCCCCCGTCGGCGCTCCCGGCCTGGTGCTGGTGGAGAGCGTCCCCGTGGAGACGACGCTGGACCACGCCGACATCCCCGATGCCAAGGACGTGTGGCCGGAGATGGTGAACGGCGCCACGCGGACGCTCGACATCTCGGAGTTCTACGTGAGCAACGAGCCCGGCAGCCGGCTGGAGCCCGTCATCCAGGCCATCGAGGCGGCGGCGGACCGGGGCGTGAAGGTGCGGCTGCTCGCGGAGGAGAAGTTCTACAAGACGTACCCGGAGACGCTGGAGCGGCTGGCGAAGCGGCCGGGCATCGAGCTGCGCCGGCTGGACACCGCGAAGTCCATGGGCGGCGTGCAGCACGCGAAGTACTTCGTGGTGGACGGCCGCGAAGCGTACCTGGGCAGTCAGAACATGGACTGGCGCTCGCTGGAGCACATCCAGGAGCTCGGGCTGCGCATCCGCGTCCCCGAGGTGGTGCGCGCGCTCGCGGACGTCTTCGAGCTGGATTGGGGACTCGCCGCGGGAGGTAAGGCGCCGGCCACGGTGACGGCGGTGGGCGGCCCGTTCCCCGCGCACGTCTCGGGAGGCCCGGTGCGCGTGACGCCCGCGCTGAGCCCCCAGGGCTGGCTGCTGGACCCGGGCACGTGGGACCTGCCCAAGCTGGTGAAGCTCATCGATGGGGCGAAGCGCTCGGTGCGGGTGCAGCTGCTCACGTACCGCGCGAGGGGACGTGACGGGAGCACCTTCCCCGAGCTGGAGGAGGCGCTGAAGCGGGCCTCGGCGCGCGGGGTGAAGGTGGAGCTGCTGGTGGCGGACTGGGGCAAGCGCAAGGGCACCATCGAGGGCCTCCAGGCGCTGCACGCGCCGCCGGGGCTGACGGTGAAGCTCGTCACCATTCCCCAGTGGTCGGGCGGGTTCGTCCCGTTCGCGCGCGTGGTGCACGCCAAGTACATGGTGGTGGATGGAGAGCAGGCGTGGCTCGGCACGAGCAACTGGGAGCGCGACTACTTCACGCAGAGCCGCAACGTGGGCGTCATCGTGGAGGGCGCGCCGTTCGCGAGCCAGCTCGAGCGCTTCTTCTCGGACACCTGGTCGAGCCCCTACGCGGCCGAGGTGGACCCGAAGGCCACCTACACGGCGCCGAACATCAGCGGCACGCCCTGAAACATGGAAGAAAGCCGCTGACGCGCTCCAAGGGTTTTTACCTGGGGGTGCTCCTGAATTGGGGACCCAGCAGCCGCCTCAGCGCTTCCTGCTCGTCCCAGGCCGGCTCCGGCACGGCGGGCTCCACCTCCACCCGGCGGGAGGCCAATGACAACCGGACGGCGGGGTCCCCCAGCAGGATGTAGTTGGCGAGATCCTGGCGCTGCATCCACAGCCGGGCCTTGTCCGCCGGAGTCACGGAGGACGGACGTCCATCCATGAGGTCCATCTGCTCCTGGTTGTAGAGCGTCGCCAGCTCGCTGCTCGCCTCGTTGAGGAACTGCAGCAAGGTGCTCAGGGCGACACCGGCGCGGCTCCCCTGGGCGAGCGCCCTCAGCAGCTCGATGAAGCGCGAGGTCGTCCGGCGGCCCCTGTCGTTGAAGCCGCAGGACCAGGCCAGGTCCACGTGCCCCATCACCGCCAACGGCCCGTTGGGGTTGGCCAGCGCGGCCTGGGGCAGCGCGGCGATGAAGGGCCGCTCCCCCTGCTGGGGCAACGCCTCGAGTCCCCTGCGTGCGTTCGGGTCGCTCGTGGGGAGCTGGCGCAGCCAGTGCGTGTAGCTGCTCCGCGAGGGCGTCCCCGCGCTGAAGCACGCGAAGCTGAACCAGACCCCTCCCGGGAGGAAGGGCCGCGACGCGAGCGCCTCCGCCGGCAGGAACCGCCCGTCCGGCAGCAGCAGCTCTCCCTGATGCGCGAGCCGCTCCTCGGGCTTGCCCCAGCCGCCCGAGGGCCGACCCCTGCCGTGGCTCAGCGTGAACAGCACGCCCGGCCCGGGCCGCTCCGCGTGGGACAGGAGCTCCTCGATGGACACGGCCCCCTCCCCTCCCAGCTCGAGGATGTCCGCCGCGGGGAAGTCGTCCAACTGCTGGCGCTCCCGGCAGGCCGCGACGCTCGGGGCGATCAGCATGTCGTGCCCCATCTCCGTCGCGGGGGTGCGGTCCCGCGAGGTATAGAAGAGCATGCGCGCGCTCGCCTCTCGCGCGGCCTCGCCCTCCCACCGCAGCACCTTCTCGACGTAGGCCTCGTAGCCCGCGTCCGACGCGAAGGCCAGCCGCCCCACGAAGGCATCGGTGGTCAGCGCCTGCTGCAACTCCAGCGGCACCTGGTGCAGGTCCCCCAGCAGCAGCAGGTAGCGCGGGCGGTTCCTCTCGGACATCGTCTCGTCGCGGAAGACCTCCTTCTTCCATTCCGCGGCGAACGCGCCGTCCATCACGGACGGGACGCGGTAGAGCTCCACCGGCGCACCTCCCTGGGACGCCTGGCGCAGCCGCCGCAGCGGCTCGACGAGCGCCAGGAGCCGGTCGCCCTCGCGCCCCTCCGGAACCACCAGACCCCAACGCTGGGCGGGCAGGTCGTTGGGATCCTTCGTCGCGTCCCACAGGTCATCCGGCAGCTCGACGGCCTGGGGCCGTGGAGCGCGCTGGAGCGTCTCCATCTTCAATCCCTGGCCGGGTGCGGCCGGGCGTTCATCGGCTTGGGCGAGCAGCAGCTCGAGTGTCATGGGTTCCCCCCTCCGTTCCACGGTGAATCCATCCCGTCGCGACTCACGGGTCAGTGCTACGCCGCGATCTGCTGCGTGCTCGTGCTGAGGGTGCTCACGCCGTTGGAGGGCAGAATCGAGCGCGCATCGAAAGCCTTGGGGAAGGCCGCGGCGACGTACTGCTGCAGGAAGCTCAGCGACGGCCAGTCGCAGAGCCCCACGTAGGTTCCGGTCGCCCGCATCCGGGCCACGAAACCATCGAGGTGCACGGCCACCTCGCCCCTGGCCGCGAAGACGAACAGGTGCTTGCCCGATTCCGGAACGTCGGTGCACACGCCCAGGGCCAGGAATTCCTCATGGCCGGGCAGCGGCATGATGAAGACCTTCCGCGCGGAGACGTACTGCGCGGGCCACGTGGGGCCGTCGGAGATGGGCACGGACATCACCGCCTCCCACAGCGAGGGACCCGCGCCTCCCGCGTAGGAAATCCTCCCCGCGTCGGTCGAACCCTTGGGCGGCGAGGTCTCCGAACCATCGAAGGGGTCGTCGGAGGTGTACCGCTTCACGAGGGGCCACGGTAGCGGCACCCGCTCGTAGAGCTCCACGTCGGCCCCGGACCGCTTCATCCGCTCCAGGAAGTCCCCGAGGCGCTCGCCCACCCGGCCCCTGGCCACGAAGAGCACCGTGTTGGACGGGTCGAACACGCCGAAGGCCACGAACTCGGCGGGGTTGGACAGCGGCATGAGGAAGACGCGCCGCGAGCGGTCCTCGACCCCGCGCCAGTAGGGGTAATCCACGGAGAACTTGAGGTTGTAGAGGACCGGCTCCTGGTAGCTCATGGCTGACTCCTGTGCTGGGAAGGATGGAATCGCTCCACCCGTGCACAAGAACGGCCCCGGTCCGGTTTGTTACCTCGCCTTCTTTTTTTCTCATTCGAAGAGCAGCACGCTGTCGAGCCACGTCGCTCCCCGGCCCGCGCGCAGCCACTGCACGCGCTCGTCACGCAGCGCGAGAGCCGGCGCCGTCCCCGAGCGGATGCGCTCGCGGACGGCGTTGAAGAAGGCCCCCGCCTCCAGGTCCGGAATCTCCACGGTCGCCGCGAGCACGCCGCGCGCGCCCGCCTCGATGAAGGAGGCCGGGAGGCTGAAAGGCGTCTCGAACGTGTAGGCCGTGTGCGCGGCGTGGCAGGCCACGAGCACCACGAAGGGCGCCCCCCGCAGGGAGGCGGAGCGCACCCGCGGCACGCTCAGCTCCGGTCCGTCCTGCTCGGGCGCCAGCAACAGGTAGGAGGTGTTGGAGTAGCCGTCGACGATGCCGTGGGCCACCAGGTCGATCTCCGTGGCATCCCTCATGGCGGAGAGGACCCGGGACGGAGTCGCCTCGGCGCCCGAGAGCGTGACGCGCTGTTCCTCGGAACCGAAGACGGGAGTCCAGGCATTGAGCCGCTTGAGAGAGGCCTCGGTTGGCAGCTCCGCTTCCACGTCGTAGACGACGAGGTGGACCGAGGGCCCCACACGCGGGGCATGGGAAGGCGAGGTGCGCGTCAGATAGCTCCAGGCCATTTCCGGCGGGAGCAGCCCCGCCCGGCCATGGAGCGGAGGCCGGGCCAGCACCTCCACCCGAGGGCACGTGCGCAGGGCCGCCAGGAGCTTCTCCGGCACGAACCCGTCGAGCCGCTGGGGCAGCGGCTGGCGCCGGGACTCGTCGAAGTGGCCGAGCAGCTCCCCGGAGGCGCCCCGCGCCAGCAGCAGCGTCCGCTCCGAGTCCGCGGTGACCGCCAGCAGGCACTTCCCTGGCAGCTCCATGCCTCGCTCGCGCGCGAACAGCTCCAGTGCTTCCGGGAAGGCACCCCGCCGGCCCGCGTCATGCAGAAGCGAGGTGTAGCTGTAGGCGCGCGCCCGCCGCGCCCCCGGATCCTCCTCGAGACCCGGAGCCGAGGCCTCCTCGATGGCGCGCTGGAGCAGGGCACGCCCCTTCGCCGCGTCGCGCTCGATGTAGAAGCGCCCCCGCATGTGCGTGGCGACCGCGCGCTCGCCCGCGCTCAACGCGGGCCCGGCCGCCTCCAGCGCCTGGTTCAGGTGGGCCTCGTCCCCGGGCTCGCTCTTCAGCCGCGAGATGTCCGTCAGGGAGTAGGCGCCGCTGTACAGGAGCGGAAGACCCGTGGCCAACGCGGAATCGATCTCCCGCCGGGCCTCGTCCACCCGCAGTTCCCGGAACGCGATGCTCGCGAGATCCTGATGGGCACGGCGCCGCATGTCCGGATCCTCCCGGCCCCGCTCGAGATACTCCCCCAGGTAGGCACGCGTCAGCGCCGCGTCGTTCACCACCCGGGCGATCTGCGAGAGGTTCCACAGCAGATCATTCTCCAGCTCCCACTCGTTGTTCTCGCGAGCCGCCTTCCAGCTCCGCTCCGTATGGGTGCGCGCGGCGTCGACCATGCGGCGCAGGATGTAGAGGTTGGACAGCTCGCGATCGATGCAGAGGCAGCGGTACTCGACGCCGCGCGCCGTGCAGAGGCCACGCGCGGCGAGGAGGGTCCGGGTGGCCTGGGTCCAGCGCCCGGCGGCGCTCTCGGCCCTGGCGCGCTCCTGCGCCGCGAGGAGCTGGAACCAGCGGTCCCCCGTGGCGGCGGCCTTCGCCTCGTAGAGCTCCAGGTGACGGGCGGTGGCGCCCATCTGGATGAGCGCGCCCAGGAGGATGTCATCTTCCCGCGACTGGAGGAGCGCCGCGAGGAAGCGCTCCCGCTCCTCCGAAGAGAGGCGCTTGTCGATCAGCTCCGAATACTGGCGGGCGAGCGGGGCGCGGCGCGAGAAGTCCGCCTCCGCGCTCCGCTGCACGTAGCGCTCGAGCACATCGCCGCCCTCCCGCGCATCCAGCTCCCGAGCCACGGGCAGCAGCGCGAGCACCCGCTCCCGGTCCGGGGCGGACCGGACGGCGTCGTAGAAGAAGAGACGCGAGATGGGCACCTCACCGAAGCCCCTGGGCGGCACGCCCGGAGTGGCCTCGCGGAGGGCCCGGCCCGCCTCCCGGGTGGCCATCCACCGGGTGCGGCGCTCGAACACGGCGCGCTGGAGGGCCTCGGCCTTCCGCGCGGCCTCATCGGACCAGCCGGGCTCCTTCAGGGCGGCGACCTCGGTGAAGGCCCGGGCCGCCAGCAGCGGCAACCCCAGCTCGCGCAGCGCCAGGCCCCGGTTCCACAGCGCCTGCGGATGACGAGGGTGCGTCTCCAGCACGCCGTCCACCAGCCGGAGGGCCTCCTTGGGCTGGCCCTTGAGCAGCAGCGCCACCGCGCGGTCGTTGTCCAGCTCCGGCGAGTGCTCCAGCTTCTCCAGCTTCCGGAGCGCCTGATCCGCCAGACCCTTGTCGTCGCGAACCAGGTAGGCCGCCACGAGGCCGTGGGGATCCTCCCGCTCGAGCCAGGCCATGGCCTCGAGCGGCAGCTCCTCCGGGTTGCCCGTTCCGCCCATCATCTTCGGAGCCGGGGGACGATAGACGTCGGCGCCGGGGTGGCCGAGACGCGCCTCCAGCAGGCGCTCGGTGCGCTGCGCCAGCCACACGTCCTGACGGGGCTTGGAGGGCAGCAGGAAGCGCACCGCCACCAGCACCAGCAGGGCCGCGGCGAGGGCGGCCGGCACCAGCACGACGGACCGCTTCCAGAAGGCGACGGGCGGGACGCGCGATAACGGAGCCGGCGCGCGCTCCTCGGCGTTCTCCGCGTGGCGGTGGGCCAGCAGCTTGAGCTGCAGGAGCTCCGTCACCTCGCGCTGGCAGCGGGCGCAGTCGGGAAGGTGCTGGCGGAACGCCTCGGCGTGTTCGGGAGCCAGCTCCCCGTCCACGAACAGCTCGACGTTGTCACAGAGGCTGTCCATCAGTTCACTCCGGATTGGATGTGGCGCAGGAGGAACTCGCGCAATCTGGCGCGGGCATCGTGCAGCCGCTTGGAGACCGTGCCCACCGGGATGCCGAGGGAACGAGCGATGTCCTGGTATTTCTTCCCGGACGCGTGCAGCTCGAACGTGGCGCGAATCTTCGGGCTCAGCGTCTGGAGGGCCTCGGAGAACTGCGCGTCCGTGAGCGTGTCATAGACGGGCCGGGCGTCGGGCTCATGCTCCACCACCACCTCGTTGCTCAGGTGGGGATCCTTCGCGCCCTGGGCCTGCACCCGCCGCCTGCGGCACTGGTCGTAGAAGAGATGGGTCAGGGTGGTGACCAACCAGGCCTCGCAGCTGCGCTCGTTGGGGAGCGCCTCCAACTGGCCGAAGGTTTGGATGAATCGTAGCAGGGCGTCCTGCACGAGGTCCTCCGCGTCGGTGGCATTGCGGCAGAGGTTGTGGGCCTGGGCAAGCAGCCAGGCTCGATACCGCGTGGCGAACTCCCCGGCTCGTTGCTCGCTCTTCGCCGTGTCCATTGGCCCCCTTCGTCGCCCCGGGCCCTGCTCACGGGGACGAACGGGCAGCTTTATGACACGGGCCCCACCTGTTGAGGAGGGTCCTTCCGGGTCCGTCTGGCCCCACGACTGGGGGACGTCCGGTTGCCGGGCCTCACCGGGGGTGCGCGCCGCGTTCATCGAGGGTGCTTCGAGGGCCTCGGGATCGCATGACCGTGGAGGAGCCAGGAGCCGCATCAATCTTCTCGTTCGAAGGAGCCAGGGGGAGGACCGCGTGCCCTCCCCGCTCCGGCAAGACGCGAAGAGAGGGATTTGTTACCCGCGCCGCCGACGAGGGATGCCGCGGGTAACAAACCAGACCCCTCGCGTCCTTTCTTCGCGGGGGCGGTGATTCCAAACGAACGGCCCCGGCAAACCCATTACTGACAGCTGACCAGACCGCTCCTGGCCCTCTACGGACGTCGGGTGGGGGGAGAGGGCCAGGGGCGGCTCTGGGAACAGCGTGGGCCGCCCGTCTGGCGGAAAATCCGCGGGAAATAGGTGCGGGTAACAAACCCGCCGACGTGCGTCCTCTTCGAGGAACACGGGGAGCCGGCGCACGCCGTGGCCCCCGTGCAAAACGAGGGGGATTGCACATGAGCACAGCACACCTGGGGGAAGTGAGCCCACGACCCGAGTCCGGCCAACACGAGGGACCTGAGGCCGGCCCCTACGAGTTGGTGCTGGAACTGTCGCGCGCGGACAGCCCCGAGGATGCCCACGACTTCCACGCTGGGTCGCGGGACTACCTGGTGCGGGTGGGAGAAGGCGGCGTGAAGCGCGCCAGCCTTCCCTGGGCGGAGCTGCTGGGAGACCTGGCGGCGCTGACCGGGGGAAAGCCAGATGAGGAGATGGCCCGGCGGCTCGGGGAGCGGATGAGACGCTTCCTGGACACGCTGGACTGGGGCGGGCACGAGGAGGCGCTGGAGAGGGCACGTGGCAAGGGAGGGCAGCTGCGGCTGGTGGTGCGCTCGTCGGCGGCCGAGCTGTACTCGCTGCCCTGGGAGCTGGTGACGCTCGAGGGCAGCGGACGGCACCTGGCGGACGTGCCGGGGTGCACGCTGCGCTACGAGTGGCCCGGGCAGCGGGGGGAAGAAGCGCGCAGGGGGGCGGCGCGCGAGGGACGGGTGCTCCTGGCCTGGTCGGAGGCAGGTGGCGCCGTACCGGAAGACGCTCACCTGCTGGCACTCATGAAGGCCAGCCAGGAGGGAGGCTTCGCCTTCGACTCACGGCGGGACGTGCTGCCGAGGGTGTCGCTGGAGAGTCTGGACAAGAAGCTGAGGGAAGCCCAGCAGGCGCAGCAGCCGGTGTCCGTGCTGCACGTGCTCTGCCACGGAGCACCCCTGGAGACGTCGGGGCCGGGCCTCCATGGATTGGCGTGGAACGCCTCCGAGGTCCGGGGCGGTACCAAGGAGCTGGTGGACGGAGTGGCACTGGGCGCGGTGCTGGCGCCCTACGCGGACACCCTGCGCATGGTGGTGCTGTGCGCCTGCCATGGCGGAGATGGCGGCAGGGTGGCCGGCTACCTGGGCAGCGTCGCGCAGGAGCTGCACCGCGCCGGCATCGACATGGTGGTGGCCTCCCGGCTGCCCTTGTCGACCGTGGGCTCGGTGCTGCTGGCCGAGACGCTGTACCAGAAGCTGCTGGTGGACTCCCGCTCACTGGAGGAGGCGCTGGGGGCGGTGCGGCGCCGGCTGAGGGTGGAAGCCAGGAGCTTCGATTGGGCCTCGCTACAACTGTACGCGCGCCGGGAGGGCGAGGCGGATTTGAGGCCGGTGGTGTTGCGGCCCTACCGCGGCCTGCTGGCCTTCGGGCCGAAGGACCGGCGCTTCTTCTTCGGCCGAAGCCGCCTGGAGGCGGAGCTGCTGGAGCGGGTGGCGCAGGCGACGAGAGGGCAGAGGCCGCGCTTCCAGGTGGTGGCGGGAGCCTCGGGAGCGGGCAAGTCCTCGGTGGTGATGGCGGGGCTGGTGCCGCAACTGCCGCGAGAGGAGTGGGACTGCCTGGTGGTGAGGCCCGGTGAGCTGGTGCGTACCGAGCCTGAGGTGGCGGGGAAGCGCTCCGTGGCACTGAGGGAGCTGCAACACCGGCTGCACCGGGTATGGGACCTCGAGCCACTGCCGACCGGCGAGGGAGCCAGCCAACAGGAGGTGGTGGAGGAGGTGCGGCGGCTGAGGAAGGCGCGGCCGGAGCGCAAGCTGTTGTTGGTGGTGGACCAGATGGAGGAGCTGTTCACCCAGCTCGGAAGCGAGGAGCGCCAGGCATTGCTGAGGGCGGTATGGGCGCTGGGGAAGGAACCGGAGCTGGGATGCGTGGTGATCGCGACGGTGCGGGTGGACCACTTCGAGCGCTGCGGAGAGGTGATGCTGGATGAACAGACGCGGCTGGACACCGTGGTGTACGCCGAGGAGCACCGTCTGTTCGTGCCCCAGATGGGGCCGGAGGAGCTGGCCGAGGCGATAGAGAAGCCGGCGCGCGTGGTGGGGTTGGAGCTGGAAACGGGGCTGGTGGAGAGGTTGCGCGGTGACGTGGGGCAGGAACCGGGGGCGCTGCCGCTGCTGGCGCATGCACTGGACCTGCTGTGGCAGAGGAGGGAGGGCAGGAGGCTGACGCACCGGGCCTACGAGGAGTTGGGGGGCGTGACCGGAGGCCTGACCCAGACGGCGGATCGGCTGTACGAGGAGCTGGGCGAAGGCGAGCGCCAGCAGATACGGCGGCTGCTGGTGCGACTGGTGGCCGTGAAGGACATGGGCAGCCCCAGAGCCCGGGAACGGGTGTGGGTGGAAGGGATGAGGCCGCGGGACGGAGAGGAACGGGCCGCCTTCGAGTCGATGCTGGAGAAGCTGGTGACGAGCCGGCTGCTGGTGAAGGGAGGCACCCCGGAAGGCGGAGAAGGGAAACACGGGGCGTGGGTGCAGCTGGCGCACGAAACGCTGCTGCGGAAGTGGAAGCTGCTGGCGAGGTGGGTGGAGGAGGACTGGGAGCGGGAGCAGCAGCTCCGGGAGTTGGAGACATGGGCGGAGGACTGGGAGGAGAACCAACGCAGTGCGGATGGAGGAATCTCCTACCTGCTGACGGGGGACAGGCTGGGTTACGCCAGGAGCCTCCGGGAGAAGCACGGGGGAGAGCTCTCGCCGCGCAGCCAGCAGTTGCTGGAAATGTCCGAGGCCCTGCGGGAGCGCCAGCAGGAGGAAGAGCAGCAGAAGCAGCGGGCCTTGTTGGAGGCTCGGGCACGTGCGACGCGCTTCTTCCGCAGTAGCTTCGTGGTGACGGCCGTGCTGCTGGTGGTGGCGATCGCCGCGGTGGCCATCGTCTCTCACCTGCGGCAGCGGGAAAGAGAGCAGCGGGTGCTCTCGCAGAACACGGCCCGGCTCCTGCTGGCGGAGCAATACCGCGGCCAGGACCCGGCCCGGAGCCTGCTCTTCCTGCGTGAGGTGGGCAACGCCGAGAAGAGTCAGAAGTGGCTCACGACGGCCATGGATGTCCTTCAGCGGCCCATGGCCGGAGCCGTGCTGCGGGGCCACGGGGGTTGGGTGCTTTCGGCCGTCTTCAGTCCGGATGGGCACCAGGTGGTGACTGCCTCCGCGGACACGACGGCACGCTTGTGGAGCGCGCGAGGAGTGCCTCTGGCGAGTTTGGAAGGCCATGAAAGCTATGTGCTCTCGGCTGTCTTCAGTCCGGATGGGCAGCGGGTGGTGACTGCCTCCGCGGACACGACGGCGCGTGTGTGGAGCGCGCAAGGCGAGCTGCTGGCGAAGTTGGAAGGCCATGGCAACCATGTGAACTCGGCTGTCTTCAGTCCGGATGGGCAGCAGGTGGTGACTGCCTCCTCGGACGGGACAGCGCGCGTGTGGAGCTCGCGAGGCGCGCAGCTGGCGGTGCTGGCGGGCCACGAAGCAAGGGTGCTGACAGCCGCATTCAGTCCGGATGGGCAACGGGTGGTGACCGCCTCCGAAGACGGGACGGCGCGCGTGTGGAGCATCCAGGGAAAGACGCTGGCGGTGCTGAAGGGTCACGAAGCAAGGGTGCTGTCGGCGGACTTCAGCTCGGATGGGCAACGGGTGGTGACGGCCTCCGGGGACAGGACGGCGCGCGTGTGGACCGCGAACGGAAAGACGCTCGCGGTACTGGGGAAGCACCAGGGCCAGGTGGTGTCAGCCTCCTTCAGCCCGGACGGGGAATGGGTGGTCACGGCCTCCGATGAGGGAATGGTCCGGGTGTGGCGTGTCCAGGAGGGAGCGCTGTTCGCGAAGCTGGAGGGCCACGGCGGAGTGGTATCCAAGGCTGCCTTCAGCCCGGACGGAACGCGAGTGTTGACGGCCTCGATGGATGGAATGGGGAGGGTATGGACCCTGGATGGGAGGCTGTTGGCGACGCTGCCGGGCCACGGCGGGGGCGTGTATTCCGCCCACTTCAGCCCGGATGGCAACCGGGTGGTGACCGCCTCGAAGGACGGCACCGCTCGGGTGTGGAGTGCCGAGGGAGCGCTGTCGGATGAGCTGGAGGGCCACCACGGCTGGGTGATGAAGGCCCACTTCAGCCCGGATGGACAGCGGGTGGTGACGGCCTCCGCGGACGGCACCGCTCGGGTGTGGAGTGCCGAGGGAGAGCCGTTGGCGAAGCTCGAGGGTCACACGAGCCGCGTCATGAACGCCGTATTCAGCCCGGACGGGACGCGGGTGGTGACGGCCGCCCTGGACGGCACCTCCCGGGTGTGGAGTGCGGAGGGAGAGCCGCTGGCGAAGCTCGAAGGTCACACGGCTGCATTCAGCCCGGATGGGGCCCGGATCGTCACGGCCTCCAGGAAGACGGCGCGGGTGTGGAGCACGGAGGGTGAGCCATTGGCCGTCCTGGAGGGCCACGCGGGTGAAGTGAAATGGGCCGCGTTCAGTCCGGACGGGACCCGGGTCGTCACCGCGTCCGAGGACGGCACCGCACGGGTGTGGAGCGCGAAGGGTGAGCCGTTGGCCCTCCTGGAGGGCCATGGGTCTTCCGTGTGGACAGCGGCCTTCAGTCCGGATGGGACACGGGTGGTCACGGCGTCCATGGATGGCACCGCCCGGGTGTGGAGCCTGGAAGGAGCGCCGATGGTCCTGCTGCAGGGACACAAGAGCGGTGTGGTGTCGGCCGCTTTCAGCTCGGACGGGACGCGGGTGGTGACCGCGTCCCTGGATGGCACCGCGCGGGTATGGGGCGCGAAGGGTGAGTTGCTGGCGGCGCTGGACGGCCACGGAGATGCGGTGTTGTCGGCCGCCTTCAGCCCGGATGGAGAGCGGGTGGTGACGGCCTCGTGGGACAAGACCGCGCGGGTCTGGTCGGCGCAGGGGGCGCTGCTGGCCAGACTGGAGGGGCACGGAGCAGGTCTGTTGTGGGCCGCCTTCAGCCCGGATGGGGAGCGGGTGGTGACGTCCTCGTCGGACGGGGCCGCGCGGGTATGGCCTGTCAGCTTCAAGCTCGCGATGGAACGCCTGGAAAACGCGACCTACGACTGTCTGACGAGCGAGGAACGGCAGACGTACCTGGATGAAACACCCGAGGAGGCATTGGCTGGCTTCGAACGCAGCCAACGAGCACTCGAGCAGCGGCGCTTGAGCCAGAGCGCCAGGCCACCTCACCGGGCCCAGGGACTCACCGCGCTCGGGGCACCACGGCCCACCGTCCGTGGCGCTCCGTGACACACGTCGGAAACGCGGGGTAACAATCCTGAAGTCCGGCGTCTTTCTCATGCACCTGCCGAAGAGAGCTGCACAGCAGCTCCTCACAGCGCTCGAGGGGGAAGACACGTATGATTCAGCAGAACCGAAGCGAGCCCATCACCCGCCAGATCCCGACGCCCGACATGTCCCAGCTCACGCGGATGCTGCTCGAAGCGGCGGGCAAGGACTCGCGGGTTCGTGAAGCCATCAACCCGGTGCTCGCCTGGAAGGTCCAGCCGTTGGATCCAGCGAGTCTGAAGGCATACAACCGGCTCCGCCGGCCAGGGGCCCTGCGCAAGTTCCTCGGCTTGCAGGAGGGAGCCGCCACCCTCATGACCATGAACTACATGCGGGCGATGGATGCCCTCATCCAACCAGGGCTCGTCGACAAGCTCCAAGGATACCTGGCCGACCCCAACCAGCTCGCCGAGACGGTGCGGAAGGGGCTGGCCCGGTTGGGAGAGCGGTTCGATGGCGACCTGCTGGTCCAGTTCGAGACGGAGGCCAGCCAGGCGCCGGCGTTTGGCCGCGAGGTCACCACCGCGATGAAGTCGCTCGAGGAGCTGCTCGAGGCGGTTCAGCGGGAGCCCGCCATCCAGGCGCTGGCGGGTGTGGTCCCGATGGTCTGCGCCACATTGGATTCCCCGGAGAACAACCTCGGCTTCTTCGGTGCCTCCATTTGTACCGCCACGACCTTCGAGGAGTTCCTGGTCTGCCTGGCGATCGCGGCGGTCATCATCGTCATCATCCTCATCTTCTTCTGAGCCATCCCGGAGCGACGGCCCGGCCAGGGAAGACCCACGAAAACAGAGGCGGGTAACAAACCCGCCGATGTGCGTCCTCTTCGAGGAACGCGGGGGAGGCGCACGCCGTGCCCCCCGCGCGAGCGAGGGGGATTGCACATGAGCGCAGCACACCTGAGGGCAGAGAGCCCACGACCCGAGTCCGGCCAACACGAAGGACCGGAGGCCGGCCCCTACGAGCTGGTGCTGGAGCTGTCACGCGCGGACAATCCCGAGGATGCCTACGACTTCCACGCCGGGTCGCGGGACTACCTGGTGCGGGTGGGAGACGGAGGCGTGAAGCGCGCCACCCTTCCCTGGGGGGAGCTGCTGGGAGACCTGGCGGCGCTGACCGGAGGAAGACCCGACGGGGAGATGGCCAGACGGCTCGGGGAGCGGATGAGGCGCTTCCTGGACGCGCTGGACTGGGGCGGGCACGAGGAGGCGCTGGAGAGGGCACGCGGGAAGGGAGGGCAGCTGCGGCTGGTGGTGCGCTCGTCGGCGGCGGAGTTGTACTCACTGCCCTGGGAGTTGGTGACGCTCGAGGGCAGCGGACGGCACCTGGCGGACGTGCCGGGGTGCACGCTGCGCTACGAGTGGCCCCAGCAGCGGGAGCCAGGGGCACGTGGGGGGGGAACACGAGAGGGACGCGTGCTCCTGGCCTGGTCGGAGGCAGGCGGCGCAGTGCCAGAGGACAAGCACCTGCTGGCGCTGATGAAGGCCAGCCAGCAGGGTGACTTCGCCTTCGACTCGCGCCGGGACGTGCTGCCGCGGGTGTCGCTGGAGAGTCTGGACAAGAGGCTCGCGGAGGCGCGGGACGCCCAGGAGCCGGTGTCCGTGCTGCACGTGCTCTGCCATGGAGCGCCCCTGGAGACGTCGGGGCCGGGCCTCCATGGGCTGGCGTGGAACGCCTCCGAGGTCCGGGGCGGTACCAAGGAGTTGGTGGATGGAGTGGCGCTGGGCGCGGTACTGGCGCCCTACGCCGACACCCTGCGCATGGTGGTGCTGTGCGCCTGCCATGGCGGAGATGGCGGGAGGCTGGCCGGATACCTGGGCAGCGTCGCGCAGGAGCTGCACCGCGCCGGCATCGACATGGTGGTGGCCTCCCGGCTGCCCTTGTCGACCGTGGGCTCGGTGCTGCTGGCCGAGACGCTGTACCAGAAGCTGCTGGTGGACTCCTGCTCGCTGGAGGAAGCGCTGGAGGCGGTGCGGCGCCGGCTGCGGGTGGAAGCCAGGAGCTTCGACTGGGCCTCGCTTCAGCTGTACGCGCGCCGGGAGGGCGAGGCGGACTTGAGGCCGGTGGTGTTGCGGCCCTACCGCGGCCTGCTGGCCTTCGAGGCGAAGCACCGGCGTTTCTTCTTCGGACGGGAGAAGCTCTCGCGGGAGCTGTTCGAGCGGGTGCGGGACGCGGCGGCGGGACGCAAGCCCCGCTTCCAGGTGGTGGCGGGGGCTTCTGGCGCGGGCAAGTCCTCGGTGGTGATGGCGGGACTGGTGCCCCTGCTATCCCCGGAGGAATGGGACGTGGTGGTGGTGCGGCCCGGTGAGCTGGCGGCGGAGGGCGCTGCCTCGGAAGAAGGGTTTCCGTCGCTCCGGGAGCTGAGCAGGCGGTTGCGTGCGGCCCATTCCCCCGAGCCACTCTCGGCGGGGCAAGGGGCCACCGAGACCGAGGTGCTCGTCGAGGCGCGGCTGCTGCGCCAGGCCCGGCCCGGGCGCGGGCTGCTGCTGGTGGTGGACCAGCTCGAGGAGGTGTTCACCCAGCTGGCGAGCCTGGAGGAGCGCTCCTCGCTGATGCGGGTGTTGTGGACGCTCGCCAGGTCGACCGAGCTCGGGTGCGTCGTCCTCGGCACCCTGCGGGTGGACCACTTCGAGCGCAGTGGGGAGGTGGCGCTGGACGAGCGGACGCGGCTGGACACGGTGGTGTACGCCGAGGAGCACCGCGTCTTCGTCGCGCACATGGAAGAACAGGAGGTGGCGGCGACCATCGAGCGGCCAGCACGTGCGGTGGGGCTCGAGCTGGAGGCGGGACTGGTGGAGCAGTTGTGCCAGGACGTGGGCAAGGAACCCGGAGCGCTGCCCCTGCTGGAGTACGCGCTGGACCTGCTCTGGGAGCGCAGGGAGGGCCGGCGGCTGACGAACCGGGTGTACGAGGAGCTGGGAGGCGTGACGGGAGCCCTGACGCGAACGGCGGAGCGACTGTACGAGTCGCTGTCGGAGCCCCAGCGAAGGCAGGCGAGACGGTTGCTGGTGAGGTTGGTGGACTTCCGGGATGCGGCGAGTCCCCAGACGCGGCGGCGGGTGCGGGAGGAGGAGGTGCGGCCCGTCGAGCAGGAGGTACGCGAGGCGTTCGACGAAGTGCTGGAGAAGCTGGTGAGAAGCCGGCTGCTCGTGAAGGGCGAGGAGCAGTCGGAGGGAGAAGGCGGGACGTGGGTGCAGTTCGCGCACGAGGCGCTCATCCGGCGGTGGAAGGCGGTCCAGACCTGGGTGAAGGAGGACTGGGAGCGGGAGCAGCAGCTGCGGGAGCTCGACGCCTGGGCGAAGGCGTGGGAGGCACGACAGGGGGGCGGGGACCGGGGAACGTCGTACCTGCTGACGGGAGACAGGCTGGGCTACGCGCGCCGCGTGAGGGACAACCATCGCGGAGAGCTGTCCGCGAGGAGCTTGCGGTTCATCGCGGCGTCGGACGTGGCCGAGGCGCGAAGGAGGAAGCAGCTGGGCGCCGTGGTGCTCTCGCTGGCCGTGCTCCTGCTGCTGGCGGTCGTGGCCGCGATCGTAGCGGCCTGGCAGAGGGAACAAGCCATCGAACAGCGCCGGGAGTCCGAACACCAGCGGACCCTGGCGCTCGATGCCTCGCGAGTCTTTCAGGCCAGGCGCTTGCTGGAACGAGATCCGACCGCGGCGGCGCTCGTCCTGCGTGAGGTGCTTCACCCGGAAGAAACACCCGAGTGGACGCAGACAGCCCTCGACCTCCTGCGCAATCCCGTGAGCGCCGCTGTCCTGACGAGACATCAGGAGCTCGTCACGAGCACCGCCTTCCTGGAGCAGGCGAATGGGAGGATCGAACCGGGGATACGCCGCTCCTCCGAGAAGAGAGCGTGGTCGATGGACTTCAGCCCAGACGGGCAGTGGGTGGTGTCGGTCACCAGGGACAGAACCCCGCGGGTGTGGCGTGCGGATGGGTCGGGCGAGCCGGTGGTGCTCCGCGGTCATGAAGACCGGGTGTCTTCCGCTGCTTTCAGTCCGGACGGGCAGTGGGTGGTGACGACTTCCATCGACAAGACCGCGCGGGTGTGGCGTGCGGATGGGTCGGGCGAGCCGGTGGTGCTCCGCGGCCATGAGAATGCCGTGGAGTCGGCCGTCTTCAGTCCGGACGGGCAGTGGGTGGTGACTGCCTCCATGGACGGAACGGCGCGGGTGTGGCGCACGGACGGGAGGGGCACACCGGTGGTGCTCCGCGGCCATGAGAATGCCGTGGAGTCGGCCGTCTTCAGCCCGGACGGGCAGTGGGTGGTGACGGCTTCCTTGGATCTGACCGCGCGGGTGTGGCGTGCGGATGGGAGGGGCACCCCCGTGGTGCTCCCTCACCACCATGGCCGCGTGCGGTCAGCGGCCTTCAGCCCGGATGGGCAGTGGGTGGTGACGGCCAGTGGCTATGAGGCGTGGGTGTGGCGCGCGGACGGGATGGGTCCCCCCGTGGTGCTCCACGGCCATAGGGATATCGTCTGGTCGGCGGCCTTCAGTGCGGACGGGCAGTGGGTGGTAACGGCGTCCGATGACAAGACAGCGCGGGTGTGGCGTGCGGACGGAACGGGCAGGCCGGTGGTACTCCGCGGCCATGCGGATGCCGTGAGGTCGGCGGCCTTCAGCCCGGACGGGCAGTGGGTGGTGACCGCGTCCGATGACATGACGGCGCGGCTGTGGCGTGCGGACGGGAGAGGCGAACCGGTGGTGTTCCTCGGCCATGACAAGGCCGTGTGGTCGGCGGGCTTCAGCCCGAACGGGCAGTGGGTGGGGACCGTGTCCCAGGACGGGACGGCGCGGCTGTGGCGTGCGACCGGGACGGGAGAGCCGAGGGTGCTCCGCGGCCATGACCAGTCCCTGTGGTCGGCGGCCTTCAGTGCGGACGGGCAGTGGGTGGTGACCGCGTCCGATGACATGACGGCACGGGTGTGGCGTACCGACGGGACGGGTACCCCGGTGGAGCTCCGCGGCCATGAGGGGGAGCTGCGGTCGGCGGCCCTCAGCCCGGATGGGCAGCGGGTGGTGACCGCGTCCATGGATGGAACGGCGCGCGTGTGGCGTGCGGATGGGTCGGGTGCCCCCGTGGTGCTCCGGGGTCATGGGGCGGCGGTGTGGTCGGCGGCCTTCAGCCCGGACGGGCAGCGGGTGGTGACAGCGTCCTTGGATGGATCGGCGCGGGTGTGGCGTGCGGACGGGACGGGCACTCCCGTGGTGCTCTGCGGCCGTGAAAGCACCGGGGGACTCGTGAGGTCGGCGGCCTTCAGCCCGGATGGGCAGCGGGTGGTGACAGCGTCCGTGGATGGAGCGGCGCGCGTGTGGCGTGTGGACCGGACGGGCACTCCCGTGGTGCTCCGCGGCCATGAGAGAGAGGTGGTGTCGGCGGCCTTCAGCCCGGATGGGCAGTGGGTGGTGACAGCCTCCATGGACGGAACGGCGCGGGTGTGGCGTGCGGATGGGACGGGCACTCCCGTGGTGCTCCGCGGCCATGAGGAGGCGGTGCGCTCGGCGGCCTTCAGCCCGGATGGGCAGTGGGTGGTGACGGGTTCCAATGACGGGACAGCGCGGGTGTGGCGTGCGGATGGGAAGGGCACTCCCGTGGTGCTCCGTGGCAATGGGAAGGAAGTGCCGTCCGCGGCCTTCAGCCCGGACGGGAGGCGGGTGGTGACGGCTTCCATGGACACCACGGCTCGACTCTGGACATTGGACGTCTCGAGGCTCCAGGCCTTGCTGCGCACGGAGACCACCACCTGTCTGGATCGCGAGCAGCGCCAGCGCTTCCTCATGGAGACCCCCGAGCAAGCACAGTCTGGCCATGAGCAATGCGAGCGCGCTCATGGCCGGAAGCCAGAGTCCGCCTCCTCGCCCGCGGGATGAACCTGGCGATGAAATGAGCGGGAAAAAGGGCAGGTAACAAACCCGCCGCACCCCGTTTCTTCATCAACCGCCGAGGAGAGCCACCGCACAGCGGGAACTGCTCCGGGGGCGGCCATACATGCGGGGGGAGGCCGTGCCAAACGACTACTCCTCCGTCAAAACCAGACACACGAGGAGACAGCATATGAACAGCTTCCGTGCATTCACCTTCCTGACCTTCGCTTCCCTGCTGGGCGCCTGCGGCGAGGGCATGCCCGAGCCGACCGAGCAGCCGGCCCCGCAGGAGCAGCAGAGCGAGCCCCAGGTGCCGGACGAGTCCCAGGAGCAGGACGAAGCGCCGGACGTCCATGCACTCGTCGACGACGACTTCATCTACCCGCAGGAGACGAAGACCTTCGCCAGCAACTGGTTCTCGAGGACCCCGATCTACATCAACAACGTCAGCGGAGTCGATGTGCAGGCCCACGCCTGGTGCGCGAGGTACGCGTGGAGCCAGTGGGTGACGATCGCGCCGGGGCAGACCGCGCCCTTGAGCGCGCCCTGCGAGGGCACCACCATCTACATCCACAACAATGCCTCGCTGGGTTCCGGCAACAACCTGTACGCCACCGTCAACAACTAGGCCGTCCGTCGTGGAAGAGGTCTGAGCACTGACGGCCAGACATCACCCCGAGGGAGGCCCGGTCCACTCCGGCCTTCCTCGGGGAACCGGCTCGAGGGCCTCACGCCAGCATCCACCAGCTCCCGAGCACCACCGAACCGAACGAGGCCACTCCCGGCACATGCCGCAGCAGCGCCTCGGGCTTCGGCATGGCGCTCGAGCCGGCCGCCAGGGCCGCCGTCAGCGCCGCCATGGCCAGCGTGCTACCGAACACGAAGCCACCGAGGTACAGCGCCTGCCACATCCGCGAGGCGGACACCGCCGCCGGGAGCAACAGCAGCACCGCCGCCGCGCCCGTCAGGCCGTGGATGAGACCGATGGAGAGCACGCTCCAGGTGCTCGCCGCGCCCTTGCTCGAAGCGCCCGCTCCGTTGCCCGGTGTGCGGCGGGTCAGCCAACGGCGCAGGCCCACTCCTCCCGTCACCACCAGCGCGGCCCCCGCCAGGCGCTCCCCCCACGTCGCCAGGATGTCGAGCCGCAGCGCCGCGGCCACCACCGCCACCGCCGCCACACACAGCAGCGTGCCCAGCGCGTGCCCCAGCCCCCACACCAGCCCCACCCGCCAGGCCTTCCGGCGGATGCCCAGGGAGAGAGGCGCCAGGCTCAGCAGGTGATCCGGTCCCGAGATGGCGTGAAGCGCTCCCGATCCCAATCCAGCAAGTGCCGCGACCATGGCCTTCCTCCTGATGCCTCAGCGGCCCACACACGTCGGCCTCTGATGGATTCAAGATGCTCGCCGCGGCCTCATCACGCCAAGACAACGTTTTCATCGCCCTGATAGACCCGGGTTATCAGTGACTCCCCTCCCCCGGCGGGCGAGCAGGCGCGCGGCTCAGATGCGCGACGCGGCGACGGGCAGGTTCTTCAGGCGCTCCATCTCCTCGGGGGAGATGGGGTCTTCTCCGCGCAGGAACCGCTCCAGGTGCCCCAGCGAGTCGACGCCGAAGAAGAGCTCCCCATCGGCCACGACGGAGGGAACGCCGAAGCCCCCCAGCGCGAGCAGCTCCTCCGTGTCGCGGCGCACCTGGTCCTTCACGGCGGGCGTCTGCGCCGCCGCGAGCAGCGCCCGCACATCCAGCCCCACCGAGGCCACGACCGCGCTCACCCGCTCCGGCTCCACCAGACCTCCGCCTCCGGCCCACACCGCAGCGTAGAGCGCGGAGACGAGCCGGCGCCGGGCCTCCGGGTCCTGCACGGCGGCCGTCACCCGGAGCGCGAGCAGCGGGTTGAAGGGATGGCTCGCGGGCATGACGAAGGGCACGCCGAGCTCGTGGGCGATCCGCCGCGTGTGCTTGTAGATGTAGAAGCGCTTGGCGGGCACCTCCGCGGGTCCCGTCGTGCCGAGCACGTTGAGCATCCCCGCGAACAGGACCGGCACGAGCTCCACGGAGCGGCCGTGACGCCCGGCCAGCGCCGGCAGCTGCGTCCACGCGAGATACGAGTACGGCGAGACGTAGTCGAAGAAGAAGCGGAGCGGGGCTCGGTTCATGGCCCCGACTCTACGCCGTCCGAACCCCCGCGCGTTCCTCGGGAGAGGACGGGGACGTCGCGCCCGACCGGCTCCACACCAGGGCGAGCCCCACCACCACCGCCACCAGCGGCACCGCGCACAGCAGATCCGTCAGGTAATGGAAGCGTCCCACCAGGGTGGCCGCGATGAGACCCAGGCCCGGCAGCAACATCACGCGGAAGACGCGCCGCTCGAAGCGGAAGGCATACAGCAGCACCAGCAGCGTGACTCCCGTGTGCCCCGAGGGAAAGCAGTCCCGCGCGAAGGGCGGCGTGCGCATCACCGAGTCCAGGAAGGGCGTCAGCCACAGCCCGCTCAGGGGCTCGGAGAAGGAGTGGAAGAGGAAGTAGCGCGGGCCGATGGCCGGCACCAGCGCGTAGCTGAAGTAGTTGAAGGAGAAGAAGAGGCTGAGCGCCAGCAGGTACTCGTCGAAGGAGCTCCTCTGCCCGGTGAAGTACAGCACCCCCGCCAGCGCCACCGGCCAGATGAAGTGGCCGTAGTAGCAGATCATCAGGATCTCCGTGAGCCAGGGAGGCACCACGTGCCCGAGCAACACCGAGGCCTGCGCGCCGAGCAGCAGCTGGTCCATGGCCGCGAGCTGGGCATCGCGCAGCACCGGGGTGATGGCGTCCACCAGGGGATTGAGCAGCCCGTGGCTGACGCTCAACACCGGCAGCAGCCAGAAGGAGGCCACGAAGGCCAGCATCTGGTGCCGGGGGAAGGCGGCCTCCAGTGTGCGCAGCACCAGCGGCCCCAGCGCGAGCGCCAGGAACCAGACGGAGGACTCCGTGGCCCCGGGCGCCCACCGCGCCGGCCCCGCGAGCGCCAGGGCGGCCACCGCGCAGGACACCAGGATGACGACATCCACCCCTCGCAGGTGCACGTCCCCGCGCAGCGCACCCGCGAGAGTCTTCTCGTGCAGAACCCGTCGGAGACGTCTCATGGCGCTGCCCATCCCGTTAGTTAGCTAGCATCAACTAACTAATCCTGATTCAGGAATCAAGCGGGGGGGGGGCCGCGCTTCAGCGCGTGGTTCCCGACAGCTCGCGGACGAGGTCTCGCCCGGCGAGAAAAGCCGCCGCGATGAGAAGCAGACCCATGCCGCGCACCACCCAGGTCAACGCGGAGCGCGGTAGTTGATTCTCATAGCGACGCAGCAGCCAGACGAACAGCAGCTCCCAGCAGGCCACGCCCGCGCCCGCCGCGGCACCGAAGGGGAGCGCGAGCACCTCGGAGAAGGTGAGGAGCTGCCGCGAGTAGAGGAACGCGACCGCCGCGCTCCACGTGGCCAGCAGGGTGGGATTGAGCGCGGAGAGGGTGAAGCCGAGCAGGAAGCCCGTGACATGCCAGGCCCGCCGGCCGGAGGGCTCCTCCTCCTCCGCCTCGGGCCTCCACCGGAGGAAGTACACCCCGAGCACCGCCAGTACGAGGGTGCTCACACCATGCGAGATGGGAAGGATGATGGGGCGGTCCGCGAGGAACGTCGTGAAGCCCCAGAAGGCCACGGTGGCATAGAGGGCTTCCGCCGCCGCCGCTCCCAGGCCGACGCGCACGGCCACGCCGTAGCGCTTGCGGACCCCCAGGGAGAACACCATCACCGCGATCGGACCCGTCAGCGGCATGGAGCCGATGAACCCGAACGCGAAGGCCATGAGCGCGGTGAGGAACACCTCAGTCGCCCTCTGTCTCCGTCACCTTCTCGCCCAGGCTCTGCAAGCGCGAGTAGAGGCGCCTGCGCGTGATTCCCAGCAGCTTCGCCGCCGCCGTCTTGTTCCCCCCGGCCCGCTCCAGCGCCGCGTACAGCAGCTCACGCTCGAAGGCATCCAGGTTGAAGCCCTCGCCCAGCACGTCCGCCGCCCGCACCGCCCTGCTCCCACCCCTCGACAGCGAGGGCCCCCCGGCGCCCACATGCTCCGCCGCGATGTCCCCTTCCCCCGACAGGATGAGCGCGCGCTCCAGCATGTTCTCCAGCTCGCGCACGTTGCCCGGCCACCCGTACCCCGCCAGCCGCGCCTCCGCCTCCTTCGACAGCTTCGAGGCCGGCAGCCCCTTGCGCGACAGGAAGGCCCGCGCCATCGGCACGATGTCCTCCTTGCGCTCGCGCAACGGCGGCACCTCGATGCTGAAGACGTTCAGCCGGTAGTAGAAGTCCTCGCGGAACCTCCCCTCCCGCACCGCCGCCACCAGATCCCTGTTCGTCGCCGCCACCACGCGCACGTCCACCTTGCGCGCCTGCGTGCTCCCCAGCGGTACGAACTCGCGCTCCTGCAGGAAGCGCAGCAGCTTCACCTGCGTGGCCGGTGTCACCTCGCCAATCTCGTCCAGGAACAGCGTCCCCCCATCCGCCGCCGCCAGGTGCCCCGCCTTGCGCTCCGTGGCCCCCGTGAACGCGCCCTTCTCGTGGCCGAACAGCTCGCCCTCCAGCAGCGTCTCCGGCAGCGCCGCGCAGTGCACCTCCACCAGCGGCCCCGCCGCGCGCTTGCTCGAATAGTGGATGAGCCTCGCCAGCTGGCTCTTGCCCGTCCCGCTCTCGCCCAGCAGCACCACGCTCGCGTCGCTCGCCGCCACCTGCCGCGCCGCCCCCAGCGCCTGCTTCATCCGAGGGCTCTCCGCCACCAGGTCCGGCGTGAGCCGCCGCACCAGCCGCTCGCTCTTCGTCTCCGCCGCGCGCTGCTCGGCCAGCCGCCTCACCCGCAGCCGCACCTCGTCCATCGCGAAGGGCTTGGTGAGGTAGTCCGCCGCCCCGGCCTTCATCGCCGCCACCGCGTTCTCGGCGCTCCCGTACGCGGTCATCATCACCACCGAGGGCGGTGTGGGCAGCGCCTGCGCCGCCTTCAGCACCTCCAGCCCGTCCACCTCCGGCATCCGCAGGTCCGTCAGCACCACGTCGAAGCCGCCGCGCGCCAGCTCCACCAGCGCCCCGCGCCCGCCCGTCACCCGCGTCACCGCGTGCCCGTCCAGCTCCAGCGCCTCCGCCACGAGCTTGCCGAGCTTCACCTCGTCGTCCACCACCAGCACCTGCGCCATGCGTCACCTCCCGCGCGTCCGCGCCCATCATGCCTCGGGCCCGGACACCTTCAGCCCTCTCGAGGGGACCCCCACCCTCCCCTCCCCGGCCACGCAGCGGACGGTCAGGTACCTCTCCGGGCAGGTGCGCCCCTGTCAGCCGCACCCGGGCGTCTGCCCGTCGCGGCAGTCGAGCACGCCTTCCTGGATGGGCAGGTCGAACACGATGCGCAGCGGGATGTTGGCCCTGGCACTGGCGTAACAATGATCCGGCATCGGGGCATCCTGCGGAGGATTCTCGCAGGTGGCGTCCGCCGTCTGACGGCCGACGAGCTCCACGAGGGTGGTGCGGATCTCCCCCTTCAACCGTCCGTCCTGGAGGCCCGTGAACCGGACCTGGAAGTCAGGCTGCCCCACGCGGTGCACCACGCTGCGCGCGCCGATCCGCCAGCCGGTGGCCTCGAGCCCCTCCACCTCCTTCAGCTCGTAGCTCACGTGCTGGGCGTGCGCGCGCAACGACTCGAGCGTCATGTCCTTCACCACGACCGGCTCGAAGCTGAGCGACAGGTAGATGCCCCGCGCGTCGTACGAGTAATGGCGGTAGTCGTAGTGCTCGTCACAGAGCACTCCCAGAGGGCAATGGATGACGAGCCCCCGGGCCGCGTCCGTCTCGCGCAGCTCGATGACGCGCTCCTTGCCCTCCTGCTCGTCCGCGAAGGACTCCAACTGCTCCTGCACGACGCTCTTGGGCGCCCCACAACCCGAGAAGAGGGCCGCCGCCACGATTCCAATGAGGATGTGTCTCATGCCGCGCGGGTAGAGCAAACGCCGGGCCAGCGCGAGGAGGGCTGACGAGTCCACGGGAGGAGCGGCCCTGGTGAGTCGCGAAACGCGGCGCCCCGGGCCCTCGAAACTTTGAGAGGCCACGCCTCCGATGTCTCGGTGACCACGTGCCCATGACAGGATTGTCGGACTGTTTGCCATCGCGGCCCCTCCCCGAGGGCAGCGTTCTTGGCGGCGCCGGGGAGGCTCTCCAGCTTCTCGCGACGAGAAGACGTCCTGGCCCCTTTTGCGTGCCGGAGCCGAACCCCGCGTGGGGATGGTCCCCCGCGGTGCCTCGTGAGGAGCATCCGCAGATGAGAGTCATTCCCTGGCTGGCCAGCCTCCTGGCGCTCACGGCGACCCCCGCGCGCGCGGATCGCCCCTGGTACGAGCAGCCCCAGGACGAGGCCGCGGCGCTGCGTGCCCTCGAGACACAAGGCTCCGATGACATCCCCCACCCGCTCGGGGAGCGGCAGCGGGCGCTGCGGATGAGGGCCCTCCAGGAGAAGCTCGCGGGCAGGACCACCGGCAGGGTGCACCAGCTGGCCGGGGGCCAGTTCGTGGAGCTGGAGCTGGAGCGCAAGGACAAGGTCTTCGTGGTGCTCGTCGAGTTCGGCGACCAGGTGAGCAGCTACGGGGGCGAGCCGGGTCCCCTGCGCAACCAGATTCCCCAGCCGGACCGGCGCGTCGACAACACCACCATCTGGAAGCCCGACTTCGACCGCAAGCACTACGAGCAGCTCTATTTCTCCACCCGGCCCGGCTACGACTCGGTGGCCAATTACTATCGCGCCGTGTCCTCCGGCCGGTACACCGTCGGCGGCACGGTGACCGACTGGGTCAAGGTGCCCTGGAACGAGGCCCGCTACGGCAACAACGCCTGCGGCCGCAACAACTGCACCAGCGTCTGGTACCTCGTCGCCGACGCCATCGACGTCTGGACGGCCCAACAGCTCGCCGCCGGCAAGACGCCCGAGCAGATCAAGGCCTACCTGGACACCTTCGACACCTGGGACCGGTACGACCACGACGGGGACGGCGACTTCGACGAGCCGGACGGATACATCGACCACTTCCAGATCGTCCACGCGGGCGCGGGCGAGGAGACGGGCGGTGGCGCGCAAGGCACCCATGCCGTCTGGAGCCACCGCTGGTTCGCCTTTTCCAACAAGACGGCGCCCTCGGGTCCGGGCCCGGTGTTCAATCCCATGGGCGGCACGCGCTTCGGCACGGTGGACAAGTGGGTGGGTGACTACACCATCCAGCCGGAGAACGGCGGCCTGGGCGTCTTCGCGCACGAGTACGGCCATGACCTCGGCCTGCCGGACCAGTACGACACCCGCCCCCAGGGCGCCGACAACGCCACCGGCTTCTGGACCCTCATGTCCTCCGGCTCCTACCTGGGCGATGGCACCATCGACATCGGCTCACGCCCCGGCGACCTCCTCGCCTGGGACAAGCTCCAGCTCGGCTGGCTCGACTACGACGTGGCCCGGGCCGGCAAGCGCTCCCACCACACGCTCGGTCCCGCGGAGACGACCCATTGGACGGCGCGGCAGGCCCTGCTCGTCCAGCTCCCCCAGAAGGAGCGCGTGCAGCCCGTGTTCCCGCCCTACTCGGGCAGCTTCGCCTGGCACGGTGGCATCGGGGACGGCCTGGACGTCCGCATGACGCGCACCCTCACGCTGCCGGCCGCGGCCTCCGTCTCGCTCGACCTGAGAGCCTGGTTCGACATCGAGACGGACTGGGACTACGCCTACGTCTCCGTCTCCACGGACGGCACGAACTTCGTCAACCTGCCGGGCACCATCACCACCCAGAGCGATCCCAACGGCCAGAACGAGGGCCACGGTATCACCGGCGCTTCCGGGAGCTGGGTGCCCGCCTCCTTCGACCTGAGCGCGTATGCGGGATGGACCGTGCAGCTCCGCCTGCGCTACTGGACGGACGTCAACACCCACGGCCGCGGCATCCTGTTCGATGAGCTGGCCATCGTGGCGGATGGCGCGCCCGTGTTCTCCGACGGCGCGGAGAGCGCTCCGAACGGGTGGACGCTCGAGGGCTTCCTCCAGAGCGACGGCCAGTACCGGAGCCTCCATGAGCATTACTACCTGGCCGAGTACCGCCAGTACCGCGGCTACGACAGGGGATTGGAGACGGGCCCGTACAACTTCTCCTACCGCGCGGACGGCCTGGAGGACTACGTGGAGCACTACGCGTACAACCCGGGTCTGCTCGTGACTTACGTGGACAGCTCCATGTCCGACAACAACGTCAGCGCGCATCCGGGCGAGGGCCGCGTGCTCGTCGTCGACGCGCGCCCCACGCCGCTCATCCGGGGGGATGGTCAGCCCTGGGCCGCCCGCGTGCAGGTCCACGACGCGACCTTCGGCCTGGAGCGCTCCTTCCCGCTGTCACTCAAGTACAACGGAGCCCCGCGCAGCGAGTACCCGTCCCGGCCCGCCGTGCCCGTGTTCAACGACCTGAAGCCGCACTGGTTCCCCGACGCCCCCTACGCGGGCGTGAAGCTGCCGGCCACGGGCACCGTCATCGAGGTCCTCTCCACCTACTGGTGGGACGGCTTCATGCGGGTACGCGTCCGCCCGGCCTACTGAGTCGGCCCGCGGCTCCCATCCCCTGGCCGCGGGGTTCCCTCCTGCTCCTGCTTGACCGGAGGCCGCTGGATACCGTGCAGATTCACCAGGCAGCCCATGTCATCGACACCAGGGAAGCTGTTCGCGGGTACATCCGCGATCACCACTCCCTGGTTCGTCAAGAGTCTGACCTGTTCCGCCAGGATGGGATCGAACCGTTCGAGCTTGTGGCCCTCGTTCTGATACTCACACTTCTTGACCCAGTAGAAGAGAGTCCCATCCCTGTCGCGGATCACCAGATCATCGATCCCAGGTGCGGGAACCTTGAGACAGTCATCATTGGGGTCGATGGGCTGCGGGCCGGCTGACTCACTGTGCTGGATGGGCTTTCCCTTGTGGGGCCTCGGCGGGGGACGCCGGAGCCCCCCCAGGTTCACCAGGAAGCACTGGGCTCCAACACCCGGAATGCTGCCCACGGGAATATCCGCCAGGACCACGCCCTGCTCCACCAGGTGCGTGGCCTGGCCGACCATGGAGGTGTCGATCTCATGGCTCTTGTTCTGGTACTCACTCTTCTGGAGCCAATAGAACTGCTCATCCCTGCCGAGTATCACCAGATCATCGATGCCTGGCGGGCGAGGGCGCAGGAACTCCTCGTCTCGTTCTTCGGGTGATGGCTGGCTTCCTGTCACATCGGGCTGGGTTTCCATCACTCCTCCTTGCCTTCACTTCGAAAAATGGAGGTGCTCTTCTTCGTCCTCGAGATCGCTTCCCAGTCACACATCAGCATCTGTCTCTCGGGCTCGGAGAGGAGCTGCGTGATGGCGGAGTACCGCCTGCTCTCCCGCAACCCCACCATCTGCCGGTAGAGGTCATTGGCATCCCCGAACCTCCAGAGGTGCATGATTTCAGGCACGGGAAGACTCCTGTTCTCCAAGATACCGGGCGGCGGGAGCTTCTCGCCGGCGGCCATGAAGTCCCAAGCGAACTCCTCGAGCAGCAGCGTCATCTGCTGGACGTACTCCGGCAGCATGCCTTGCTTCAACTTGATGGAGACGGTCAAGAAATAGTCCGGGACGGGAATGCTCTTCAACCCGCGCTTGATCTCCTGGGCCGATTGCAAATCCTTTTCCACCTGGCCCAACTGCCTTCCGAATTCGTTCTCCCTCGCAGTCAGGGTGGGTTGGGGTGGCAGTCTGGCGAGGCTCTTCCTGAAGGAATCGACCTGCTGCTCGAGACGTGAAACCGCCTGACTGTCCGATTCGCGAGCGGCCGCCGCACTGGCCTGCGCCGCAGAAAGCCCGGAGAGTCTACCTCGAGCCCCAGCAAGCTCGGTTTCAGCATTGGCGAGCCTGGCTCGAAGCGCGTTGAACTCGGCGAGCAAGGCTCTATTCACCTCACGGTCCTTCTGGATTTCTCTTCGACGCGCATTGAGGCCGAGCTCCTTCATGTGTTGCTCCATGAAGCCCCTCAGGAAGGTCTTGTATTGCATCGCGGGGAACAACATCTCGTCATCCTCTCGCCCCCCCTCGCAACACTCCTTCAACTCCTGATACTCATCTTGCGCGCGCAGCTTCTTCAAAATGCTCTCCGCGCGCTCGATGTCGCCCGTTGGGATGCCATAGATTTCGAGCACACGCTCGGGGACATCCGTCAAGGCATAGCCCACCACCGCCCGCTCCCACTGGAAGTGGTGCCGCAGCCAGGCGGCCTGCCAGGTGATGGCGTTCATGAAGACCGCCATCTTCTTCGGCTTGACCGTGCTGAAGGTGCGCAAGATGAGGAAGTGTGAGACCTGCAATTGATCGCCATTCGCCATATCCGAGATACCTCCTCCGGTGTTCATAGGAATCGCAGCTCCCCGGCGACCCCGACCGCGCGCCGCAGGTGCTCGAGCGCCGCCTCCCGCTGCCCCTGACTCCACGCCTCGAGCGCCGCCCTCAGGGCGCCGGCCAGTGGGTCGGGCAGGGGGATCTGCGTCGGGTCCAGCATCACGCGCGCGCGCTCCACCGCCTCCGCCACCTCACCGCGCCGCGACTCCATCGCCATCAGGAGCAGCAACCCCTGCCATTGCCCGCCAAAGTGCGAGTACCGCTCCGCGAGCTTCCGCCAGCGCTCCACGGCGTCCCGCGCGTCCCGCTCGGCATCCTCCAGGCGCTGCTCCTTCCAGGCCACCCAGGCCCGGGTGGCCAGGGCCGCGCCCACGTAGTCGTCCATGCGCGCCTCGGTCGCGACCCGCAGGCTCCGCTCACTCCAGGTGCGCGCCTCGGAGACCTGACCCCGCCGCCGGTACACCTGCAGCAGGTACGTCAGCAGGCGTGACTGCAACGTCAGGTCCCCCACCCGCTCCGCCAGCCGCAACCCCACCAGGCCCTGCCGCTCCGACTCCTCCAGGTCTCCGTGGAACAACAAGGAGAAGGCGAGGAAGAAGCGGCACGTCGCCTGCTCGGACAGGTCCCCGGATTGCTCGCTGGCCGCCACCGCCTGCCGGGCGGTCCGCACCGTCTCGGCGGAAAGGACGTAGTTCTCACGCCGGAAGGCCCACAGGAGGATCGCCTGGAAGAAGCGCACGCGTTGCGAGGACGTGCCTCGTGCTTCCACCGGATGGCGAACCTTGTCGATGAGCGCGCCCATCTCCTCGACCCGTCCCATCCAGTAGTAGACCCAGATGCGCTCCACTTGAATCTGCACCCACTCGTGCCACCAGCCGGACGCGGTCTCCTCCGCTCCAACCGCACCGGGCTCGGAGTGGACCGAGCCCAGCGCGGCTTCGGCCTCGTCGTAAGCGCGCAGCGCGGCCTCGTGCTGGTGGTGCGTCTCCCAGGTCTTGCCCAGCTTGCGGTGGAGGCCGGCGCGCTGGCGCTGGTGGGCCGGCGAGAGCCGGGCCAGGGCCCCGCCATATGCCGCGCGCGCTTCCTCCTGCCGTCCGCAGAGGGCCAGCAGGTCTCCCAGACTCTCGTGGAGGTAGCGGAAGTCCGGCTCCCCCTCCTCCCGACCCTCCGCGCCCGGGCGCGGGAGCAGCTCCGCCTCGGACAAGGCCGATTGGTAGAAGGAGATCGCCTGCTCATTGGCATAGGCGCCCCGGGCGCGATCTCCCGCCAGACGGAAGTAGCGGCTCGCCCGATCGTGCACCTCGGCCTTCGCCCAGTGGTGGGCCAGACCAGGCGACAACAGGGCGAAGTCGCGTTCCCCGGCGTGGCGATGCTCGAGAGCCTCGGCGGAGCGATGGTGGAGCTGGCGGCGCCGCTCGGGGGACAGGCCCGCGTAGGTGAGCTCGCGCAGCTTGTCGTGGATGAAGCGCAGCCGGCCTCCCGTCACATGCTCGAGGATCTGCCGCACCCGCAGCGTCTCCAGGGCCTCCAGGGCCTCCGACTCGCTGAGCGGGACGGTGCGCAGCAGCAGCTCGGCGTCGAGCTCACGCCCGAGCACGGCGGCCAGCTCCACCACCCCACGGGCCCGGGCATCCAGACCGCCCAGGCGCCGGTTGATGATCTCCGCGATGGACTCGGGCAGCGCGAGCGCCTCGAGCGAGCCGGGGGCCCGCTCGACCAACCGCCACTGCCCGGAGGCGTCGCGGTGCAGCAACCCCTCCGTGATGGCGGCCCGCAGGTACTCGGCGACGAAGAAGGGATTGCCCTCGGATTGGAGCACCAGCCCGTCGAAGTCCGGAGGCAGTGAGCCCAGGGCCAGCATGCCGCAGACCATGGACCGGATGCTCGACGCGTCGAGCCGCCCCAGCTCCAGGTGCAGGGCCCTCGCGGACACCACTTCGTGCAGGGGCTCGCTCAGCTCCTCCATGCGGTACGTGCCCAGCAGCAGCACGCCCCGCTCGACGAGCTCCTCGTACCGCAGCCGCTTCAGGAAGCCCAGCGTCAGCTCGTCCGCCCACTGCAGGTCATCGAGGATGAGCAGCAGCGATTCCTCCTCGCTGAAGGCGAAGAGGACCTCCTGGAGGGAAGTGAAGATGCGCGAGCGCTCGGCCTCGTTGTTGGCCAGGGGAGGAGGTGGGGGCCGCTCGCGCAGGCCGGGAAGCGAGTCCAGGGAGGGCTCGAAGGGGACCAGCACCTTGCCCCACCGCCCGAGTATCCGCTCCGTTTCCGCCTCCCCCCAGGCACGGCACCGGTCCGCCACCAGGGTCAGCAGCGGGCGGAAGGGGTGGAGCGGCGAGGCCCGCGTCGTGGCATCCACCTGCGTGCCCGAGAGTCCGAGCGGAATGCACTCGCCGGTCACCACCGTCAGCTCGCTGAAGACGGCCTCACGGGCGAGCTCCATGGCCAGCCGCGTCTTGCCCACGCCACTGCCACCACCGATGAAGACGCGGTCACCCTGGCCCTGGCTCAGCGAGTCGAGCCTGGCGCGGAGGCTCCGCACCGCGTCCTCCCGCCCCGTGAAGAAAGACCGGTAGAGGTAGGGCCGGGGCTTGGGCAGCCGCGCCGGTTGCACCGCCTCCACCCCCAGCTCCGCGAGCACCCGGTCGACATCCTCGGCGTAGCCCAGCCGATCCTGGGGCCGCTTCTCCAGCAGCTTGAGGATGAGCCACTCCAGCCGCTCCGGGAGTGGCTCGTCGAGGAGCATGGAGGGGGGAGTGGGCGGTTGCCGGAGATGGCGCTTGCGGACGGCTCCGCTCGTGCCGCCCCCGAAAGGAGGGAAACCGGTCACGCACTCATACAGGATGCACCCGAGCGAATAGAGGTCGGCACGGGCGTCCACCAGATCGCCCTGGATCTGCTCGGGCGACATGTAGAGGAGAGTGCCCAGCCTGGCGTCATCCACCTGGAGCAGCTCCCGCCCGTAGGCGCCACTGAAGGCCGCCGCTACCCCCAGGTCTCCGAGCACCACCGTCCCGTCCTCGCGGACGAAGACGTTGCCGGGCTTGAGGTCGCGGTGGACCAGACCGCAGCCATGCAGGTAGGCCAGCGGCGAGCACAAGCTCCGCACGAGCTTCAGCAGAGGGAGCACGGGCAGCTTCACCGGGGAAGCGGCATCACGCGGAGGCCCCTCGACATGCCAGTACCGATCGATGAGCTGCTGGAGCGTGCGGCCCTTCACCAGCTCCATCGCATACCAGGGCAGTCCACCGGAGATGCCACTGTCGAGGATCCGGACCACACCGGGGTGCTGGATACGGCCGAGCACCCGTACCTCCCAGCGGAGATTGGACGACAGGGATTCGCGCGCCACCCGGACCGTCTTCAGCGCGACGAGCTCATCCCGGTCCCGATGGTGTCCCAGATAGACGACGCCCATTCCCCCGCGCCCGAGAACCCCCTGTAGCTGGTAGGGACCCAAGGCCTGGGGCATGAAGGGCCCGCTCTCCAGCAAGGATTGTTCGTGGTCCACGGCTCCGCTCCTGCCAGCGCCTGCGTGCCTGTCCGGTCCCGCTCGCTACGACACCACTCGGGTCCTCCCTCATGAATGAGGAGCGAGCACCGGATGTGACAAGGCAGACCGTGGGATATGGCAGGCGCCGGGGCGAAGGGGTGCTGTATCCATCCCCCCTGGAGATCCTCCGTCAGCCCGGTGACCGGAAGACCTGGTCCTCGCTCACTCCTCCCCTACCCGCTGCTCGAGCTCCTGCTCCAGGCGCAGGAAGCAGCGCTCCCGCAACACCGCGCGCCGGAGCTCATCCTCGCCGCCAAAACCCACGCCGCGTGCGTACCGCGCGAGCTGGGAGGGTACGGGCCGACCGAGCCGCTCCATGAAGTACCAGCGCCACAGAGCCGCCTCCTCGAGCCCGGCCTCCTCGAGCCCGGGGTGCTCCAGACCGGAGCGGGAAAGCGTCCGCGCCTTGCGACAGGCACGGTCCAGCAGCGGCCCGTAGATACCGAGCGAGCGCAGGTGATCCGGCAGGCACCGCTCCACCTCCGTGGCGTGCAGCAGCTCCGTCTGGCGTACCCACGTCTCATCCCGGAAGAACCGCAACGGCTCGGCGATGCGCTGCGCCACCAGCCACTCCTCGAACTGAGGCAGCTCGCCCAGTCCGTGCTCGCGACGGAATGCCTCACAGACCCGCCGCATCGCCTCCAGTTCGACCTCACCGCCCCGCTGCCGGGCCTCTTCCAGGGCCAGGGCACGCGCCAGGGCTCCGGCCCGCACCCGGGGAAGAAGGCCGCCGACCCGCAGCTCCTCGAGCAACGCCTCCCGCGGGAGCGGCTCGCCCTCCTCACGGCTGCCCGACTCGAGCCGCCCGGCGCATCGGCGAGCTTCCGCCCACGCGTCCGTCTGGGCGAGCGTGTACGAGACCTGCTTGGGTTCGGGGTGGGCCGCCAGGTACTCGCGCATCTGGCGGAGCATGGCCAGCGCGTCCGCGCGCTTCTGATCGACCCATCCCCGTGGCAGCCACTCCCGCAGCCGCCGCAGAGGCTCGGGCGGCAAGCCCGCGTCCTCGGCCCGCCCGAGCAGGGCCGGCCAGCTCCGCTCCGGGTAGTAGAGTTCCTTGGCGAGCTGCTCCAGCGCCTCGCGTACCAGCACGTCCACCACGCCTTCGCGCTCGGCGCGCGCCAGGGAGGCCCGGATGTTGACCAGGGCCTCCGACAACGGGCGGAAGCCGTCCTCGGCGGGCGCGTGCGCCATGGCCACCTCGTCGTCATCCGTCAGCTCGCCGCGCTGGAATGCCTCGAAGATGACCCCCACGCCCTCCATGCCGAACGAGGCCAGCTCCGCCGCTCGCAGCGCCCCCATGCTCGCGCTTCCGAAGACGGGGATGCCCTCGGCCATGGCCCAGAGGATCTCCTTGTGCCAGACAGAGGGAACACCATCGAAGTAGCCGTCGATGAGACCGATGGCCGCTGGCCGTTCGAGCGCGGCCCGGTAGACATCCCCCTGGGCCGCGGGCGGAAGGAACACGGCCTCCAGCTCGCGTCTCCCCTCCCGCGCGGGCAGCGTGGGTCCCACGAAGACGTAGATCATCGGCTGCGCTCCTTCAGCATCTCGCGGCCCCGGCGTCCCGGGACGTAGCCGGGCGCGTCGTGGAGCGCCTCCAGACCGGGCACCACCACCCGCACCACGGGGATGCGGAACTCGGGCCGGGACAGGTCCACCACCACCACCTGGTGCAGCCCCACCGCCGCCAGCCGCTCCAGCTCCCACGCCACGTCCTCCTCGAAGGAGCGCCCCGCGAAGGAGGGCACGTCCTGGAAGGGCCGGACCGGCGGCTCCCGGTGCATCCGCTCCACCTGGTGGCGCCAGACGGCCGGGTCCCGGAAGGCGTCGTAACAGCGGGTGACCCCCATGTCGTCGCGAGCACCGGAGATGAGCGTGAGCCGCACCTGGGCCGCTTCGGTGAGCGCGCGCAGCAGGGCGATTTCCCGCGCGGGATGACAGCCCGCCCCCGTCGTGGGAGCGCGGAACCGGAGCGGCTCCGGCGAGCGTTCGGCGAGAAGACAGTAGAAGGACGCCAGCCCCACGTCGGTGGTCGTCTCCCAGACGGCCACCTCCATCCCGGCCCGCTCGAAGCGCTCCAGCACCTGGAGGCAGACCGGGTCATCCACCGTGCTCAAATCCAATCGCGTCGGGTGTTGCGACTCCTCGCTCCGCAGGTGCCACAGCGTGGTGGCATCCCGCTCCACCACCTCACAGAGGCCGTGGCTGATGGCCTCCAGCGGATGGTTTCCAGAGGCCAGTCCATTGGAGCTCATGAGGAACGCGCCACTGCCTTCGGGCAGCGGGAGGGTGAAGTCCGTGTGGACCAACTCGAAAGGCAACCACAGGGGAGAGCCGTCCCGAAGGTCACGCCCCTCGACCCATAACAGCCGCATCGCCGGGTGGAAGGAGTTGACCGACAGGCGCGGAAGCGCGCCCACCTCCACCACCGGGTGGCTCGCCCGCAGCTCGTCGTAGCTGGCGCGCCGCAGCGGCAGGTCGATGTGCTCGGCGTGGTAGGACTCCACCGCCTCCATCAGCCCGGAGGCTCGCGCCGCGGTCAGGTCCATCCCCTTGCCCTGCGACGCCGACAGCGAGCGCGCGTTGGGCCGGTACACCGCCACGACCGGGAGGCCTATCCAATCCAGGCCGGTGAGATTGGCGATGCGAGTGATACCCATGTCCCGCATGAGCGGGCACACCCTCCGCAGCGTCTCCTCGGGAGGAATCAGCCGGTGCGTCCCCATGCGGTAGGACTTGGGAGCCAACGTCTCCGTGGTCCCCCCCGGCTCGACGACTGTCGAAGTCCACACCATGCGCACCCCCGGAGGTCGTGGGGAATGAGTGGGGGCCGGGCCCGGGTGTGACAAGGGAGCCCAGCGGGCATGACAGGCGCCAGGGCAGGCCGGTCGGAGACGGCGCACACGAGGACAGCTGGCGGGGTGATGGACGTGTCGGAGAACCGACAGGGCTGACCGTCAAACCCCCACCGGAAGATGATGGTCGGCCAGCACGCGCTCCACATAGTCGCGGACCCGGCTGGGGCGCAGTGCCATGGCCTCCATGGCGGGTCTCGGATTGACCGGGCCGCCGAGCGCGACATGGAGCATCAGTGCCGCCAAGGAGCGCTGGAGCGGATCGGTGGCACCGTCGAGCTGCTCGCGGAGCGCCTGCTCGGGAATATGCTCCAGCGTCCACCGACGACCGCTCCGCTCCTCGAAGAGGCGGACCACATCGAGTTGGCCGAGCGCCTCCTCCCCCCCGAGCTGGAGGACCGCATTCCAGGCCCGCGGACTCTCCAGCGCGGCGGCGGCGAAACGAGCCACATCCTCGAAGGAGATCCAGTTCAGCCCGCCACGCCCCGTCCCACAGAGGCGCGCATGGGCCTTCAGGAAATCGAAGCCCAGGGCAGGGCTCAACCAGACCTCGGTGAAATAGGTGGGCTGGAGGATGGTGTAGCGAGGAATCCCGCTCCGCATCAGCGACTGCTCCACCGCGCGCTTGGCCTGCTGGAGGGGGGAGTCCACTTCCATGGGCGCGAAAGAGACGAAGACGAAGTGTTCCACTCCCGCGCGCCTCGCGGCCTCCACGAGAGCCAACTGGCCCTCCAGATCCACCGCTTGAATCGAGTCCCCCGCTTGCCTCGAGACCGTGGAGGTAGCCGTCGAGATGATCGCCCGGGCGCCCTCGCAGACCCCATCGAGCGAGGACCGGGCCTTCAAGTCCCCCTGTCGCAACTCCACTCCCGCCTCTTCGAGGCGCTCGACCCGGCTCGGCTCCGAGGTCGGTCGGACCATGGCCCTCACCGGTAGGCCCGACGCCCGCAGGTGCTTGCAGATCGCCCCTCCCAGCAACCCCGTGGCGCCTACGACGGCCGTGACGTGCTTCATGGCCTCCAACCTCCGTTGACGGAAAGCCCCCAGGCAAAGAGTAGGGAGTCCATGAATGTGATGCCCGGAAGCCGGCCGCCCGCCGAGGGCTTGTCTCCTGGATCTCAGGCCACGGTGACGGCGGCCGGCTGGCGCCGCAGCAGCGTGGCAGACGCCGTGGCGAGGGCGGCCGTGGCCACCAGCGCGAGGCTCGCGAGCCCCACCGCGTCCCACCGGGTGATGGGCAGGCCCCGGAGCGCCTGGGCCGCGAGCACCAGGGTCACTCCGACGTAGGCGACCCCCGCGGCGCGGACGGCGGCCAGCCGCTGCGTCTCGGAGAGGTTGCGCCGGCGCGCGAGCAGCACCACGAGGAGCGGAAGGACCTGCATGCCGTGCAGCCCGAGGAAGTGCGCCGGCCGCATGTCCCCCGCCACCGTGCTCCACCCCACCAGGGGCAGCCCCGGGCCGCCGTCCGCCGCGCCGAACGTGTGCGAGCCCGCCTCGACCACCCGCTGCCCGGCCTTCATGGCCTCGAGCTGCGCCGCGTTCGGGTTCGTCATGAAGAACCCGAGCCCGCAGCCAATCACCGCCACGATGAACCCGATGCGCAGCGCCGACGCGAGCGGGCGCTCCGCCAGCCGCGCACGCAGCAGGGCGATCGCGAGGACGATCATCGTCACCCAGAGCACCGTGATGGTGACGCCCATGGTGCTGAAGATGAAGGCGTCGAAGGGCGTGGCGATGTTGAAGTGGCTGCGCACCCCGCGCGCCGCCTGGAGGGTGATGCCCACCATCTCGAGGACGCCGGCCGCCGCGAGGATGCCGCCCGAGATCCGGACGAGCCGCCTCCGCTCGGAGAGGAAGGATAGGAAGTACAGCACCGTGGCGTTGTACGCGACCAGCGACACGTAGAACTTCGTCGGCTTGAGCCACACGGGCTCGCCCACCAGGAGCCTCGGGTCGAGGACGAGGCCCAGCGTGGTGAACACGGCGCCGAGGGCCATGACCACGGTGGCCAGAGCGAGGGCCGGAGAGAGGGACCAGGCCCGGTTCCAGAGCGAGCGCGCGGACAGTGCGGAAGTGGTGGCGGACATCAGCGGACTCCTTCGGTGGCGACGGGAGTGGAGGACACGGGAAGCGGGGCGACGGCGGGCAGGAAGCGCCGGGTGACGAGGCGGACGGCCGCGTAGGCGAGATAGCCGGTGGGGCCGAGCATGAAGGTCAGGAAGAGGCAGGGCACGACGAGCAGGTGGGGGATGCCGCGGCGCTGGGAATCGGCCAGCACCACCCGGCCCACCAGGAAGTCGAACGCGAGGTAGTGGATCCACCCCGCGAGCAGCATGCCGGGGCGCTGGAGCGCGGCGCCGATGTGCTCCAGCGTGTCGAACTGGCCGAGCAGGCCCGGCAGGTGCGGCGCCACCAGCGCCAGGTAGACGGCGCCAATCACCAGGGGGATGGCGTCGCTCTCCAGCACCCACCGCGTCACGCGCGCCCGGGGCGCCAGCACCATCGCCAGCCAGCCCAGCAGCACCGGCACGTTCAGGATCTTCAGTATCAGCTCGCCGTCCATGGCTCCTCCTGCGGTTCACCCGCCCTCATGTTTCCAATGTAAACACCACATGTATCCACTGTCAACATGAACGGCCGGAAGGGCCCGGGGAATGTCAGACCGTCCTCGTAAAACACCTCTCACACGACGACGAAAGAGGTCGTCTGTCCCAGGGAAGGAACCAATCCATGATGAAGATGCGTGAGCTCCTGACGGGAGCACTGGCGGGTATTGCCCTGACGCTGGCGGGGTGCGCTCCAGAGGAAGCGAAGACGCCCTCCGGCGATGGACTGATGAGCGTGGCGGTGCGAGGCCTGTCCGCGGGACAGATCACCCAGATGATCCTCACCGCGCAGCCGGCCAACGTCTCCAAGTCGCTCATCCTCGACCCGAACACGGGCGTCTTCGGAGGCCTGCTGGTGCTGCCCTCGGGCACCCATACCCTGACGGCCACGGGCTACGGCGTGGACCCCACCGTCGTGGTGGCGTCTGGCACCGGCACGGTGACCGTCACGCCCAACACCACGACCCCGGTCGCCCTGCGCATCTACGACCAGACGGCCATGCAGGGGCAGCAGGACATCGCGCCCATGCTCCGCTCGATGTCGGCGTCCAAGGCGGACCTGGTGGTCAACGAGCCCATCACCGTCTCGGTGGACGCGGTGGACCTGGATGGAGACGCGCTGGCATACGCCTGGACGAGCGACTGCCCGTCCGGCTCCTTCGCGGACCCGTCCGCCGCCATCACCACCTGGAAGAGCAGCGCTCCGGCCTCCTGCACCCTCCAGGTGAGCGTGACATCCCGGGACATCACCCTCCACGAGACCGTGCCCGTGCTGGTCTACTCGGCTCCGGGCGGAGGTGGTGAGGGCGGTGTCCAGGTGGCCGGCGAATACGTCCCCCGTCCCCACGTCGACTCCCTGTACATGAGAGGGCCGGGCGTCTATCAGAGCGTGAGTCGCGGGGACTATCTGGCCAACTTCGTGCCCGCGTCCGCGGGCCAGCAGTACACCCTCGAATTGAGCGTGGGCTTCGACACGTACTTCGGCACGTTCGACGCGGGAGTCCAGACCGACTGCGGCACCCTGGTGAAGCAGTACGACTCCTGCGGAAGCGGGGGCTACTGCTACGTCACCTACCTCTGGACGGCACCCGCCGCGGGCTCCGCGTGCAAGCTGACCGCGACCGCCGCCAACGGCAGCCTCGTCGACAGGTTCTCCGCTGGAATCTTCGTGAAGTAGGCGCTCGATGCGGCCGGGTGGGCCTCGGGAGACCGGGGCTCACTTGGCGTCCCGGCCCGGGCATGGGAATGGGACTCCAGGTGTTCCCGGGGGGTGCGCTGACGGATTTCGAACGTTCGCGTGCGCATTCCCCGCCATGACGCGGAGCGGCACCTGCCTATCCTCGGTGCCCTCTCCCCTGTCGTTGCCAGAACACCCACCCACCGCCGAGGTCCGAATGTCGTCGACCGTCTACGAAGCTCCGGGTCAGAAGGGCAGCAAGGTGCAGTACCTCCCCCGCTACGGGAACTACATCGGCGGGGAGTTCGTGCCCCCCGTGAAGGGGCAATACTTCGAGAACATCACCCCGGTGACGGGCAAGCCGTTCTGTGAGGTCCCGCGCTCCACCGCCGAGGACGTCGAGAAGGCGCTCGACGCCGCCCACAAGGCCAAGGCCGCCTGGGGCCGCACCTCGCCCACCGCGCGCGCGGACATCCTCAATAAAATCGCCGACCGGATGCAGGCCAACCTGGAGATGCTCGCCGTCTCCGAGACGTGGGACAACGGCAAGCCCATCCGCGAGACGCTCGCCGCGGACCTGCCCCTGGCCATCGACCACTTCCGCTACTTCGCCGGCTGCCTGCGCGCCCAGGAGGGAAGCCTCTCGGAGCTCGACGAGCACACCGTCGCGTACCACTTCCACGAGCCGCTGGGCGTGGTGGCGCAGATCATTCCCTGGAACTTCCCGCTGCTGATGGCGGCGTGGAAGCTGGCCCCCGCCCTGGCCGCCGGCAACTGCGTGGTGCTCAAGCCCGCCGAGCAGACGCCCGTCACCATCCTCAAGTTCGCGGAGCTGGTGGGCGACCTGCTGCCCCCCGGCGTGCTGAACATCGTCAACGGCTTCGGCATCGAGGCCGGCAAGCCCCTGGCCAGCAACAAGCGCGTGGCCAAGGTGGCCTTCACCGGTGAGACGACCACGGGCCGCCTCATCATGCAGTACGCCTCGGAGAACCTCATCCCCGTGACGCTGGAGCTGGGCGGCAAGTCGCCCAACATCTTCTTCGCGGACGTGTTCGCGCAGAACGATGACTTCGCGCAGAAGTCGCTCGAGGGCTTCGCCATGTTCGCCCTCAACCAGGGCGAGGTGTGCACCTGCCCCTCGCGCGCCCTCGTGCAGGAGCGCTTCTACGAGGAGTTCATGCAGAAGGCCATCGAGCGCACCAGGCGCATCGTCCAGGGCAACCCGCTCGACACGAGCACGATGATCGGCGCGCAGGCCTCCAACGACCAGCTGGAGAAGATCCTCTCGTACATCGACATCGGCAAGCAGGAGGGCGCGAAGGTGCTCACCGGTGGCCGGCGGGCGAACCTGTCCGGGGCGCTGGCGGAGGGCTACTACGTGGAGCCCACGATCTTCGAGGGCCACAACAAGATGCGCATCTTCCAGGAGGAGATCTTCGGCCCGGTGGTGTCGGTGACGAAGTTCAAGGACGCGGAGGACGCGCTGGCGATGGCCAACGAGACGCTGTACGGCCTGGGCGCGGGCGTGTGGTCGCGTGACACGCACACGGCGTACCGCATGGGCCGAGGCATCCAGGCGGGCCGCGTGTGGGTGAACTGCTACCACCTGTACCCGGCGCACGCGGCGTTCGGCGGCTACAAGCAGTCGGGCATTGGCCGCGAGACGCACAAGATGATGCTGTCGCACTACCAGCAGACGAAGAACATGCTGGTGAGCTACGACCCGAAGCCGATGGGCTTCTTCTAGGCCGTCCCAGGTTGAACCCGTGGCAAGCCCCCTCTCCCCCCGGGAGAGGGGTGGGGTGAGGGTATTACGATGACCGTGGATCGCGTCTCCGTCACACCCACCGCCGATGCCCTGCTGCGCAAGCTGCAGGGCATTCACGGTCCGCTGCTCTTCCACCAATCGGGAGGGTGCTGCGACGGCAGCGCGCCGATGTGCTTCCCGAGGGGCGAGTTCCGGGTGGGCCAGGAGGACGTGTTCCTGGGCACCATCGTGGACACGCCCTTCTACATCAGCGGTCCGCAGTTCGAATACTGGCAGCACACGCACCTGACGATCGACGTGGTGAAGGGGCGCGGGAGCGGCTTCTCGGTGGAGGCGCCCGAGGGCGTGCGCTTCCTCATCCGCTCGCGCGTCTTCACCGACGACGAACACTACACACTCCAGAAGGCGGGCCCGCCGCCGCGCGGGCCCCAGCACGGCTGAGCCTCAGAGCTTGTAGAGGCCGAGTCCCACCCAGGGCAGCGGCAGGGGCGTGCCGCCGTGTTTCTGGGTCGGCGGCAGGTACACCCAGAGCGCCGCGACGTCGAGGCGCACGCGCAGCCGGTCCAAGGCCACCGGCCCGCGAGGCGCGTCGGCGCCCAGCAGCCAGCGCACGCCCGTGGTGCCGAACGAGTCGCTGAAGGGCTTGCGCGGGAAGAACTCCACCGCGAGCTCGCTGTGAGGCCCGAGCACGTACTGCGCGCCCACGAAGGCCTGCACCTGGGTGGGAATGCGGGGAAGCGAGGTGCTCGTCCCGCCACCGGTTCCCCCGGCGTCGTCGCCTCCCGCGCCCGCGACGCCCACCGTGATGGCGGCCTTCTGCGGAATGAAGTGGTGGTTGTCGAGCACGTAGGCGCCCGCGGTGAGCTGGAAGTCGCCGAAGTGCTTCGCCGCCACGACGCTGAAGAGGTTGAACTGGAGGTTGGCTCCGGCGGCCCCCGCGGCGCCGGCACCGGCCACGCCGTTGCCCAGGAGCACGATGCCCGCGCCCCCCACCGCTCCCGCGAAGACGTTGAGGAAGTCATAGGAGGCGGCCACGCCCGGCAGGTAGCGCGACTCGTCGAGCAGCTTCACCTTGAGGCCCAGGTCGAAGGCGCCGAGCACTCCGACGCCCGCCGCGCCCGCGCCGCCCACCGCGTGGATGAGGTAGAGGGGCACGCCCGTCGCCAGCGGGATGGGCAGGCCTCCGCCCCACACGTCGAACTGCACGCGCCGCCCCAGCCCCACGCCCGCGCGGAAGAGCAGGAGCTCGTCGTTGCTCACCACCACCTCGCCGGGCTCCAGCGTGAGCGCCGTGGGCGTGAGGAACATCCGCTCGTCCGCCGCGCGGCGGGTGACGAAGTCCTCGCGCCGGAAGTCCATCTCCCGGCCGAGCGCCTCGCCCGCCTCGCGGCCCGCGCGAGGCGCCAGCGAGGACGGCTCACCCGCCGACTCCCACCGCACCAGGCCCAGCCGCCGCGCTCCCTCGGGCGACAGCAGCGTGCCCTCGAGGGCCAGACGCCCGCTCGACTTCGCCAGCCCCGTGAGCCCGAACGCCGTCCGCGCCTGCACGGCGACGCGCTCGGAGGTCGAGGAGGCCGCGGTCTCGGGCGAGACGGCCTCCACGACGCGCAGCTCCAGCTTCAAGGGCTCGCCCGTCGCGTCCACGGGCCGGCCGGCCCGGGCCTCCACCGCGCTCTGGAAGGACTCGCGCAGCTGCTGCCTCGTGGCCTCGGGCACCTCGCCCGTCACCTCCACCGACACGCCACGCGCCTCCGCGTAGCCTCCGAGCGCGTCCACCTTCACCTGCCGCACGCTGCCCAGCACGCAGCCGGTGAGCGGCAGCGCGAGGCCTACGGCGAGCCACCGCCAATCCATCTTCCGTGTCTTCAACTGGAGCCCCCTCCCGCGAATCGCGGGGAACGGGCGCCATCCTGTTCCGGTCACGGGCGGGGAGTCACCTCCCCCACGGCCCTCGCCCGGGCGACACACCGCGGGTGCGTCCCGCCCGGCTACCGCACCGCTGGCAGTCGCACCTCGAAGGTACTGCCCTGGCGCTGCTCGGGGACCAGTGACACCGAGCCGCCGTGCCGCTCCACCAGCCGGCGGCACAGCGCCAGGCCCAGTCCCGTCCCGTTCGCCTTCCCCGTGACGAAGAGGTCGAAGAGCCGCTCGCGCACCTCCGGCGGCACTCCCGGCCCGTCGTCCTCCACGCGCACCCGCACCGCGCTCCCGTCCGCCTCCGCCGCCAGCCGAACCTCGCCCTCCACCTGCGCTTGCGCCGCGTTCTGCAGCAGGTTGGCGAACACCTGTCTCAGCCTCCCCGCGTCCCCCTCCACCGGCGGCAGCTCCGCGAAGCTCCGGCGCACCTTCACCGCCGGGAACGCCGCCTCCGTGGCCCTCGCCGCCTCCTCCAATACCTCCGACAGCGCCACCCGCTGCGCCGCCAGCGGCCGGTCCGCGCTCAGGTCCAGCAGGTCCTCCGTCAGCCGGCGCAGCCGCTCCACCTCGCCCAGCACGTCCTCCAGCGCCTCCTTGTCCCGCTCCGACAGCTTCGCCCCGCTGCGCTCGCGCATCAGCTCCACCGTGCCGCGGATGACCCCCAGCGGGTTGCGGATTTCATGCGCCGCCATCGCCGCCATCTTCGTCAGCACCTCGCCGCGTACCGCCTTCGCCGCCGCCTCGTGCCGCGCCCGCTCGTCTCGCAGCCACCTCGCCGCCACCAGCGCCAGCGCCAGCGCGCCCACCGCCGACAGCGCCACCCCACCCCACAGCGCATGCCGCAGCGTCTCGCGCGCACTCGAGAAGGCCCGCCCCGCCTCCAGCACCAGCACCGACTCCACCTCCCCTCCGGCCCCTCGCACCGGGAAGTAGCCCACCGTCACCTGGAGGTCTCCCAGCGCGTAGCCCGGCCCCACCCGCGTCTGTCCCGCGAGCGCCGCCTCCACGCCCTCCGGCTCCGTGCGCAGCAGGTCCACCCTCCGCCGCGCCGGCCCCGTCGCGTCCGCGGGCACCGCCAGCTTCCGGTCCACCACGTACACGCCATCCAGCGCGTTGGCGCGCATCAGCGCTTCCAGCCGCTCGGGCGTGGGCGGCGTGTCTCCCAGCAGCAGCGCCGCGGACTCACCCGCGCCTCTCAGCCGCGCGTCCAGCGACTGCTCCAGCGCCGTGCTGCCCGCGCGGTGGAGCGCCAGGGTCGCCGCGAGCGCTCCCACCAGCCCGAGCGTCGCGAGCCCCAGCGGTCCCAGCGCACGCGAGCCGAGCCCCGCCATCAGTACAACCCCCGGGACCACACCAGCCCCAGTCCACCGACGAAACGGCCATAGGAGAGCTCGGCGACGTTGGAGGACGCGCCGCGCCAGCCCACCGAGGCCTGGAGGCTCCAGCTCGCCGCCACGTCCCACTCCACCAGCGCCCCCGCGTCGAAGTAGCCGTCCTCGCGGCGAGCCCCCAACGGGTTGTCGAAGTTCTGGTAGCCGCGAAGGGTATAGCCCGCCTCGGCCACGAAGCGCAGTCCGGGACGCGGGCGCAGGCGCACCTCCACGCGCGGGCCGTGCTCGAGGTAGCCGAGCGCCAGCTCATAGGTGCGCAGGTAGGCGCCGTACCAGCCCGCCGAGAGGGTGAGGGACTCGACGGGGCTCCACTCCGCGTCCAGCCGCGCCGTGCTCCGCCACCCGGCATAGTCGGCGTACACCGCGTCCTGGAAGTCCTCGCGGCGTACGGCCCACGAGCCGTCCAGCACCACCGGCCCCACCGGCGCACGCGCGGCCACCTGCAACCGGTGCGTGAGCAGATAGGGCGTCCCCCCGAGCGCCAGGAAGTCGAAGCCATACTCCGCGGTCAGTTGCAGCGCCGGGCCCAGGTGCGCCCAGCCCAGCGCGCCCCCGGCGCCTCCCAGGTCGAAGCCGCGCAGTCGCAGGTGGCCCCGGTAGCTTCCGGAGACGCGCGCGTACGGGCCCCTCTGTCCCCAGGGGCGCAGGCGCAGCTCCGCGAGCCCCGTGCCCACTCCGTCCGCGCTCCCGCCCTGCCGCCGCGTCCCATCCGGCGCGAGGTCCACGTTGGAGTCGTACTCGCTGCCCAGCCGCACCGAGAGCGCCACCCGCCCCTCGCGCGCGGCCTGCAGGCGCAGCGCCTCGGCCCTCCTCGCGAGCCCCGCGTCCGACGAGGCCGCCGCCGCATCGAAGAAGGAGCCCGCCTCGCTCGCGCGGCCCTCGCGCAGCGCGAGCACCCCGAGGAAGAAGGAGGCCGTGTCCACCAGCTCCGGCGCGAGGAGCGCCTCCTGGAAAGCAGCCGCCGCGGCCTCGTCCTCCCCGCGCTCGAAGAGGGAGAGGCCGGAGAGCAGCGACGCCGCCGCCTCGTCCTCTCGAGCCGACGTGTCCTCCGCCGGCTCGGGCTGGAACGAGGGCGTCTGGCGGCAGAGTGACTCGAGGGCCGCCAGGGCCCGGGCATTGCGCGGCTCCCTGCGCAGCACCTCGCGCCAGGCGACGAGCGCCGTGTCTCTGTCTCCCGCGGCCTGCTCGGCCTCGGCCACCTCCATATAAGGAGCGGCGGCGGCCGGGTCCGGAGAGGACTCTGGCACCACCGGTCCGCAGAGGCCGGGCTCGGCGAGCAGCGCGGCCACGAGCAGACCCGGACTCACGGGCTCCCCCAGCCGACGATGGGCGTGGGCACCTCGGACAGCGCCCCCAACCCGGCACGGGCCTCGGCGAGCCGGTGGCGGTCCGTGCGCCGCTCGGCCAACCGCGCCGCCTCCTCCAGGTAGCGCGCGGCGAGCACCGGACGCCGGGCCGTGCGGGCCTCGGCGGCGCGGGCGTGGTACCAGTCGATGGAGGCCGGCGTGGGCGCCGAGCGGAAGAGCGCGGAGATGTCCGAGCGCAGCTTGCGCACCTGCTCGCCGATGCGAGGCCCGGAGGCATCCCCCACCGCGTCCAGCAGCGTGTCGGCGCACAGGTACAGCTTCGCCTCGTAGCAGGCGAGCGCGTGGTAGTAGTCGAGCAGCGCGTCGCGAGCGTCCGGGGCGCTCCCGCGCGCGGCGGCGAAGGACTCGAGCGCCTCATCGGAGCGGCCGAGCTTCACCAGCGACGCGGCGATGTACCAGTCCGCCTCGCCGCCAGTGCCCAGACGCCGGGCTACCTTGAACTCGACCAGGGCGTTGGCGAAGCGGCCCTCGCGGAAGTGACGGGCGCCCTGGAGCAGGTGGGACGTCGCATCCGGTGGAGCGGCGGCAGTGAGTGCGAGCACGGCAAGGCACAGCACGAGGTGCTTCACGCGAGGCCTTCTATCACGGACGAAGGAGGGGGTCCGACCGCGAAGGCCGCCCGTTACCCGGGCTGTCGGGCTTGGAGTCCTTGTCCTTGCGCACCTTCTCCGCGCGGGAGCGGCCCGCGGCTTCCTGCGCCTCCGAGCCCCCGCCGGCCGCGCCCAATGCGGCGGAGCGAGCGGCCTTGATGCTGGCACCGGGAGGAGTGCGCTCGGACACGCGCGCGGCGCTCTCCGAGGCCTGGCCGCGGGCCTTCTCGGCGGCCTCACCGCGGGTGCGGGCCGCCGAGCTCCGGCGAGCACCATCCGTGGCGATCTCCCGGGCGGACTCAGCGCCGGGGGAGGCGGCCTCGGGCAACTGGGGGAGCTGTTCCGGGAGCGAGGCCTGCACCTCGAGCGCCTCGAGGAGGGCGGCGCGGGACGCCTCACGGCGTGGCATGTCCTCGGCGGTGGCGCCGGCGGCCCACAGGGAGATGGCGAGAATGAGGAGCCCGCGCATGACCGTCTCCACGACACGCCCGGGAGGAGGGCGTGGGGAGAAGAGTAGCATTCCCCGTGCCCGGAGCCGGTTCCTCGGCGGACGAGAGTGTCGGGTGCCCGCGGCTGCCCCATCCGGTACACCCCTATGTACCATCCAGTACACCCGTGCTCGGTCCCTCTCCCTCTGGGAGAGGGTCGGGGTGAGGGTCGTCCGTATCGGCCCCGCGCTCCATCGGTGGGCCTCCAGGCGACCAGACAAACCGGGACCGGAAGCACCAGACGGCTACACTGCGCCGCGCCATGCAGTCCCTCCCGCCCTCCACCGCGACCCTCCCCGCGCCCCTCCAGGAAACCTCGAAGCGCCGCGCGCGGCTCCAGACCTCGCTGGCCTGCCTGGGAATGGCGCTCGCGGCCGTGCTGCCCCTGCTGGGCTTCGATGGCTGGCCGGAGAACCACGAGGGCCTGTCCATCTTCGAGCGCGCCGAGGGCTTCCGCCGGGCCTACGCGGCCGGTGACTTCTTCCCGCTGTGGACGCCGTTCTGCCACCTCGGCCACGGCTCACCGTGGCCCTTCTTCTACCACCGGCTCTTCAACACGCTGTCCGGGGGCTTGGGGTGGATGGTGGGCTCGGCCTACCGGGGCGTGCAGCTGGCGCTGATGCTCGTCCTCTTCGTGGGCGCTTCGGGAATGGCCGCCGCCGCGCGCAGGCTCGGAGCCTCCGCGCGCGTCCAGGTGCTCGCGGCGTTCCTGCTCTGCTTCTCGCATTACGCCTTCTTCGACTGGCTCATCCGCAACGCCACGGCCGAGTTCTCCGCGATGATGCTCTACCCCTGGCTGCTGTGGGGGTGCCTGCGCCTGCACTCCGAGGGCCGGGGTGGTGGGTGGGTGGGGCTCGTGCTCGCGGCCCTGTTCTACGCGCACACGGTGATGTTCCTGTATGCGTTCCTCACGCTGGCGGTGGCCCTGGGCCTCATGGTGGCGAGGCAGGGCTGGCGCCCCACGCTCATCGCGACGGGCCAGGCGGCGCTGGTGGTGCTCGTGCTGTGCGCCCCCTATGCGCTGCTGATGGTGCGACTGGAGAAGCACTTCAACACGGGCGCGCTCAACATCTTCTCGCCCGAGCGGGAGTTCGTCTCACTCGCGCGGTACTTCTGGGACGGGGAGTTCCGCTGGGGCCGGCAGTGGAAGGGCATCACGCCGGAGCTCGGCCCCGCGCTGCTCACGGGACTCGCCGTGCTGGGGGGCGTGGCGCTCGCCTCGCGCGATGGCCTCCGGAGCCGCGTCACCGGCCTGACCTTCCTGTCGCTCACCGCCGCCGTCTACGCGGTGCTGCAGGTGCCGCTCTCGGTGCCCTTCTACCGGGTGGTGCCCTTCGCAAAGCTCCTCCAGTTTCCCTGGCGCCTGGTGGGCTTCCTCACCGTGGTCCTCGTGCTGGTGCTGTGCGTGCTGGTGGAGGACGCCGTCCGACGGGGCGGCTGGAGGCGGACGCTGGCACTGGGTGTGGCGGGGCTCGCGGTCCTCGCGGGCGCGCGGCTCGGGTGGAGGGCGACGCACCCGCGCTACGAGAGCACTCCGCGGACGGACATCGAGAGCCATCTCGCCGCGCTCGACCGCCCGTGGTCGGCCAACGAGTACCTTCCCCGGTCCGTTCTCACGACGGGCCTCGCACCACGGGCCCCCTTCCTCTCGCAGGAGCACTGTGACCGGCTGAAGGTGGAGCCGGTCCGGGCCTTCCACGAGCCCATCCACTTCACGCGCCTCACGCTCACGGTCTCCTCGACCGGGGGGTGCACCGTGCACTTCAACCAGTTCACGACGCCCTTCCTCGCGGTCGAGGCGAGCGGCCCCGCGCGGTTCGTCTCCTCGTGGGCCGGCACGCTGGACATCCAGCTGCCCGCCGGCGAGCACCGCGTGGAGCTGCGCCGCCGGGGCTTCCTCGAGCTGCTCGCGCGGGAGTTCCTGCCCCGGAAGGGAACCTGATACGGAAGGCCTCCATGAGACTCGGTGGCTACGTCATCCACGGGAACAACCGGGACACGCTCGGGGCGTGCCTGGAGGGGCTGCTCGCCGTCTGTGACGAGGTGGTGGCGCTGGACTCGATGTCCACGGATGGCTCGGTGGAGCTCGCGCGGAGCATGGGAGCGCGCTCCGTGTCCCGGCCCTGGCAGGGCTACGGGGCCGCGCGAGCCGCCGCCATGGAAGCGCTGGGCCCGTGCGACTACGTCTTCTACCTCGACTCGGACGAGCGCCTGGAGCCCGAGGCCCTGAAGACCATCAAGTCCTGGCGCGAGTCCGACCCGAAGGAGCCCGTCTACCTCCTGCCGCGCCGGGACTGGGCCGAGCTGGACGGGCACCGCTTCCGCTACCGCACCGAGTGGCGTGCGCGGCTGGTGCGCCGGGACGTCGCCGTGTGGCGCCCGGAGATGATCGTCCACGAGGCCCTGCCGCGGATGCGCGCCATCCGCGTGCACGCGCCCATCGAGCACCGCTTCGCCACGTCGCTGGCCGGACGCGCGGAGAAGGAAGAACGCTACGCACTGCTATGGGCCGTACGCGCCTACGCCGAGGGCAAGCGCCTCAAGCCGGCCGCGCTCCAGCGCCCGGCGCACCTGGTGCGCGACTGCATCCTGCACGGAGCGCTCTGGCGAGGCGGGCTCGACGCGCTGCGTCTGGCCTGGGCGGTGGCCAACTACCACGCCGCGAAGTACCGCCACCTTCGCGCACTGCGTCAGGGACGATTTCCCGAGTTGCTGCAAGCCTTTGACGAGCGTCGGTATGGCGAGTTGTTCGCACTGGTGAGGGATGGGCAACTCCCGTCCGGCTCTCAGTCTGGACGAAAATGAGAAACCCTGCCTCTGATGCACGGACTCAACAGGGAGGCCGGCATGAGGCTCATGAAGGCAATCGCGACCGTGGCCGCGGGAGTGGCCATGGCGTGGGGCGGGAGTGCATCCGCGCTGACGGTGAAGCTGTCGTACGTCTGGGGCGGTAACGGAGGAGGCACCACCGTCTTCATCCACGGGCATGGCAACTGTGTTGGCGGCAATGGCGCCGACAGCCGGTGTGTGAATGCCTCGTATGGCTATTGGCTGAACTCGACGGAGGACGGCGGAGACGGCCACGACTTCATGGCCGAGGCCACCTCCAAGTGCACCGCGAGCGGCTGCTCCATGGCGTGCGCGTCCACGGGCTGCTCGACCATCAACTACACGGGCTCGTGGTCGTACTCGGAGGCCTTCGCCATCCGGTACGACTTCGTGAACCAGGGCCTCGCGGGGGCCACCAACGACGTGGCCAACTGCCTGTTGGACCTGCGCAACGGCACCAATGCCACGGGCTGCAACCCGAGCCTCTACAAGCGCACGAGCTTCCGCGTGGTGGGCCACAGCGCGGGAGGCGCCGTCATCGACCGCATCTTCTCCACGGGCGCGTGGCCGGACCTGACGGGAACCAACGGAGCCATTGTCGGCAACCCGGTGGCCTCGGCGGGGGCACTGGCCGGCTCGCGCGCGGCGAGCGCGCTGTACGGCACGGATGGCGCTTCCAACTTCTGCACCACGTTGGTGAGCTGGGTGGCCGGCTGGGCGCTGAAGAGCTCGGGCAACGCCAGCCTCACGCGCGGCTTCCTGCTGGGCGAGGCCAACAACGGCCGCGCCGGCAAGTCGCCCCGGTGGCTCTACAAGGTGACGACGGCGGGCGGCTCGGGCTCGGCCAACAACAACTCGAAGGACGGCGTCCAGGAGAGCGTCAACGACTCCAAGATGGGCGCGCTGGTGGCCTGCGTGGGCTACTCCACCGATGACGACACCGACGGCGTGCTGTGGACGTACGACAGCGATCCGACCTCCAATCCGAACGGCTCGAACGGTGGCAAGTACCGCGCGCAGTACACGGGTTATTACTGGCACTGGGTGCCGTCGTGGGCGAACCACTCGCACAACCGCAACGACGCGTACGTGAAGAAGTACGGATTCCAGACGTACAGCGGTTGCTATTACATCTCGCCGGGCACCTGCATCGGCCAGTACGCGCAGTGAGCCATGGGTCAGGACGCATCGACGAATCGACGCGGGTGGTGGGGCGGGCTGATCGCGGCGGTGGCCGCGCTCGTGCTGGTGGCGCTGCTGTGGCCACGAGGCGATGAGACCTCTCCACCTGTCGAGGGCGCACCCGCCACCCGGACGCTCGCGCCGGCCGATGCGCCGACCTCGCGGGCTCCGCCTCCTCTCGTGCAGCCGGTGATGAGCACGATGGCGGTGGCGGAGCCTGCTCCGGCCCAGGAGTCCACGCCTCCGGGGACGACTCCCGCGAAGCCTCCCGAGGCGCCTCCCATCGAATTGCCGCCGACGACACAGGTGCTCGCGGAGGAGTTCTACCCGGGGACGACGGAGTGGGAGGACGTCCCGGTGGACGAGTCGCACCAGTACAGCCTGCGCATCCTGCCGAAGCGCTACAACGTGGTGGCGCCGATGCCCATCGCGGTGCTGCTGGAGATCGTCGATCGACAGGGAAAGCGGCAGCCGCTGTCCAACCCGCATGTGCGGGTGCGCGCGCTGGATGATGCCTCGCGGCCGTGGATCGACGTGCCGGTGAGGGATGACGGCTCGGGCGCGGACGAGCAGGCGGGGGACAGGCAGTACACGGCCACGCTGCTACCGAACCGCGAGCAGAAGAAGCAGTTGTTGGGGCGGGTGCTCATCGAGGGCAGCGTGGAGGTACCGGGCGTGGGGACGAGGACGATTCCCTCCGGACTCATCTACACGGTGGGACCGCGCGCGAAGCTGACGGGACGGTGGAGCGACTCGGTGCGCGACGGAAACCTGGTGTTGGAGGCGGAGCTGGAGGTCGAGGAGCCGGGCCTGTTCACACTGATGGCGCAGATATTCGGACCGCACCAGGAGCCGCTCGCGTGGGTGAAGCAGACGGAGATGCTGGGGGCGGGCCGGGGCACGCTGAAGCTGGAGGTGTTCGGCAAGGTGCTGCACGACGCGGGCGTGGATGGCCCGTACCGCGTGAGGCAGGTGCTGTTGACGCGCGACTACGAGAACTCCAGTGACTACGACCCGGGAGTGACGATCGAGGAGGCGCACCAGACGAAGCCGTATCGCGCCCGGGAGTTCTCTCCGGACGCGTACGTGCCACCGCCGCGGACGGTGGAGGAGGTCACCGCGGAGCACCCATCGCAGAAGGACAAGCCGCCACCCGAGCGGACGCGGGACACGAGCAACACCGCGTCGTCACCGCAACCACCGACACAGGGAGACGCCGCGCCACGGCAGGCCGCGGATCTGGGCCACTGACCGTGGCATGCTCCCTCTCCCTCTGGGAGAGGGCTGGGGTGAGGGTATTGGGAACCCATCTGCGTCAAGACCTCGAGAGAACACGCTGAGTTACTCGAGCCTGTCCCTTACGCTCTGGATGAGCGTCTCCGCCTCGGGGTCGGGAGTCGACCTCCTGCGCTGCACTTCCTGGAGCAGCGCCAGCGCATGACCGAGCCGGTGCGAGACACCCACTGCGTCCCCGCGCTGCTGGAGGAGGTCCGCCTCCGCGCTCACCAGCTTCGCCAGCGCCTTGATCTTCTCCGGATGTCCGAGCAGCTCCGCCACCGAGCCCGCGTCGATGGTGATCAGCATCCGGTACTCCATGCCGAACAGCGACAGGCTCGTCTGGTGGATGAGATCGAGCGCCTCCTCCGTCTTCTGGCCCTTGCCCGCCTTCAGGATCGCGGCGAGCGCGGCCACCAGACGCTCGATCATGCGCTCGATGTAATCCTCGCGGATTCCAGCCATGGGGCACCGTTCCTCAGAGGGAGAGGCCCTCCACATCTGGAAGGCTCGTCAACGTAAGGGGTGTTCCTTCGTTGGCAAGCCGGGCCCGGTGGGAAGCCCGGTGAGCGCATACCCTCACCCCGGCCCTCTCCCAGAGGGAGAGGGTGCTCGCAACCCGAGTCCACGAGCTACCCTCACCCCGGCCCTCTCCCGGAGGGAGAGGGGTGTTCTGGCTCGGCTCAGCTCTTGTCACTCAGCGGAGGCGCGTCACGCCGCTCGCTCACACTCGAGTCGTCCGCTCCGTAGCCTCCAATCCCCTTCTCCTTGATGCGATCCTCCCCCACGTCCGCGTCCACGACATCCCGGCGCTCCGCGCCCTCGGCCTGGTGCCGGCTCTCGCGCTCGAGGTCCTTCGCGTTCTTGTCCAACCGCGGGTCCAACGTGCCCTTGTCCGCGTCGCCTTTGTTTTGCGCCATGACTCTCGCTCCCGTCGCCGGGGGCCCCGTGCGCCACCGCTCGAGGCCCGGTGATGAGGGAAAGGTCCGAAGCGTCCCAGCACCCGACAAGAGCCCTGTCCGCGCCCCGTCGCCTGCCCTCCTCCCATCCACGGGTCACGCGTCTACCGAGTGGGAATGCTCGCGTGATGCGGAGCTTCATTCCCCCGAGGGCGTCCACTCCATGGATGTGGGGTTGGGTTTGAAACCCATCGACTCGTAGAGGGGTCGGCCGTCCGCCGTGGCGTGCAGCAACAGCCGCCCCACACCCAGCTCGCGCGCGAAGCGCGTCAACTCCACGAACAGTGCCCGCGCGATGCCCCGCCCGCGCCACTCCGGCTCCGTGTACATGTTGAGGACGTACGCCTCCAGGCTCGCCAGGGTGTCCGGCATCGGCGGCCTTCCGAAGGGCAGCAGGCCACTGCACGCCACCACCCGGCCTTCCGCCACGCCCACCCAGGCATGGAAGCTCTCCGCGGGCAGCGCCTGCGCGAAGTAGCGCCGTGTGGCCTCCACCATCGGCTCCTCGTTCTTCAGCTTCTCCACCCCTCGCGTGCTGCGCAGCAGCTCCAGTCGCAGGCGGATGAGGTCGTCCACGTCCTCCACGCCCGCCTTGCGGATGCTCCACCCTGCTTGCATGCGACTCGTGCCTCCCGGCCTCTTGGGGCCCTCGAAGTGCTCCCCTTACCTCGAAGCCGGGTAGCTCGGACACGGTCTACATCTACTGCTCCGAAGCCAGGCCCAACTGGGCGTCCCAGCGCGAAGGCCGCAGCTGCCGCGACCCATATCGTCACGGTATCCGCGAGCCCCCTCTGCCCGCCCCCCCGCTCCCGGGTGAACCTCATTCAAACGGCGGCGGCACGAAGGGGAACTCGTCCACCGTCAACCGCGCTGGCGCCGGAACGCCAACGCCTCGACGGGGCGTCGGACGCGAAAGGCCGTTGATGAATACGGTCAAGGTCTTGTCAATGACATCTTCGTTCGGGAGGCGTCCCCCAACTCCCCCGCCAACCGCCCCGGTGAAGCGCGCGATTTCAATGCCAAGATAGCCGATCTGCGTGCTGGAGGGCTTCGTCGGTTGAGCCAGATCGACGATGAGGTAGTCATCCATCAGAAGCTCCACCCAGGGGTGGGGCGTGGGCCAATCAAGAACGGTCTTCGCCGTTGAACCTTCATCGAGCAGCTCGAACCCATCCAACCGCTTCAGCCCCCTCCGCAAATGATCCCGGTACTTCTCGACGTGGCTGGGGTTGAGCGCAAAAGTATCGTCCGCATTCCAGAGGTCCTTGACCTTGTCGTCACGCACCATGAACACGGTGATCTCCACCCTCCCCATCCGATCAATCCGCCGCATCGCTCCAGAATCGGGGTTCGAAAGGTCGAGCTCCGACAGCTCGGAGACAGCCGCGAAATACTGCGTCTCCGCCTTCGCGTCCTTCTTCACATTGGTGTCCCTCACGTACTTGTCGACACTCAGGTCCACGACGATGCTGAGGACATTCTTGCCGGCGAACGTATTCACGCCCGGCCAGTCTGTCCCACTGCTCAGGTCCGTGTCGCGCCAGACCGGCATCCGGACCCGGGCCCGGTCGGTGAACAACTGATCGGCCCTGGGCCCCGCGAAGACCATGAAGTCTGGATTGCCGCCCCCACTCGGATCCCGGGTGTTCACGCGGGTCTCCTGCAGAACGACTGGCGCCTCCTTTCCGATGAAATGCACGAACTTACAGTTCATGATCTGCATCTCACGGCCCGTCGCCCGGCAGTCGATCCTGAACTCCTCGTTCGACACCGTGGCCTTGAAGGGGGCGCTCTTGAATCCCGTCACGGGGCGGAACCTGAAACTGTAGTTCAATCCAGTGTCAAAGCGCTCGTTGGGCGTCGCGGAAGGATACGAGCTCAGGACGAGCGAGAGCCGCTTCTTGTTCTGCTGATCGAGCCTCGGGAAGACGAAGAAATCAGTGATATCCACCGCTGGACGGTCCTTCACGGCGGACCCGTCTTTATGATCGGCGGCCAGAGCACTTCCCCCCATCAATGAAACAAGGACAAGGGTGAGTGCTCGAAGCTCGCATCGGAACAGGCAACTTGAAAAGACACTCTTCATATTGCTCCTCCAGCGTGGAAAATGCCCAACGGCCGTGGGACACGGATTGCTACTGTTTCTTGACGCCCAACCGGCTCTTGACGCCCGGCCCGGCGGGCGCTGGAAGCTCGAAGGTGAGCGAAGCCCAGAGGCTCTCCCAGTCCATGCCGAGCTCCGCCGGTGCCGCGATCATGTGGGTGCATTTGACGAGCCACTCGCCCGCGCGGTCGAGCGTGAGCCGCACACGGCCCTCCCCATCGGTGCGGGCGGCGACAGTCTGTTTCGGCTCGGCACGACTGCGCGCGATGACCAGGCCATTGGCGAGCGGTTTCCCCTCGAACAGGACACGGAACGTCAGGTCCGTGCCCACGGCCACGAGGTACGGATTGGTCTCCGGCACGATCTCCAGGCGCAGTCCGGCGATGCGGTCATGGCCTTCTCTCGCGCCACCACCCACCTTGAGCAGGGTCTTCGCGCAACGCGAGTAGACCTCGAGGCTGCCCTTGCCGGTCTCCTGGCGCTCGGCGCGAAGCCGTGAGATGTGCTCCAGCCCCTCGGCCTTCAGGTAGGCCTCGAACTTCGCGGCCTCCATCGAGCTGAGCCGGCGCTTGCCGCGGTAGGCAACCTGGTAGATGCCATCCTTCGCGAGTGTCACGCGGCCGGCCGGCTCCTGTTGGTCCTGACCGGGTACGGGCTCCGTTCCATCGGGACCCATCAACACGAACTTCTCGATGAGAAAATTGTCACGCGGGGCGGCTTCCCCCTTGTACTCCTCCCCATAGCGCAACGAGAGCTCGACGGTCTCCCCCCTGGCCACGCGGAATCTGCCCGGATCGAGCCAGAAATCATGGGCCTGGGCCGCGCTCGCGGACAGCAGCGCCACGAGGCAGGCCGCGGCAAGGCGGATGGTCCTCTTCATTCTGCATGCCTCCTGCAATCATCGGGGCCAGGGCCCCGGGTACATGACCCTCAACGGGTGGGTGCCGCGCGGCGCTTCCAGAAGAGCTGCTCTCGAAAGCGACGCTCGTGGGCGTAGACCGCTTGCCGTTGTGCGACGAAGTTCCGGACCGCGCTCTCGACTGTCGCGGTGTAGCGGCGCTGGGGTTCGGGATTGCCCTCGCACGAGGCCAGGGCCGCCAGGGCGGCTTGCCGCCCACCCCACAAGGCGGAGGTCAACCCATGGGAGGAGAGCGGATCGAAGGCCGCCGCGGCATCGCCCGCCGCGGCCCAGCCCGGCCCGGAGACCGGCTCGAGCCAGGCCGTCCCCGCACTGGTGAGCCGCGCGGGTTCGCTGATGGCGTACCCGGCACTCTCCAGCCAGCGCTGGATGAAGTGTGTCTCGGCCGCCAGGGTCCGCCACGCGCCAGCATCTCGGGTCACCTCGCGCGGCATCAAGTCGGGATCCGTGAAGAACGCGAGGCTCAGCTGTCGACTCGGCAGCAGGGTGGCGTACCACCAACCCCCCGCCACCGCCTCGATGAGGGTCGCGGGCGTCGGCTCTACCGTTTCATCGTGCTGTGTCACGAAGTCATAGGCCGCCACCAACCGGTCGGCACGGCGCCGCCGGGCAACACGCCGGGCGAAGACCGCCGCCCGGCCGCTACAATCCAATACGAACCCCGCGTCCACCCGCTCTCCACCAGACAACGTCAGCGACCATCCGTCTCCGGCGCGGGTTGCGTCGGCGAGCGTGTCCGGCACCGTCTCCATTCCCTCCCGGGAGACGGCTTCGCTCAGCATCCGCTCGAATGCCCGACGGTCGATGACATGGCCCGGCCCCTCGGTATGAACGATGGAGTTGCGCTGGGCCAGCAGCGCCGTACCCCAGGCGGCGTAGGTGACGTGGGACGGGCGATGCGGTCCGGCCTGGAACGCATCGGTGAGTCCCAATTCCCGAAGCAGCGCATGGGCCGCCGGGGACAGGGACTCTCCCGTCCTGTGACTCTCTTTCGAGGGTGGCGCCAACACGATCACCGAGCGGCCTCGTCCGGCGAGTGACAGCGCGGCGGCGGCACTCGCGATGCCTCCCCCGATGATCGCGATATCGACCCTCGTCCCCACGATTATCTGCGCCTCAGTCCGCGGACAGGCGGTGTGGTGGTGGACAGATCCATGGAGCCGCGATCCACCTCGACATACAAGACCTTGGGTATCTCCTTGGGCCAGCTCGGATCGGCCGGGGCGGTCTTCTTCACCACGAAGCCCATGCGATCCCACAAGTAGACCATCCTGTTGAGCCCGTTGGTGTAGCTGGCATTGGCGTGGTACCCGATTCCCGCGACTCCACGCGACCACGAGACGCGGTTCTGGAAGAACTTCACCCGCTCGGCCGCCGACAGCCCGGTATTGAGGACCGAGAGGTAGAAGTCCTGCGGCAGGACATCAATGGGCAGGAGCGCGGGCCACCAGGTGGCGACGGGGAAGTCGTTGGAGATGTCGACGGAGGAGTCGTCGTTGCTGCTGTTGGAGAAGTTCACCTGCTGGCAACTGAAGGCATCGCACTGCCAGGGCAGGCCCATCCAGCGCGTGAGATCACCCGGCATCTGCGGGGCGACGGCCGGTGCGGTGCCCTGGTGGCCGCCGAACGCCTTGTCGGGGGTCAAGAGCAGTCCCAGGTTCTGGATGAGATTGGGGTTCCGGTTGGTGGCGAGCGCGATCCGGAAAGGACCCCGGAACAGCTCCTTGTGACGCAACGGCCAGGTCAGCTCCACACCGGGATGGAAGGCGCCGCCCGAGCAAGGCTCCAATGCGGCGCGGGTCAGCGCTTCGGGCTGTTCGGGGAGGGAGACCTGATTCAGGCGGGTGATCTCCTTCTTCGGGTTGGGGTTGAAATCGTTGACGAATTGACCCTCCGCCCATTTCTGGAGAAGCGCGTACTGCTGTTTGGGAATGCGGAACCACCTGACAGGCGAGTTGTTATAGTTGATGCCGTCGCCCAACATGTAGGGGAGGGCGTATTGCTGTATTTGATTCGAATTGGGATCGCGGAACTTCTCGAACACACTCTGCCGGAAGGCCTTGTTCTCGGGGCTCGGGTTCGCCAATTTGGCGATATAGGCCGGGTCGGAGAAGTTGCCGATCTTCATCCACCCCTGTTGCAGGTTGGCGGCGGCGGCAACCCACTCCATCAGGGCCATGCGCTGGAAGAACGGGTAGATGTACTTGCTGAACGACAACGGTAGCGCCGGAGGCTGTGCCCAACCGGCCTCGATGTTGACATCGGACATGACGTCATAGAGCGAGATGAAGGGCGGGATGTCCGGCGCGAAATCGGGGCCGCAGCACGCCACCCAGCCGTTCTCCGCATCCATCGTGGTGTCGTCCGACAGGCGCACCTTCGCCTGCACGACGCCATCGCACCAATCGTCATACCAGCCATCGTTGTCGGAGAAGTTGCTGATGGGGTTGTCCGGCAACGCCGAGTCCGAGACACCATCGCCAGGGAACACCAGCAGGTGACCCACCTCGTCGGTCCGGAGGTGGCCCAGCTTGACGTTCATCTTGCCCCAGAAACGGCCGACCATGTCGAAGTCCGACTTGTCCCCCTTGGTATTGGTATTGACGCCCGAGATCTTCTTCGCACCCGGGTCGATCACCAGCATCCTGGCGCGCTCGGCATCGTCGGTGATGGATTGATTGCGCAGTTGACCAGGAAGGCCAGGCGCCAGGTCGCCGTTGTCGAGCGGATTGTTGAAGCCATACCAGGCCGCTTTGGTGTTGGCGACGTGGACCGTCCACTCGATGGTGGTGCCATCGGTTGCGGTGATCTCACGGATGACCTCACCCGCCTTGTTGAAGGCATAGATGCGAAAGCGCTGGACCTGCTTCTTGATCTTCTGTGAGTCGTCTTTGTAGCGCCCGTCGGGCACCGGCGAGAGCCCAGGCACCTCTGGCGCCAGGAAGTAGTCCGGGCTGTTGCCTACGCGGCTGATTCCCAAGGGCGGATAGATCGCCAGGCGGGCGATCGTGGTGTCGGTAGGCGTCGCAGTGGCAGTGCGGGCCACCGCCGCTCGCGCGGCCATGGGCAGTACCACCGGTGAAAGAAGAGCACCCGCCAGGAAATCACGCCGCTTGATGTTGGCGGCGCCAGACTTCGGGTCATTTTCACTCATCGCATCCCCTCCCATTCACTCTGGGTGAAAGGACGGAGTGTCTAGGACAACCGCCTGTTCGACAGAGGAAATGGTAGGGAATGTATTGGGTACACGACACTTCGCCCCCTTGCGCATCAGGGCCCCAAGGTCCCCTGCAGGCCCAAGGAGGGCGAGGTGGAGATCAACGACGGGTGCTGGGTGGAACTCGCTCGGGAATCAGCCCCAGCCACGAGCACCCCGGTGTGTACCGGGGCCTTTCAGGCGGTACTACCCGTTGCGGCGGACCATCGCGACCTCGAGCTGACGGTCCGTGACGTAGCCAGTGGCCTGCTTGCCCGGGCGGTACATCTTCCCGTTGTCATCCACGTAGAAACGGTTGTTCGGGTTGGTGTCGGCGCCCTTGGCCGTCTGCGTCGTGCCCGGATCGTGGAAGGTGTAGTAGGTGCGGCCCTTGTCGTCGACGCCGCGGCCGGTGATGACCACGAAGTGGTCGGTGAGCTTGTCCGCGTTGTAGTCGGAGTCCTTGTGGCTCACGCCCACGACCACGGGCTTGCCCGCGTCGAGCTGCGAGTCGATGTACTTGCGGCCCTCGGCGGCCTTCTTCGGGTCCACCGTCACCTGGCCCTTGGAGTTCTCACCCGTGGCCACCTGGATGCGGTCGCCGGGACCCGTCACGTTGGCTCCGGCCGCCTTGGCCATGGCGACCGCCGCCTTGAAGCACGCGGTGTCGCTCGGGGTGTAGCCGTGGCCCCCCTCGAACTGGCTGTAGTAGGGAACCTTGACCTTCTTCGCCTCGGTCGAGCCCGGCTTCTCGACGGGGCCCGCGTCGGTCACCGGCTTGTCACCCGGCTTCGTGGAGGACGTCGTGCCACCCGCCGCCTGCTCCTTCTTGAGCTGGGCCAGGGCGTCCTTCGACTCGTTCTTGAAGCGGTTCGCCACGCTCTCCTGCACGTCGCGCGAGTTGCGGCGGAAGTGCACCAGCTCGCCGCCCTCGTTGCGGCGTCCGCGCTCGGCGTAGACGGCCTTGATGATCTCCTCGTCGCTCATCTTCGACGGGTCCTTGCCCTTGAGCGCGGCCTTGAAGATGTCGTCGGAGTTGTTGCGGTGCTGGACGGAGGTGGACCAGGCCACGTCCTGCAGCGTCTTCGAGCGCGTGGTGACATCCAGGCCGGTGGCCTTCTTGATGTCGGCGACCGCCGGGTCGTAGTGCGTGCGCTTGATGGCGTCGTGCTGGGCCTTGAAGAAGCCCTCCGGATCCTTCTTGGCCAGGTCCTTCCAGGCCGCGGAGAACTCGGCGCTGCCGGGCGTCTTGCCAGCCAGGGCCTTGTGGTACTCGGGATAGGTGTTCTTCAGCCCATCCACGAACTCCTTGGCCGAGCCCGACTTGCTGGCGAACTGATAGGAGCCGTAGGACACGCCCCCCGCGTCCCCCTTGCCCGTGGACACGGTGCCGGGACCGGTGGCCTCGTACTTGCGGCTCAGGCTGCCCAGGTCCTCGGGGACGCCGCCCCCCGGGGTGGGCTTCTGGCTGGACTGGGCGGGCTGATAGCTGTCCACCGGCGTCTGCGGCCGGGTTCCACCGCTGCCGGGCGTGGAGCCGGCCGGCTTCGCGTCGAAACCATCGGGGATGCGCAGCACCTGACCCGCGTTGATGCGATCCGGGTCCTTGAGCTTGTTGGCCTTCACCAGCGCATCGACCGTGGTGTTGTTGCGCTTGGCGATGGCCGTCAACGTGTCGCCCGACCGCACCTTGTAGCTGCTGACGCTCGTCATTGTCCGCCCCCGTACCGTGGGCTCGCGGCCCAGGGTTCGCTCAACATGTCGTCGAGAACTTCCCCCTATTATCGCCCAACCCCGGCGGTGGTTGCGTGAGCGGGAATTTCCGGGAGCGACCTGGAGGGAACGACGATGAGTAGGCGAGCGGTGCTGGGCCTGACGGTGGTGGTGTGGGCGGCGGTGGCCGTCGCCCAGCCGGCGGAAGACATGACGGGCGTGTACCGCAAGGACGGCGGGGAGCTGGTGGTCCTCCAGAGCGACAAGGAGACGCTGCTCTACTACGGCGCCGGCTTTCCGCAGGGGCAGAGTGTGGGCACATGTGAGTGTCCCCTGATGCTGCAGCGGAAGGAGTCCGCCACGCGCTGGAGCCTGAAGAGCACGGACGCCGACGACACGTGGACCCTGCGTCTGGAGCCCGGCCAACTGGTGCTCGAGGACGGGAGCCCCGAGTGCTGCGGCGCGGGGTGGCCCGGAAGAGACACCTTTCCACGCAAGGCGGCGACACCTCCCCAGAGCTGCAAGGTGACGGCGCCGCGCGCATACTTCCACGGCTCGGACGCGAGCAACACGCAGCGCAAGGCCTTCGTGGTGGCGGGGGACACGGTGCAGGTCTACGTGCCGCCCATCGAACCGGACCTGGTGCCCGCGCGCTTCGTGGGACCGAAGAGCAGCACGGTGGGCCTGTTGCGCCGAGATCAGCTCGACTGCAAGGCGCAGGGTCGCGACGCATCGGCCACACCGGCCGTGGACGTGAAGCCCATCGCCGGCCGCTGGGTGCGGGTGCAGCGCAACGGCAAGGAGTATGTCATCGAGCGCCCCTGCTCGGCGGAAACTCCCGCCTTCTCCCTCCAGGCCAACGGTGCCATGCAGGTCGAGTACGGCCAGGAGGGCGAGCAGGTGAAGGTGACGGGCCTCAAACCCGGCAAGTCCGGCGCGTACACCCTGGAGGTGACGAGCTCCAGTGGCTCGCGCGAGACGCTGGAGTGGACGGTGGCCGACGCGAAGCGGAACATCATCCGGCTCAAGGGCGGCGGGAACTTCTTCCAAGACGGCCCGCTCTTCGTGCGCGAGGACAAGAAGGGCTCCATCCCCGTGCGCGCCGAGAAGTGCGACGAGTACGAGTAGGGTCTCCTGTACGCGTGGCCTACTGTCCCGCTTGCTGCACGGCTTGCTTCACGCTGGACAGAATGGCTTCCGCAAACGGCTGCGTCATCAACCCCGTACGTTGTTGGCGGTCCGCGGCGGTGGGGTGCAAGGGGAACTTGGCGCTATTCAAGGAGCGCGACATTCCGCCAAAGCTCTCCACATTGCCTTGGTTCCCCTTGGTGACACTGAAGCCCACGAAGCGCTCCCGATGTGCATCGGTCAGGGTTTCAGGGTGGATGATGAGACCGACAATCTGCAGATGGCTGGCCCCATCTGCTTGCAGGATGGGATGGGCGGGGTTGCGTTGATTGTGTGCGATAGGAGGGGCTGACATCACCCCGCCATTCAAGGTGCGCACATGAGCCAGCTCGTTCGGATAGGGCTGGGCATTCGGATTCCGGCCGAGGTCGGGCGTCACGGGGAACAGGTAGACCCTTCCCGTCTGGAGGTCCATTGCGCCCGTGAAGGTGTTTCCCGCGGCTCCATTGCGGAAGTTCTCCACGGAGAGAGGATCCACGGAAACCTCCGCGGGGAGGCGCGGTTGCCGGGAAACCTCCTGCGGCGCGACGCACGTCGCGCTTCCCCCCAGTCGCATCTGCGCGAACTCATTCGCATTCCGGCGTGTTGCCACGAAGGCATCGCCCCCTCCTGAGGGTTGCACGGTTCCAGCGCCCTGTACGCCCTGGGTGGAGGTTGCCTGGGTCTGCTGTGTCGAGGTGCCCGGCTGTGTCGCGCCGGTCTGCTGTTGCCCGACCTGCTGATTCGCCGTCTGCTGAGGCCTCCTCGAAGGAATACCTGGGATCGTCATGTTCCGTTCGCCTTCCGTTGTGGGCGCCCCGTGTCTTTTCCTTGGACGGTCTTCCGAGATGGCGCCCCATCTCGGCCCGCACCACTCATTTGTAGCGCGAGGGGTTGGACTTGCTCACGACAAATCCCGAGGGCAGGCCAGACTCCGGCGCAGTGGTGCGCCGCAACGGCAGCAAGTCGAACGGAATGGCAACGACTGTGTTGATGCCCTGGACCTTCTCTGGCACGGCCCGCAGCGACTCCATGCTGAACCCGTGCTTGGGGACGATGACGACGACGTGCTCTCCCGCCTTGTTCACGCCCGTGCCGATGCGCTCGATACCCTTCACATTGGCCAGGAGCTGGTGTGCCTCGGCCACGGCCCCCATGAGGGCCGAATCTCCGGCCGAGGCCCCCTGAGGAGCGGGGGGATGTTCTCGCAGGTACGTTCCCGCGGGCTTGCCCGTGCCGAGCACGAGCCGTGCGTCCACCCGAGGTGGAGACGGTGAGCGGACAGGGGCGGCTGGAGTGGAGCCCTTCGGAGCCGTTACCTCTCGGGACCGCTGAGCCTCCCCCGCCTTGAGTGGGGACTCGTAGCTGTGCCGCTGGGGAACGGCCTGCGCCGTCTTCTGCTGCGCGGCGGTGAACTTGTTCCCCTCCTGCTTGAGCTGCTGGAACTCCTGGCGGTCCTTGCGCCGGAGCTCCTCGAGCTGGCGCAAGGCCTCTTCGCTCGGGTCCTTCCGCCTGTCCCCGTGGTCGTGCTGCCCGAGAGACATCCCTGTCTCATGAGCGAGCTCTTCCCCCTCTTCCTCGAGCTGCTCGGGGGAGATGTGGGCGGCCCTGCTGGACTGCGCCCGGTTCGTGCGGCTCCGTTCTCCTGGCCGCTGCGGCCCCCGCGTCGAGTTGGGGGGACGAAACACTGGAGGGTGGGTAATCTTCGTCACGGTGTGTGCTAGCTTAGAGGATTCCATGAGTGGAAACCACGGTGGTGTCGACTACGACTACGGCTACTGCCCCTGCACCGGGACATACGAGCATCGCTTCATCGAAGTGGAGATGTCCGTGGCGCAACGCAACGTCGTGATCAAGGACATCCCTCAAGGGGAATGTCCCATTTGCGGTTCGCAGGTCTACAAGATGCAGGTCATGGAGCGCATCGAGACCTTGATGAGAGCGGAGCGCTCCTCCGAGCGCACGTAGGGGGTAGAGAATCCAAGGATTCTTGCTCTCCAATGGGATGAGAACCCTCAGAACAGGCGTGGCCTGCCACTGACGATTCGGGGACAGGTGTACCTGAACACGGGCCTTCAACCACATCCATCAGGCCTTCGCCGGACGCGAGCTTTTGGACACCCAAGCGCATCTGGAAGACCCCGGCTGCCCCCGCCGCGCTGCGCTGATTGTAATTGAGTTCGAGCTTGAGCTCCTGCTTGAGCTCCTCCACGGGCTTGAAGCTGAAGAACTTCCGCAGTTCATTCAACGCCTCGCGCTCGTCGGCCACCGAGTTGAGGTCGACTTCCGCTTGAAGCTTCTGGTCCTTCGTCTTCGCCGCTTCGAGTGACCCTCGGTAGCCCGGGCGGCTGCTCGCTCGTGAATCCTGCTGGTCGAGCAACGCCTGATGCTTCTTCCTGGAGCTTGCGAGCTCCTTCTCGGCGACGGCCTTCCTCTCCTTGGCGCTCCCATGAGCGGTCTGGGCTTTCTGGAGCTTCGTCCCCTCCGCCTGGGCCTTCCGCGACGCGTCGAGCACGAGCGTGAGGGCGGCCAGGGGCAGCCCCCTGCTTTCGGGGATGAATGAGGGAGGGGCGCGGCCGGCGTCCCAAAACGACGGTCCCAATAATCCCGGCCCGGGACCATCATCCGCCAGCCGACACGTTCGGAGAGCACAGCGCCCATTGGTCCACAGAACCTCCGTTGACGCTGAGAAAGTCGGCTTCGTCCCGCGTATCCGGCTTCATCGTTTGGCGGACAAACCCTACTGTGGAAGAAGAGCCAGTCCCCCACTCGTACACGCATCCGTGCGGCTCTCCGGGAGCGCCCCATCGCGCCCGGTCCACCCCGTTCTCCGCAAGGGTATGCCATGCAAGATCGAGTGGTCGTGGTATCTCGTCACGTGAAGGACGCTCCGGTATTCCGCCGGGCGCTCCTGGGTGCGGTCGTCCTGCTTTCCGCCTGCGGCCCCGTGACCCCGCCCGAGGAGCCCCAGGAAATCGCCGCCCATCAGCAGACGCTCTACGAGCTCAACGGGCTGTCGCCCAACGGCCTGGCCTTCAACGGCCTGGCCTTCAACGGGCTCGCCTTCAACGGCCTGGCCTTCAACGGGCTCGCCTTCAACGGCCTGGCCTTCAACGGCCTGTCCACCGCTGAGTTCTCCTCCTGGTTCCAGGCGGATCCCGCCCTGGGCAACATGGTGATGAAGTACGTCGTCGCGTGTGCCTTGCCACCGGGGGAGACACGCAGCCATACCCCTCCTGACTCGAACATCACCTATACCTGGACGGGCAACCTGGGGCTGGCGCCAGACTGGGCCAATGGCGCGCCGGCCTCCCTGGCCGAGCAGCAACTCATCTCCGCGTGCCTGGCGGCCCACACCAACAAGTTCGGTGTCCGCGTACCCATCTCCGTGCTGGGGCGCACGGGACTGGGCGAGGCCATCCCCTACACCAGGCAGGAGTTGGAGGACTTCGCGGAGAAGGAAGCCTGCTTCTTCGGCAACCTCTTCACGGGCGAGGGGATCTACGTCGGCAACGACGGGCGCATGCTCCACCACAACAACAGTTCCTCACGCGCGTGCGCCCGCTCGGACGAGAAGGAGGATGAACGCCAGCCCTGCATGCCGATCGTCCGTGTTCATCACAAGTGCGACAAGTATTGCGAGAAGGACAAGGAGAAGGACTTCTACGCGCAGTGCACGTACAAGGGAGTGACCTACCAGGCCATCACCACGCGCATGCGCAAGGATGACGTCTTCAAGTGTGGTGACGGGGTGTGCCAGTACACTGAGTCCTGCGGCACGGGCGATAACCCGGACGACTGCAAGGACTGCGGCCCCTGCCCCGCGCCCTGAGCCGTGTGGTCCCGAGCCCCGCGTCCACTCGTCTGGGGTATCGTGGGCTACAACCTGGTGAGGTCGGAATGACGGACGTAGTGATACGACGTGCCTGGAAGAGGATGGAAGATCCTCATCAGGTGGAGGCCCTGTTTCAGGCCGCCTGGGCTTTCAAGGAAGCCAACGCCCCCCAGGCCATCTACGCCGTCAATCCAAACTATCACGAGTGCCTCAGGCGCCCCACCATGGCGGAGTCCTTCGGTGCCCACGCCCGGGAGGCCTTCGAGGTGAAGAACCTCCTCTTGACCGTCATGAGGAGCAGCCGCGACTGGGTGGCATTCATCTCGCGGTCGACGGAGCATTCGATTTCGAGTGCTCCAGATTTCATCACGCTGCCGGATCGGCAGCTGATGGGACAGTTCTTCGACCCCGTGATTTTCGACCATCCCTGGGTCGACAACACCATGCGGATGCCCGGGCTGCCCTTGCAGCCCAGCGATTGGGTCATCGAGCCGCTATCAGGTGACCCGGACGACACGCATTTGTTCTTCGACCGGGAAGGTCAACGGCTGCTCCTCTTCGAGGGTCAGCAGTCCCGCCTCGAATTCCATGGCTTCTCTCCGCCGATTCCCGACCGGTTCTCCTGGCTCAGGCCTGGCTTCACCGGGGCGGTCGGGAGTGGATGAAGTCCCCTTCGTGCCGCCGCCGTTCGAATGATATCCACCCGGGAGCTGCATCAGACCCGCTCCTTGGTGGCACATGCGTAGAGTCCTGGTGATTGGTTCGGGTGGGGCGGGGAAGTCGACCTTCGCCACCCGCCTCGCGCAACTCACCGGGTTGCCACTGGTTCACCTGGATGCGCTGTACTGGAAGCCCGGCTGGGTGGAAACCCCCAAGGAGGAGTGGTCGCGAACGATGGGGCAGCTCATCGCGGAGGAGCGGTGGGTCATGGATGGCAACTATGGAGGCACGCTCGAGCAGCGGCTCGCGGCGTGTGACACCGTGGTCTTCCTGGATCTCCCACGTACGGTCTGCCTCTGGCGCGTCATCATGCGGCGGGTGCGATTCCACCGGAGAGCCCGGCCCGACATGAGCGAGGGATGCCCCGAGCGGCTCACCTGGGAGTTCGTCCGGTGGATCTGGACGTACCCCGCGGAGCGGAGACCCAGGATTCTGCAACGGCTCTCCAAACTCGAAGCCGGACAGCGGGTCTTCGTGCTGCGGTCCTCCTCCGAGGTCGAGAAGTTCCTTCGGGAACGGTCTCGCCAGCCGGCCTGACCCCAGGGGCTCCACGTCCCGCGGCTTCGGATAGGCTCGGATGAACCCGTGGTGCGCACGTGAAGGGAGAACGATGAGCTACGTCGATGGTTTCGTGTTGCCGGTCCCGAAGAAGAACCTGGATGCTTATCGACGCCTGGCGCGCAAGGCCGGGAAGATCTGGCGCGAGTACGGCGCCCTGGCGTACATGGAATGCGTCGCGGACGACGTCACGCCCGGAAAGCTCACTTCGTTCCCGAGGAGCGTCAAGCTCAAGCCCGATGAGGTCGTGGTCTTCTCCTGGATCGTGTACACGTCGCGAGCGCATCGCGATCGCGTCAACAAGAAGGTCATGGCGGATCCTCGCTTGAAGATGGACCCCAAGACGATGCCGTTCGACGGCAAGCGGATGATCTGGGGCGGCTTCAAGGGCCTGGTCGAGCTCTGAGGATGCGCCTGGCGGTGACGTATCGGAGAGTTCGAACACGACCCGCTCGAACCGCGGCATCGATGGCATCCACGGGTTGTGCGGCCGCCAACGCCTGCCCCGCGCGCGTATGGCCAAGGTGCGCGTGACCGGACAGGGTTGCGCACATGGTCCACGCCCCGGAGACCGTCAGCTATTCGAGTGCCCGCGGCCGCGGCGTGCTGCTCGCCAGCGTGCTGGGCAGCAGCATGGCGTTCCTCGACTCCACCGCCGTCAACGTCGCCCTCCATTCACTCGGCGAGGAGCTGGGCACCGGACTGTCCGGCCTGCAGTGGACCGTGGATGCCTACCTGCTCGCCCTGGGTGCGCTCGTCCTCACCGGGGGCGCGCTCGGGGATGCCTTCGGCCAGCGGCGCATCTTCCTCACCGGGCTCGGCGCCTTCGCCGTCACCTCGGGGTTGTGTGGAATCGCCACCAGCGTGGGCTTGCTCGCCGCCGCGCGCGCCGCCCAGGGCCTTGGAGCCGCGCTCCTCGTCCCCACCAGCCTCGCCCTCCTGCGCACCTCCTTCTCCGAGGAAGACCGGGACCGCGCCGTCGCGGCCTGGGCCGGACTCTCCGGTGTCAGCACCGCCATGGGACCCCTCCTGGGAGGATGGCTCATCGGTGTCTGGTCGTGGCGCGCCGTCTTCTTCCTCAACCTTCCCCTGGCCCTGCTCGCCGCCTGGGCCGGCCGCCGCTTCGTCCCCACCATCGAGCCTGGCCGCTCGGTGCGCGAGTTCGATGGCGGCGGCGTCCTGAGTGTCACGCTCGGGCTCGGGGGCATTGTCTTCGCCCTCATCGAGGGCCCCGTGCAGGGGTGGTCCATCCTGTCCGTCGCCTCCGGCCTCGGGGGAGTCCTCGCGCTCGGGCTCTTCGTCCTGCTCCAGGCGCGCGGCGGGCATCCCATGCTGCCCCTCGGTCTCTTCCGCTCCCGCGCCTTCCGCGGCGCCAACCTCACCACCCTCGCCGTCTACTTCGCGCTCGGCGGCGCCACCTTCTTCATCGTGCTCGCGCTCCAGCAGGAGGTGGGCTACTCGCCCCTGGAGGCCGGCGCCTCGCTGCTCCCCATCACGGTGCTGATGCTCCTGCTCTCCCCTTTCGTGGGCGGGCTCGCGCAGCGGCTCGGCTCGCGCGTGCTCATGCTCATCGGGCCGCTCGTCTGCGCGGTGGGGCTCGCCCTGTTCACTCGCATCGAGCGCGGTGGGAGTTACGTGGACTCCGTCCTCCCGGGCGCGGTGGGACTGGGGCTCGGGCTCGCGCTCACCGTCGGGCCGCTCACCGCCACCGTGCTCGACAGTGTCGCCGGGAGCCAGGCAGGCATCGCCTCGGGATTCAACAACGCGGTGGCGCGCATCGCGGGATTACTGGCCGTGGCACTGCTCCCCGGGGTGTGCGGGCTCACAGGCCGCGTCGGGGCGGGCTTCCTCGCGGGCGTGCATCGCGCGCTCTGGCTCTCCGCCGCGCTGTGCGCGGTGGGCGGGGTGTGCGCCTGGGTGCTCATCCCAGGCGGGAAGCACGGGGACGCATCGAGGCCCAGGTGAGCGGCGGCCTGGGGCTGAACTGAAGCTCTCCGAAAGTGGTCGGGGCTCACGGGTGGAGGGACTGGGGCGGACGGCTCCGGTCCTTCGAGACCGGCAGGTAGCACCTGCCTTGGTACTCGGCCTGGTCCTCCTTGAAGGCGGCGGGAATCGAATCCGCCGCCTGGAGCCTCGAGCAAGAGTGTGCCTGTTCGGTCGCACGCGGCTGCCGTAGGCTATCCAGGTACGCCACTCCCCGAGCGGGCTTGGCGGAGTTGAGTGGGAAGTTGGCGCAGTAGCGGGCTGCGCTCAAGTGCGGAGAGAAGCGGGAGGGGGCGTGCGATTCTTTGGAGCACCTGGGGTTGTCCACGGCACCTGCTAGGCTGGCTCCAGGGGGGCGACTCCGGGCCGCGTGGTGTTGAGGACCGAGCCGCCATCGACAAGATCTGTCGGGCGAGGACCACTGGCACACCATTGATGAGGACCACATCGTCGAGGTGGACAACGACCTCATCTTTCACCAGTGGAAGGTGCAACTGCAGGCACTGCGCTCAATCCCCCTCTTGCTGCCCCCGTCCGGCCGTGGGTAACTCTTGGAGCATGGCGACTCCCCTCGAAAACACCATCCAGGAGTGGTTCGAGCAACTCGTGAAAGACGAGCGCCTGCGCGATACCATCGTCGGGCTCGAAAAGCTCAAGGGCCTGTTCACCCCCGAGTACGAAGAACGGCACATTCCCGCACTCGTGCTCGACCACCTCCTACGGCGCAAGAGCGTCCTCGCAGCAAGGGCTGTCCTAGAGGCTCTCCCCGCAGCACGCCTGCTCGTCACGAACCAGAGTGTCTCCCTGGACTCGCACCGGCTCCGGCCAGACCTGGTCCTCGCGAGTGAAGATGCTGGCGAGCTTCTCCTCGTCGAGTTGAAGCGCAGCGATCAGACTGAGCGCGAGGCGATCACTGAACTTCTTGGCTACGAGCAGGAACTCAAGAACCACTTGCCGTTCCTGTCGGACCTCGACTTGTCTTTCATCATCGTGTCCACGGAGTTCTCGGCACTGCTCGACCACTCGATTTCCCAGATGATCGCGTGGGAGCACCGGCGCATCTTATGTTTGAGGTTGGACACCAGCGGACAGGACTGGAAGCTTCACCTCCACCTGCCAACGGCCTGGACCGATTTGCAGTGGCCCAATCTCCCCGAGGATGCACTCCTCACGGTGACGCTAGCGCTATACGTGTACGAGAGCGATGAGAAGGCAGAGGACGTAGGTCGCCATGTGCCCACTGCGCTTCAGCTGATCGCCCGGGATGGCGACATCCATCGCTCATCGGGGTTCACCCTTGCATGGCGCTCGACCTCCAGCGGTCTTCCTTCACGGTGGTGCATTACGATATGTGTACTGAATCCGTGGACCTTTCTGCCTGCTCGTGAGGGTGCGACGCTGGAAGTGAGACGTGGGCCCCTGCTGGAGCACCTGACCCGACTAGTCGACGAGGGCGCCCACCCCACCAGCCTGTACACCGTGGCCAAACGGGCCCAAAGGTTCCTGAGTCGGTTTTGCACAGCGGATTTTGAAGGGGTGATGACCTGGGACCAGACAGTTGCAAACATCGAGACCAACAGCTTTCCAGTCGAGATGGAGTTTTGGGGAGTGCTGGGTGAGCATGTCCGCGAGTTCGTGACGAATCCGCTCGTTCGCGAGCAGGTGCTGCCCTATACGGACACAACGGGCATGGACTGGCGGGCACCCGAAATCGGGCTTCCCCTCGTTCGCTATCTGTCGGGGCGTGCGCTCTTCGCGCACGGCCACTTCACGGCAGAGGCCATCTTCGAGTTCGGCATCTTGATCGGGCGGGCGACGCTCTTGTGCCTCAACCTGGATTCGCAGGAGGAGAAGGTCAAGGAACTTCTGGCAGGGCAACTGGCGTGGTTGGAGGCAGACCTGCTCAGTGCCCTCCAAGACATCGTTGCCCGCTATATGGTCGCCGAGGATCTCCAGACGAAACCACCACCCCTGAAGCTTCCACTCTCCGCGAATCCGGCCAGGAGTGCGGAATCATTGACCGGCTTCATCGCTTGGTTCGCTAATGTATTCCTCGAGCACAACGAGCCTCATCGAATGTTCTTTTCGAATGCCCAGAGGCTTGCCGGGTTGATGAACAAGTCCTTCTCCCAGTGGCTATCCGGTGAACAACTTGCGGGACTGGAACAAGAGGCCCGAGCCTTCGTCATCAATGTCCTCTCCACGCCAGAGGACCAACGGGATGCGATCGCCCTGCTTCCGCCTGACATCCAGGGCTTCGCGAGGATGAGCGCTGCTGAATTGGAGGCAGCCGTTGGCCAACTGAAGACCCAGGCACTGCGAGACCTCGTCGCCCGGCTTCCCAAGGCCCTGGGGGAGTTGATCGGCCCGGTGTTCCATCAAATCCCGCGCGTAAGTCCGGGTCCCTTCGATGTGGACTGGGTCAAGTCTCAGATCGAAGCCCAGGTCGCTGCCGGGAACACGTCTGTCGCTCTGATATTTGCTCCGGATGGCTCCATTCAAATCGGAAACCTACCGATCCAATTCACAGCAGCCCACTACGTCGGCAGGGCTCCTGTCGTAGACAACCTATCGGTGGCAAGCGTGATGGAATGGAAGACCTCGGACGAATTGAGACAATTTCTTCCTGCACCGGGTGATGAGAGCGATACGGATGAATGATTCTGAGAGAAAGCGAGCGGTTTGACCCGGCAGGATCGTGAGAAAGCATTCTATCAGGGTGGAAGCGTTCGAATAGGGTGGTGCCGTTCCTCGCTCTCCCCCGAAGGACATGGCATGGCCGCCAAACTCTCAACCAGCAACGACGACATCGCCTCCCTTCCGAGGGAGGTTCAGGTCATCCTCACAAAGGCTCGGAAGATAAGCCGGAAAGTGCTGGATTTGTCCACGGCACCTGCGAGGCTGGCCCCAGCGCGGGGGCCATCCCAGGCCGCATGGTGTTGAGGCTCAAACTGCCACCACCAAAAGAGGCCCAGGCCCCTGCCGCGCACCTCATGGGAAGGCGGCCTGGGCAGGCGAGTGCCCAAAGTGGGCTGCACGGTCCCTTGCACTGGCTTGGCGCACAGCCCGGGCTCAACCCGTCAGCGGCCCTCGGCCCCTCTGTACCAGCCTTCTCTTTCAATACTCCTCCCGCCCCCGGAGAGGGTGTCAAAGGATTCGACACGCGGGACTCAAGCCACGGAACGAGACCGGGTATCCCTACGAGTCGCCAAGTCTTTCCAAGGACTTGAAGCTGGCTCGCCGGGTGCATTGGGCTTGGCGACTCGCTCGTGGGGGATGGGGATGGGCTGGCCGCTGAGGATGTTCCAAGAGGAGGGCTATTACTTCGTTACGTCCAGGTGCTTCCAGGGACGGCTGCTGCTGCGCCCCAGCGCGGAGGTGAACGAGGTGGTGGGTGGGGTGCTGGCGCGAGCCGTCCAGCAGAGCGCCGGCAACGTGCGGCTGCACGCCTTCACCTTCGCTTCCGATCACTTTACTCAGCGGAGCCAGTGCTGGACGACACGGCGCTGGTGGGGCGGTTGCGCTACGTCCTGGCCCATGGGGTGAAAGAGGGCCTGGTGGAGAGGCGTGTCGTGCCGGGTCGCGTCACTCGAATTCTCTGACACCCTCGCGGGCCCACGCAGCAGCGCAGGGCCCATCGGACTGGGAGGGGTGAAGTGGCGGCGTAGGGGCGTGCCCGCCTGGAGGTTGCGCGTCGCAGGGGCCCGGCCCGCGACAGGCACCGGTGCGCCCGACGTCATCCACTCCGGCGTCGCGGGCACCCAGAAGGGACGGCTCCACCGCCTCTTCCACGCATGCCTCGGCGGGGCCTGCCTGCCTCGCGCTTCCCAACAGCCCCTCTATTCATCCCAGGCACCGAATGAGGTGCCACACACCTGGTACCGGGCCGCTGAGGCCCCGGCCGCCCCGGCGCAGGCGGCGAGGAAGCAGCGCGTGCCGCGGCTGGAGGGGGCCCCTTTCCTCAAACGCAGCTTCGACTTCGGTCGGTTCCGCCCATGCGTCCACCCGCTGGAAGCGTACCTTCCGACCCATGCGCCCTCCGCTGCTGGGGTAGCCTCCCCGCCTGCCCCGGCGGTCCGGGGCCTCGGAGGCTCGGATGGCAGCACGCAAGGCGATGGCGAAGAAGACACCCAGGAAGAAGACACCCACGAAGAATCCCCCTGCGAGGAAGAGCGCCGCGAGGAAGACGCCCGCGAAGACGCCCGCGAAGACCCCGGCGAAGGGCGCGGCCGCGAAGAAGGCGCCTGCCAAGGGCGCGGCCGCCAAGAAGACCCCTGACCGCCAATACCTGCGCCGCGAGGACCTCGGCGCCCCGGCGGACGCCTTCTTCGCGCAGCAGCCCCCGGAGCGGCGCGAGCACCTCGAGGCCCTGCGTGCCCTGGTGAAGAAGGCCGCCCCCGGCGCCAGCGAGTCCATGAAGTGGGGCATGCCCTACTACCAGCTGAAGGGCGGGTTCTGTGCGCTCTACACCTCGACGACCTACGCCGCCCTCAGCATCATGGCGCCCCCGGAGAAGCTCGACGACCCGGAAGGAAAGCTCGAGGGCACCGGGAAGACCATGCGCCACCTCAAGGTGCGCAGCGCCGCGGACCTCGACGAGGCGAGCATCCTGCGCTGGGTGAAGGCCGCGGTGGCGCACCACTCCTGAAGGAGGCACGCCCGGAGGTGGCCTGCCGACGCCAGCCCGCGGGGCCAGACGTGGTGCCACACACCTGGTATCGCTCTGAGGGGCCGGGTATCAGGTGTGTGGCACCCGGCTCGCGGAGGACGTGCGCGCCGCGCGTGGCGGCGGCGCGGGGCCCACCGCACTGGGAGGGATGAAGAGGGAGAGGGGGAGGCCGCCCGCGGAGAAATAGCGCGGCGCTGAAGCTCGCCCCCCGAGCGTGCAGGCGCCCACACGCTTCATCTGGGGCGGAGCGTGCGCTTCGGTGCTAGGTCTTGCCGCCATGTCCGGCGACTCAACCGTCCCCATCCCCGGCGACTTGCCCATCCTGCACTTCCCCCCCGAGCTCCCCATCTCGAGCCGGGTGGAGGACATCACCGCGGCCATCGCCGCCCATCAGGTCGTCATCGTCGCGGGGGCCACCGGCTCGGGGAAGACGACGCAGCTGCCGAAAGTCCTGCTCGCCATGGGGCGCGGCCGCCCACGCCAGATTGGCGTCACCCAGCCCCGGCGTATCGCCGCGACGAGCGTGGCGGCGCGCGTGGCACGCGAGCTCGGCACGGAGCTGGGCACGGACGTCGGCTACCAGATTCGTTTCGAGGACCGCTCGTCCCGGCGGACGGCCGTGAAGTTCATGACCGACGGCGTCCTGCTCGCGCAGATTCACGGCGACCCGCTCCTGAGACGCTACGACACGATCGTGCTCGACGAGGCCCACGAGCGCAGCCTCACCATCGACTTCCTGCTCGGGTGGCTCAAGCGCATCCTCCCCAGGCGCCCCGACCTCAAGGTGGTGGTGAGCTCGGCCACCATCGAGACCGAGCGCTTCTCGCGGTTCTTCGGGGGAGCTCCGGTCATCCATGTGGAGGGCCGTACCTTCCCGGTGGACGTGCTCTACGAGCCTCCCCCCGAGGACGCCGAGCTCGCCGACTCCGTCGCCGATGCGGTGGCCGACGTGCTCTCGCTCGACCCGGACGGGGACGTCCTCGTGTTCCTCCCCGGCGAGCGGGAAATCCGCGAGACCGAGAATGCCCTGAACGCGCGCGAGCTCCGCGGCACGGTGGTGCAGCCCCTGTACGCGCGCCTGTCGGCCGCCGAGCAGGCGCGCGTCTTCGCCACCATCCCCGAGCGCCGGGTCATCCTCGCCACCAACGTGGCCGAGACGTCGGTCACCATCCCGGGCATCGTGTACGTCGTGGACACGGGGGTGGCGCGCCTGTCGCGCTACGACCCGCGCTCGGGCACCACCCGCCTGCACATCGAGCCGGTCTCCCAGGCCAGCGCCGACCAGCGCAAAGGGCGCTGCGGCCGCGTGCGCGATGGCGTCTGCGTGCGCCTCTACGACGAGGCGGGCTTCACCACGCGGCCAGCCTTCACCGACCCGGAAATCAAGCGCACCGGGCTCGCGGGGGTCATCCTGCGGATGAAGTCCCTCGGCCTCGGTGACGTCGAGGACTTCCCCTTCCTCGACCCGCCCCAGCCGAAGTCCATCGCCGAGGGCTGGCGGGTGCTCGAGGAGCTCGGGGCCATCGAGGGCAAGGAGCGCACCCTGACGCCGCTCGGGCACCAGCTCGCGCGCTTCCCGGTGGACCCGCGCATCGCGCGGATGATTCTCGCCGGCGCCGAGTACGGGTGCCTGGACGAGGTGCTCATCGTCGCCGCGGCGCTCAACCTGCAGGACCCGCGCGAGCGGCCACGGGAGCTCGCGCAGAAGGCGGACGAGCTGCACCGGCGCTTCCGAGACGAGCACTCGGACTTCACGGGCCTGCTCAAGCTGTGGGCGTTCGTGCGCGAGGCCGAGGGCCGGGGGACGTCCCACCTGCGGCGCGTGTGCCGGGACAACTTCCTGTCCTTCCTGCGGGTGCGCGAGTGGCGGGACGTCCAGCGCCAGCTCGAGGAGACCGTCCGCGAGCTGCGCCTGCCGCGCAAGGGCCAGGGCGCCCCGGCGCGCGGGGACGCCCTGCACCAGGCGCTGCTCACCGGGCTCCTGTCCCGCATCGGCCAGTGGAATCCGGAGCAGCGCCACTACACGGGCGCGAAGCAGACGCGCTTCATGGTTCACCCCTCGTCGGCGCTCGCGAAGAAGCCCCCTGCCTGGGTGATGGCGTTCGAGCTCGTGGAGACGTCCCAGCTGTTCGCGCGCACCGTGGCGAAGCTCGACCCGGAGTGGCTCGCGGCGGCGGCCCCCCACCTGCTCAAGCGCAGCCACTCCGAACCGCACTGGTCGGAGAAGTCCGCGCGCGCCGTGGTGAAGGAGAGCGCGACCCTCTTCGGGCTGCAGGTCTACAAGGAGCGCCCCGTGGCCCTGGCCAGCATGGACAAGGAGCGGGCACGGCTGATGTTCCTCGAGCATGCCCTGGTGCGCGGCGAGTACCGCACGCGGGGGGCGTTCCAGGAGAAGAACCGCCAGGTGCTCGAGCGCGTGGCACGCCTGCGGGACAAGGCCCGGCGCAGCGAGCTGCTCGACAGCGAGGCGCTGCTGACGTTCTTCGACCAGCGCGTCCCGGCGGACGTGACGGACGGGGCGAGCTTCGAGGCCTGGCGCCGCAAGGCCGAGGCGGCCGACCCCGACGTGCTCGTCCTCTCGATGGAGGATGCCCTCGCGCACGACCCGGGCCTGTCCCCGGCGCACTACCCGGACGCCCTCACCCTGCACGGCGCGTCCGTGCCGGTGACGTACACCTTCGACCCCGCGGCCGAGGACGACGGCATCACCCTGAGCGTGCCGCTGCTGCTGCTCGCCCAGCTGGTCCCGGGAGAGCTCGACTGGACCATCCCCGGGTGGCAGCGGGAGAAGCTCACCGCCCTGCTCGAGCAGGTCCCCCGCGCCCAGCGCAAGCAGCTGGGGCCGGTGCCGGACCTGGTCGACCGTCTCGAGAAGGAGCTGGTACCCTTCCGCGGGCCGATGATTCCAGCGCTCGCGCGTGCGGTGTCCCGGCTGTGCGGCGTGGACCTGCCCGAGGAGTCCCTCCGGGCGGATGCCGTGGCGCCGTACCTGCGCATCACGCTCCGGGTGCTCGACGAGCGGGGAAAGGAGCTCGCGCGCAGCCGCGACGCCGACGCGCTGCTCGAGCAACACGGGGGACGTGCCCGGGCGGCGCTGCGCAGCGTGGCACCGGTCTCGGACTGGGAGCGCAAGGGGCTGACGGCCTGGACCTTCGGAGAGCTGCCCCCCGTGGTCACCCGGCGGGTCGGTGGGCTCGAGCTCCGCAGCTACCCCGCGCTCGTCGACCGGGGTGCCGCCGTGGACCTGGTGCTGCTCGAGACATCCTCCGCCGCCGACGCGGTGACGCGCACGGGGGTCCGCCGGCTCCTGATGCTCGCCGCGCGTGGACACGTGGCGGTGAGCGCCGCGCGCATGCCGCTGCCCTTCCCGTCCCTGGACGGTGCGCCGCCCGCGCGGGGCCAGGCCGACGCCTTCCGGGCGCTCGTCCTCGCACGCGGCGTCGACGATGCGTTCAAGCTCGCACCGGGCGCGCCGCTGCCCCGCACGAAGGAGGCCTTCGAGGCGCTCGTCCGTGAGGGCTCGCCGCGCATCGAGGGTGCGGCCCGGGACTGGGCGGAGGCCGTCATGGCCACCTCCTCGGCGCTCGCCGCGACGCTCGCCGCACTCAAGGCAGCATCAAAGGGGCCGAGCGGCGCGGCGGCCGTGCGGGACATCCGCTCGCAGCTCGGGCACCTGTTCCCCGCGAACCTCATCGAGTGGATTCCCCTCCCGCGCCTGCTGGACTACCCGCGCTACCTCCGCGCGGCCCAGGCACGGCTGGCGCGTGCGGTGACGAACCCCGGCAAGGACGCGGGGAAGGCCGAGCCCTTCACCCCCCTGTGGGAGACCTTCCTCGCCAGGCGCGCCACCGTGCGTGACCAGGAGGCGGCGCGGGAGCTGCGGTGGGCCTTCGAGGAGCTCCGCGTGGCCATCTTCGCCCCGGAGGTGACGACGCCCGTGTCGGTGACGGTGGCGAAGGTCGGCGCGGCCCTCGCGGCGCTGCGCTAGATGTGTCCATGCGCCCAGGCCTGAAACACCCGGTTCTCGCCTTGCTCCTGACCGGATGCACCACCGGCGGCATTGGGTCCGCCCACCTGCATCAGGCCGCCAGGCTTCCCTCTCCTGCGCGGGCTCCCGTCCCCCAATTCCCCCATCCCGGATACACCCCGCCAGGCGCTGGCGCATCGGCGCCCGGACAGCCGTGGCAACCACCGGACGCACCGGTGGAGCGTTCACCGAACCGGCGGATTCTTCCCGCGCTTTGGAACGACGCGAGGCGGCTGTAGGCGTTGCCGTCTTGTTTGCTCGGCGCACCTGCAACGAGCAGACATATCCACGCGAGGCGGCGGATATGTACAACAAAGCAGCCGATGAGTGGTCCAAACAGAACCGTATGGTGAAGGAAGAACCATGAATGAACCCCCTGATCCTCGATCACCGATGACTCCCGAGGAAGAGGAGTCTTTCACCAGATGGGACGACTGCGTAGGATGCAAGGTCGCTCTCTACTGTACGAA